>JBOGNJ010000113.1:0-12778 GCA_050746905.1 Candidatus Acidiferrales bacterium
ATAAATTCCGGAAAGATTCGATCCGCATCACCTCCCGGAATCGCAAAGGGAATGTGTTGCCGGTAAACGTAAAGCATCACGCCGATCAGCAAAAACAGCAGAAATTGCACAAACACAATCACGCCGCTCGCCAGCAGCGCTTTTTTACTGTCGCGCTCCGATTTTGCCGCCAGCAGCCGCTGCACCATCGTCTGATCCGTCCCGTGACTCGCCATCGTCAAAAACGTCCCACCGATCAGCCCCGACCAGAACGTATAGCTCTGTGTCAGGCTGAAATGAAAGTCGAAAACGCGCAGCTTGTCGCCGCCGGCCGCTGCTGCATGCACCACGCCCGTCCATCCAAAGGGAATCCGGTGCAGCAACAGAAAAAACGCCACCACCGAGCCCGCGATATACAAAAAGAACTGCATCACGTCCGTCCAAATCACCGCGCGCATTCCGCCTTGGAACGTGTAAAACAACGTCAGCAGCGTGATCACGGCCACCGATACGCGGTCGCCCGTGCCCAGCAGGATGCTCACCACTTTTCCGATGGCCGCGAATCGCACGCCTTCCGCCAGCGCCCGCGTCACCACGAAAATACTTGCCGCCGCCGACTTCGTCCGCGTGCCGAATCTTTTCTCGAGCAATTGGTACGCCGTATAAAATTCGCCGCGGAAATATTGCGGAATTAAAATGATGCACAGGATCACGCGCGCCACCACGTATCCCATCACCAGTTGCAGAAATTCCAGATTCGTCGCGTACGCGATGGCCGGCGTGCCGATGATGGTCAGCGTGGACGTTTCCGTGGCGACAATCGAGCAGGCCAGCGCCCACCATGGCGCGCTGCGCCCTCCCAGGAAGTAGTCGCGAATCGTCCGCTGGCTGCGCCCGTAGGTGGCGCCGAACAGCGTCACGCCCGCCAGGTACACAACAATGATTACAACGTCGATCGTGCTGATGCGCATCGCGTGGCGTCCGCTCGCGGTGAACTGCCTCTCCCGCGTAGGCGGCGCGATGCTAACCGCCTCGTCTAAGCCATGTCAACAAATCCCCACGCGCCTGTGTCTTTTGCCTTTGTAGAGGCGGCCTTTCGCGCTTTGTGCGTCCCGATGATTCTTGTCGGGAAGGCCGGCAGTTTTTTCTTTGTTCGATTTTGCACTCGTAGGGGCCGACTATCGTCGGCCCGCGCCGCGTAAACGCGGCTCCCGGTAGCGCAGAGTCTCGCGTATTCCGAGACTCTGCGGCTTTACTCCTGCGATTTGGGCGTTCCGCCAGTTCGTTTCGGCAAGGCCGGCTGCTTTTTCAGTGGTTTTGTGTGTTGTCATCCCGAGGAGTTTACCCGCCGTAGGCGGGCAATGCGGCGAGAGATCTGCTTATCGGGCAGCGGCACTTGAGAGGTGTCTGGACGGTGCCCCATCCTGCCCGCACTGAGCGCCTTTTGTGAAGTGAGCGATTCCTACGAAGGGTGGGAACTCCGCTTAATTCGCGATCCACCGCGCATTCCAGCCACGGGATAAAAAATCACGCCGCCGCTTACAGCCCCCTGAAGTAATATTCGCAAAGAGGGAATGATGAACCAATGAACATCTTCCTTGGTTTCGACGCTGGCGGCACAAAAACAGACTGCGTCCTCCTCGACGCCACCGGTCAACTCCTCGCCGGGACCACCGGCGGTCCCGGGAATCCTTTGCGCGTCGGATTCGCGAAAGCCTTCTTTGCGCTCGAAGACGCCGCGCGCCGCGCCCTCTCCGCAGCCCGCCAGGAAACCGAAAGCGTTCGTGCCATTTGTGCAGGGGTCGCTGGCGCCGGACGTCCGCGCGTCGCCCGCCGCCTCGCCAGCTTTCTTAGCCACGCATTTCCGCAAGCCTCTGTTCGAGTCGTCACTGACATCGAAATCGCCCTCGAAGCCGCCATTAGTCACCAGAGCGTTGATAGCCGGACAAACGCAGCGGGAATCGTCATCGTCGCCGGTACAGGCTCCGCCGCCTGCGGACGCAATTCCGCGGGCAAAATGGCCCGCGCCGGAGGCTGGGGTCCGTGGATCGGCGATCCGGGCAGCGCCTACGACATTGGCCGCCGCGCCATCGAAGCCGCTCTGCGCGCTCGCGACCACCTCGGCCCGCCCACCACGCTGGGCGAGAAAATTCTCAGTGCCGAAGGAGCCGGCAGAAAATTAGAAGGCTGGGACCTGATCCTCGAGCGCATCGCCAAGCGTCCCGACGCCGTTTTCCCAAAGCTTTTTTCCGTCGTGATCGCCGCCGCCGCCGAAGATGCAGTCGCTCAACAGATTCTCGCTGACGCCGCGAAATCCCTCGCAAGCCTCGCAAAAGGCGTCATCGATGCGCTCAGTCTCAACGATCAGCCCTTCGTTCTCGCGAAATCCGGCGGCGTCTTCGGCCACAGCAAGTATCTCGACGCCGCTCTCGATCAGGAATTGTCGCGCATCGCTCCTGCGGCGCATATCGACCCGCTTGACATTTCTCCCGCGCAAGCCGCTGCCGAACTCGCGCGCAAAAGTGTCTCGAACGTTGCCGCCGATGGAACGTGAACTCACCGAACGCATCGCCGAGGCGCGCACCGCTTCCGGCAACGCCCTCCGCGCATTCCTCCACGATCCCGCCGAGGAAGTTCTCGTCGCCGCCCTCGCCAATCCCAGCCTCACCGAAAGCGACGTCTGCATCCTGCTCGAACGCCTCGATCTTCCTGCGTCACTTCTCGGCGCCATCGCGGCGCATCCGTCCTGGAAAAAGAATGAAGGCGTGCGCCTGCGCCTCGCGCGCCATCCGCGAACGCCGCATCGCGTGGCCCTCGCCTTGCTTCGCCAGTTTTTTCTCTTCGATCTGGTGCAGGTGAGTTTATTGCCGTCCGCGCCCGCGGATATTCGCCGCGTATCCGAGGAACTTTTGCTACAACGTCTACCGCAGCTTCCCGTCGGCGAAAAACTCGCGCTCGCGCGACGCGCCTCCGCGCGCGTTGCCGGAGGAATCCTTGCCGAAGGCCATCCGCAAGCCGCGCCGCTCGCGCTCAATAATCCATTTCTGAACGAAGCGCAAATTCTTCGCGTCCTCGCGGATCCTGACGCCCACGAGCGCGTCGTCCACGCCATCGCGCATCATTCGCGCTGGTCGCTCGACTACAATATCCGCATGGCTCTCGTACGCCATCCCGCCGCGCCACTCGCCGCCGTCATGCGTTTCCTGCCTGAAATCACCATGCGCGACCTGCAGGAACTTTCCGCCGCCGCTACCCTCCCGGAAAATCTCCGCGCCTACATCAAACAGGAAGTCGCCCACCGCGCCACCGCAAAAAAACCGCCGCCGTAGCCGCAATCGCCGAGCTGACCGGCAATTTATGTTTGCGCCCGCAGCCTGGGTCGTGCGGAGCCTTTGTAGCGGCCGCCTTCAGGCGGGCAGCTTTTCGCTCCGGCTTTTTCATTCCGTGACTTTCGATGTCGCGTTTCGACGCGCACGATTTTGCCTCTCGTCACAACCGTGATAAAAACATAACTCATGTCCCTGCAGCCCAAACGCATCAACATGAAATGGTACATCATCATCGCCGGCGTCATTTTCGCCGCCGCGCTCATCTATTCTTCATTTCGCCAAAGCGTCGATCACTACGAAGTCTGCGTCGATTTCCACGGCCGCAGTCATTGCGCGCAAGCGTCTGGCACAAATCGTAACGACGCAGTGCGTACCGCCCAAGAGATCGACTGCGAGATGCTCGCCAACGGCCGCGACGAAAACATCGCCTGCCTCGACCAGCAGCCTTCCAGCATCCGCGCCGTCCCCCAAAAGTAGCGCTCAAGCATGCCGAGACATCGATCACCGCTTCGCAAACGGCTCCGGCGCCGGCGCGCCCAGCATCCGCAAGTAAGTCATCAACTGCGCGCGGTGGTGCACTTCATGCTCGTTGATGCCAAATAAGATCACACTCGCCTTCCGGCGGAACCCGATCGCATCATTCACGCGTTCTGCGTCCCATTCTTCCGGGTGCAATTTGCTAACCGCCACAAGCGTGTCCTGGTGCACCCGTGCGATCTGCCGCAATTCTTCCTCGATGGAACGCGCCGCGCCGCCGAGCACCGCCGGCAATCCTCCTGGAATTCGCTTCTCGTAATATGCAAAATTGCCATCCAACGCCACGCGTCTCACGCCTTCCTCGGACACCCACAAATGCCGCAGCATTTCCCCAATCGTCAGCGCGCCATTTCCGGGACTCCATTCCAGATGTTCGGCGCGCAGCAATCGAAAAACGTCTTCGCTGCGCGCGCGAATCGCCTGCTTCTGCTTCACAAAAAACTCCGGCAAAGTCATCCGCGAATTATACTCCACCGTGCACCGCCGGCGATTCTCTCCCGACGAGCGCCGGAGCCCTTATAATCGTTGACACGTGCCCGCATGCCTGCATAGCATCGTTTCGACGACGAAACCTTGCGGCCCATCGTTTTTTGGAGACGGCCTGAGTGAAAGAATCAGAGCGTCGCAGACATGCGCGTTATCCCTGCAAGGCGCAAGTCGAAATCACGTGGGGTGAAGTTACTTTGGACGCCGCGCTCCGCGATATCAGCGCATCGGGAATGTATCTCGAAACGCACGAGCCGCTCTGGGCGCGCGCCGAATTCTCAGCTCGCGTTCTGTTGCCCGAAACCATCAATGTTAAATGCATTGTTCGCCGTGTAGACGCGGGCAAGGGCATGGTCGTCGAGTTCACCGAAATCAGCCAGGAAACGCGCATGAACCTCAATCACCTCATTTGGAAACTCGCCCACCCGTGAGCTCCCACCTGCGGCGCTGTCCAAATTGCGGCGCCGAACGTGTCTCCGCGCGCCCGGACGAAGTCTGCGAGTATTGCCACCTCGCGCCTGCCGAAGCCAATCGCGCCATGCGCCGCGGCCTCGTCAACCGTTTCGGCATTTTTTTGCTCGGCGCCATTGCATTTTTCGTTCCGAGTTTTCTTTATCCGCCCTTGGAACTCGATGGTATTTTGATTTTCATCGGTGTGATTTTCTTCGCCACGATTTTTCTCGCCGTGTGGGTCGAGCGTCGCGCTCTGCGCCGTCAGGAAGTCGAAGTGCTTAAGCGGATTTTCCACGGCCTCGTGCCGCTTCCCTGGCTCCTCGGCACACTGCTTTTTATCAATGGCGCGCTCGACCGCTCGCCGCCCCAGAATTTCCAAGCGACGGTTATCAGCCGCTTTGCCATGCCCGGCCTGCTGCCCATGCATCAGCTCATCGTCACTTCCTGGCGCGACGGCGGCCTCGAGCGCCTCGCCGTTACGCGTCAGGACTACGACCTCTTCCACAATGGCGACGCCGTTGAAGTCCGCGTCCAGCCAGGCTTGGTCGGCATCCCGTGGATCTTCGGCGTCTACAATAAATAGCAGGCTGAACGGTTATTTCGATATCACGGGCGGGCATCTCACGGAATCGCGAGCGCGCCGCCCTCGGGCGTCGACATTTCGTGGCGGATTCCTTGCCAAAGGTAAACCACTCTCAATCGCTTGGGCCGGCCTTTGGCGGGATCGCCGCCCATCGTGTCGTTGTTCACGCGAAGGCTAAGCTGGCCGTCGCGAATGCGGGAAGTCAGGCGTGCGGTCACGTCTGCGGAGTGGTTCTCCGCCCCATAATCGGCGCGCACGATTTGCAATCCCCGCTCGACGCGGGAAGAATCGTCGGCGGGAAGGCTGAGTGTGCCGCCTTCCTCGACGCGGGCTTGCAACTCCGCGCCATCGTACCTGTACCAGACGGTGAGCGCCTTGGGGGAATTACGGGCAGGATCGCCGCCCATCGTGTAATTGTTCACGGGAACGCTCAGCCGATCGCGTTCGATGTGGGAATTGAGAAGGTCGGTCACATCAAGAGTGCGGCCGCGTGCGCCGTAAGTTGCGCGCGTAATCCGCAGCCTTCCGCCGTCCCGAGCATGATCTCGATCGCCGTCTCGACCGTGGTCGCCATCGCCATCGCGTTCATGCTCGCGTTCGCCGGCGCTCAGCGATAATTCGACAGCTTCTTTTTCGCGAAATTCCAAAGTCCTCTCATGCCCGGCATTGTCCCGCACTCGCAAGCGAAGCGTCTTAGGTGCGCCAATCGCGGGATCACCGCCTAGCGTGTCGTTATCTGCACGGATATGAAGCACACCTCCGCTGATAAGCGAGCGAACGCGGTCGGTCACGTCTACCCAGGCATTTCCCGCGCCGTATTCCGCGCGGACAAGCTGCCACCGGGCGGATTGCGCGGAGAGAGTCACGGCTGAAAATACCAGGACGGACAACAGTGCGAAGATGCGTTTCATGTCAGCTCCTTGCGATTTGCCTGCTCTCGAACCTGGTCGAAGAGCGGACCGTCTCGTGGAAAAGTGTTACCAACTAAAAAAACATTCGCGGCGCACAAAGTCAAGGAACCCGCGCGACCGGTTTCAAGACGCGCACTAAATGCATTCTTCTTGCGTTCAGTTGCTGTCACCCGCAACGCAAAATTCACGGTTTGGCGACCATCGCGAGTTCTTCCCGTGATTGTTGTCATTCTGAGGGCCGCGAGGAATCTCGCCGTGGCCTTCCGCCTGATTCCTGCGCGAAGATGGGATAAGGAGAAGAGAGTCACAGCTCTATGAACCTCCCTGATTCCATCACCGAGCGCCTGCCGTTTCTCGACGCGCTCGAAAACGACTGGAAGCCCGTCGCGCGATGGGCCCTCATCGTGTGGCTGATTTTTTATCTCCTGTTTCTCTATCAAGCCCTGCGCGGTCAGGGCCCGCTCCTGATGATCGACCTCGTTTTTATTCCTGTTCACGAAGGCGGCCACATGCTTTTTCGTTGGTTCGGCCAATGGCTCGCCATCGCGGGAGGCACATTCCTACAACTCTTCGCGCCCTTCGCTCTGGCCGTGTATTTTGCTTTCGAGCGCCACGTCACCGGCACGGCCTTCTGCGCATTTTTCTTCTTCGAACAATTTCTCCCCATCGCCACCTATATGGCCGACGCGCGCGCTCAGGCTTTGCCTCTGCTCACCGTCGGCGACGCGGAATACGTCATCCACGACTGGAATTATCTTTTCTCCAGCGTCGGCGTCCTCAATCACGACACCGCCATCGCCGCCGCGGTTCGCGCCCTCGGCTGGCTCGGCATGTGCTCCACCGTCGCGTGGCTCATCTACCGCTCCCGCGCGACCTCATCCACCGGCCATACTCCTCCAGTATAAGAATGAATCCGGCCGTATCGTTTCTTCCTGGATCCGTCCGTCACGAGATAATCAATTCGTTATGAGATGTATCATTGCCCTCGGTTCTGGCTTCGCCGGCATGCAAGCGGTCGTTGACTTGGAGCTCCTTTTCCGCAACGCGCCCGATTACGAAACCCTCTTCATCAGCGACCAGAACTACGCTCTCTTCACGCCGCCAAGTTATCGTTGCGTTTCGCAAGGAATGATCGTCTCGTTTGGCGCGCACGACGCTGTCGTCAGCGTCGGCGGAATTCAATTCCACGGCGGGTTCGCATGGCTTTTTTGGAACGCGGTGCATCTCTACAAACTCGTGAACCTGAAAAAGCAATTCCAAGCCGCCGTGGATTGGTCTCTCGGGACAATTTTTCCGCGCGACGCCGCTTTGTTTCGCCGCCTCGGCGCCTGCAAACTATACGCTGCCGAATCCGAATCCGCGCCGCCGAGTAATCCGCGTTCCCGCAGCGCACCGTAGTGCTTGGCTCCGGCGCGTGCTATTTTAGTCGAGCCAAAATGTCCCGTTCGCACATACGCAAGGCGCTTTTTTGCTTCCTCTTCTTGACGCTGCTCATTGCAGACACGACTGTAAAATCTGAAAACAAACCTGCGGCGTACGGCTATCGCATTGTCCATACGTACCCGCACGATCCCGCGGCGTTTACGCAAGGCTTGATTTATTTGGACGGCCATCTTTACGAGAGCACTGGGTTGAACGGAAAGTCTTCTCTACGCAAAGTCGACTTGGAAACGGGAAACGTCCTTCAACGTCACGACCTGCCCGCGAATCTTTTTGGCGAAGGGCTCACGAATTGGGGAAACACACTGGTTCAACTCACCTGGAAAGCACACACAGGATTCGTCTACGACCGCCGCAGTTTTCGTTTGCTGCGCACTTTTCATTACGACGGCGAAGGCTGGGGACTCACTCAAGATGGAGTGCATGTGATTCTGAGCGACGGCAGTTCTTCGCTTCGTTTCCTGGACCCGCAAACGTTCCGCGAAGTGAAGCGCATCATCGTTTCCGATGGCGGCGTCGAGATCCACGACCTCAATGAACTCGAATATATTCATGGCGAAATTTACGCGAATGTTTGGCAGACAAATCTCATCGCCATGATTTCACCGAAAGACGGACATGTCGTCGGCTGGGTCGACTTGACTGGATTGCTTCCCGCGGGCGAACGCGCCGATTCTGACGCGGTTCTGAACGGCATCGCATTCGATGCAACGCATAACCGATTATTTGTTACGGGCAAGCTGTGGCCGAAGCTTTTTGAAATTCGACTCGTTCGCAAAAGCGCGCGCAAATAACTCCCTGGGATCCAAAAGATTTATGGTCGTGAACCGCGATGTGCGCAATTGTAATATTCTTTAGAAAGCGGCGCTCATGGCGCATGCAATTGGTGTATATTTCAAGTCGTCACGCTTGCAAACCCGAAATCCCGGCTCGAGGGTCTGCGCAAAGTTTTCCTGAGGACGCTGACACATGAGCTTTCGAGTATTTGCCGCCGGAGCGTTGGACGATTTCTACACGACGGCGGCCATTGCGCCGAGTTCGCCTCATTTGGCTTCCGCGATGCTCGCGCCGCTGCATCTTTCGAGGGCGCGCATCGCGTTGGAATTAGGCGCGGGCACGGGCGCGATCACGCAATCGCTGCTCGAGGCGTTGCCGGCCGCAGCGACGCTGCTCGTCTTTGAGATCAATCGCCGCTTTTGCAGCCATCTGCGAAGGAAGTTCAAGGACGCGCGGCTGGTGCTCATCAACGCGAGTGTTGCAAACGTCGACGCCGAGTTGCACAGGCGCGGCTACGATCACGTGGACGCCGTCGCTTCGTCGCTCGGCCTCGGCTTTATGTCCGAGGCGCAACGCACCGAAATTTTCCAGCGGCTCATGCCTTTTCTGCGTGAGAACACAGTCCTCACGCAATATCAATATATCCACGGCATGCAATTCGCGAATGGACGCCTGCGCCGACTCAGCCTGCGACCCACGCTCAGCCGCTATTTCGATTCTGTCGAGTCCAAAATTATCTGGCGCAATTTGCCGCCTGCCTGCGTTTTCACCTGCCAAACGCGAGCCACAACCACGCACTAAAATTCAAATCAACGGAAATCGAAAACCGGAAATTAATTTTGCGGGGAGTAAAATTTTATGTCGACGGCGTCGACCATTTCGGGGATGGGCAGGCCTTTCTTTTCGTACGCGGAAATGTCCGGCTCGTGTTCGAGCGTCAGGCCGATGTCGTCGAGTCCTTTGAGCAAGCAGCTTTTGCGGAAGGGGTCAATTTCGAATGAACGCTCGAAACCTTTGTCGTCGCTGACGGTTTGATTTCCCAGGTCGACGGTCAGCGTGTAGCCTTCATTTTTTTCCGTGCGCGCGAAGAGCTCGTCAATATCTTCGTCGGGAAGCGTGACGGGCAGAATTCCGTTCTTGAAACAATTGTTGTAGAAGATGTCCGCGTAGCTGGGCGCGATGATGGTGCGAAATCCGTAATCGCCGATGCCCCACGGCGCGTGTTCGCGGCTGGAGCCGCATCCGAAATTCGCCCGCGCCAAGAGAACGGATGCGCCTTTGTAACGCGGTTTGTTCAGCACGAAATCGGGATTCGGTTTTTCGCCGGGCAAATACCGCCAGTCGTAAAACAGCACGCGACCGTAGCCTTCGCGCGTCAGGAATTTCAGGAATTGCTTGGGCACCATTTGGTCGGTGTCGACGTTGACGCGATCCATCGGCGCCACCAGCCCGGTATGTTTTGTGAACGGTTTCACTAATCGATACCTCGCGTCATCTTGGTTTCAACGGCCCGTGGAAGGTGATGTTATAGCCGTCGGGATCTTGAATTGTAAGGGCTCTCAAACCGTAGCGCATATTCGCGGGCTTCTCTGCCACGTGGACGCGAAGACGGACCATGCGGCCATAAATGGCGTCCACGTCAGGGCAGCCGAAGTATAGCGATGTGTCGCGGTGCGCCGCCATGCGGGGCGCATCGGGCTGAGGCGGGCGCTGACCTTCATCGTAGGCGGTGTTAAGCATTATCGTGGTTCCATTTTGGCGGAGCATCGCCCAGTGGAAATACTCGCCCTCCGGGCTTCTGACAATTGGAGATTGCTCTACGACGTCAAAGCCGAGCACGTCTCGGTAGAAATTCACAGCTTTTGGCATATCGTAAACCTGCAGCAGCGGGCAGACGCCCTCAATGCCGAGCGTCGTCCGACTCGCTTCGCTTACCGCGTTCCTATTCATGTCGCACGCTCTGATTACTCGTCACTCGCCACTGTCTTTCAGTTCCCGTTGTGCCCTTGCGCAGAGTTTACATCTGTTTGCCATGGCGACGCTCAGCGGCCCACCATTTTTTGCAGCGCTTCTGGGTAGCGGGCCCCTTGCACCGCGATCTTTGAGGTTGCGGCCTCCAGTTCGCGGAGATCGCCGGGCGAAAGTTCGATGTTCGCCGCTCCGATGTTTTCTTCTAGCCGGTGCAGCTTGGTCGTGCCCGGGATCGGCACAATCCACGGCTTCTGCGCAAGCAGCCAAGCGAGTGCGATCTGAGCAGGAGTCGCTTTCTTCTCTTGCGCAAATCTGGCGAGCAGATCCACGAACGCCTGATTCGCTTTGCGATTCTCCGGCGTAAAGCGAGGGACGATGTTGCGGAAATCGTTTTTGTCGAACTTCGTATCTTCGCTGATCTTTCCTGTGAGGAAACCCCTTCCCAACGGGCTAAATGGAACGAAGCCGATCCCGAGTTCCTCAAGTGCCGGCAACACTTCCGATTCAGGCTCTCTCCACCACAGCGAGTATTCGTTTTGCAAGGCGGTGACCGGCTGGACAGCGTGTGCGCGACGAATGGTCTTCACTCCCGCTTCGGATAGGCCGAAGTGCTTGACCTTACCTTCTCGAATCAGGTCCTTCACGGCTCCCGCGACGTCTTCGATGGGCACGTCCGGGTCAACGCGGTGCTGATAGAACAGATCGATGACGTCGGTCTTGAGCCGCTTGAGCGACGCCTCGGCGACTTCCTTGATGTGAGCCGGCCGGCTGTCCAGCCCGGCTTGTTTGCTGGTGTTCGGGTCAAATTTGAACCCGAACTTGGTGGCTATGACCACCTGGTCACGGAATGGAGCGAGAGCTTCGCCGACGAGTTCTTCGTTTTTGAACGGGCCGTAGACCTCGGCGGTATCGAAGAATGTGACGCCGCGTTCAACGGCCGCCCGAATCAGCGAGATCCCTTCCTGCGTGTCTACGGCTGGGCCGTAGGAAGCGCTCAGTCCCATGCAGCCGAGCCCGAGAGCCGATACTTCCAAGTTACTTTTTCCAAGTTTGCGCTTTTGCATTGTTAGTTTCCGTTGCGCCATTTGCGGACGTCGACGAAGTGGCCTTCCATGAACATCTCATTCTTTGCTGAGCTTTCTGATGATGGACTTTGCCAATCCTTCATGGATTTCGTTATGGCGGGGCACTGGCTGAGACTTCTTGGTCGCTGGGTTCGTGTGCTAGTCATGGCTTCCTCCGTGGCGAACGAGAACGCAACCTAGTTCTTCCAGTTTGCTGACGAGGTCGCGCCGCTTCATTCAGCAATGACCAGCTCTTCCACCTTGCGTACATAGGGGATTTCGCCCGATTCGAGATCGGCGAGCAAATCTCTTAGATTACGGATCAATTCTTCCTTTGACGTTCCCTGTGTTTCGTAATCGGGATAGTTGTTAAGGAATCCTAAATAATAATCTCCATCCTTCCAGTACGTAAACTTCAGCGTTTTCATGAGGAACTCCTACCGTCAAGGGCGGGCGCTCACCTCGCCCGGGTAAGTTGTTTCCCTGTCTTTACAGTGTACAACGCTTTTCATGCACTCAGTTTGAATCGCTGCCGTTGCGCCATTTGCGGACGTCGACGAAATGGCCTTCGATGGCGGCGGCGGCGGCCATGAGCGGACTGACGAGATGCGTGCGACCGCCTTTACCCTGGCGTCCCTCGAAATTGCGATTGGAAGTGCTGGCGCAGCGTTCGCCGGAAAGCAGCACATCATCGTTCATGCCAATGCACATGCTGCAACCCGCGTCGCGCCACTCGAATCCGGCATCGCGGAAAATTTTGTCGAGGCCTTCGGCTTCGGCTTGCGTTTTCACGCGGCGGGAGCCGGGCACGACGAGCGCCTGCTTCAGCGATTTCGAAACGTGTTTTCCGGCGACGGCTTTCGCGGCGGCACGCAAATCCTCGAGACGCGAATTGGTGCAGGAGCCGATGAAGACGCGGTCGAGGTGAATGTCCGTGATGGGCGTGCCGGCCTTGAGGTCCATGTAAACAAGGGCGCGCTCAGCGGCCTGCCGGTCCACATCGTTGGGAAACGATTTCGGGTCCGGGACGCGCGAAGTGACGTCAATCACCATGCCCGGATTCGTTCCCCAAGTGACCTGCGGCGCAAGTTGCGCGGCGTCGAGCTCGACCGTCTCGTCGAATTTCGCGCCCGGATCGGACGGCAGAGTCTTCCAGTGTTCGACGAGGCGCTGGAAATCTTTTCCGCGCGGGACGAAGGGTTTGCCTTCGAGATACGCGAACGTGATTTCGTCGGGCGCAACCATTCC
>JBOGNJ010000114.1:0-8628 GCA_050746905.1 Candidatus Acidiferrales bacterium
TCGCCCGTCGACACGTTCGACAAAGTCGACGAAGCCGTTCTCGATCGCGACGCCACCGTACAGGCCCTCGTCGCTTTCTGGATCGCCGACCGTCCCGAGCGCCTCGCCTCTCCGTGGCCCCCGGAAACATCTTCCGAAATGCTAACTCGCAATCACGACGACGTTTTCTTGAAGCTCTTCGGCCTCTGGCCCTTCGGCAACCTCGGCGCCCCTCCACAGTAATAGTGGCCCCTCGATTGCACCTTATCAAATTTAGGCTGTGGATTAGCCCAAAATGGGAAAGCACGCGGGTGAACTTTGTTGACTCCTGAGCTCTTTTCAACTACGGTTGCCTCAGAAATGGCGCGAATCTACGACTCGATTATCGCGGGGGATTGCCGAACAGTGTTGGGAAGCATTCCCTCCGCAAGCGTAGACCTCATCGTCACATCCCCTCCCTACGCCGACAGGCGCTCCCGAGTGTACGGGGGCATCAAACCGGACGTGTATGTCCAATGGTTTCTGCCAATCGTCGCGGAGTTACGGCGTGTTCTGAAGCCTACCGGTTCCTTTGTGTTAAATATCAAGGAAATTGTGGTCGCCGGCGAGCGCCACACGTATGTCATAGAACTCATTCTCGAAATGCGAAAGCGAGGTTGGCTCTGGACGGAAGAGTACGTCTGGCATAAAAGAAATTGCTACCCGGGGAAATGGCCGAACCGCTTCCGAGACGCGTGGGAGCGATGCCTGCATTTTACTCGGGGAAAGAAATTCTTTATGCAGCAAGATGCCGTGATGGTCCCGATGGGTGACTGGAGGCACTCGCGTCTCCGGAACCTCAGCAAGACCGACCGAATCAGAGATAATTCGCACGTCGATAGCGGCTTTGGAAAGAACGTGTCGAATTGGATTGGACGAGACCTTGCTTATCCGACCAATGTTCTCCACATGGCTACCGAATGCGGTAATAAGAATCACAGCGCCGCTTTTCCGATTTCGCTTCCGACGTGGTTTATCAAGTTGTTCACGAAAAAAGGTGATGTCGTCCTCGATCCATTTGTGGGTTCCGGAACAACCGCGGTAGCATGCCGTGAACTGGGGCGGCAATACATTGGAATAGACATCAACCCGGAATTCTGCGAAATTGCTCGGCAGCGATTGCAGGGAATTCGTACCGAAAAGAAAAGTCTCTATGCCAACCATAGAACGCGAGGCGCTGGAAGCTCTCATCAGAAGATGCCTGGCCTCTTTTCACAAGCGACGCATAGAGGCGCTTGACGCTCTCAACCTCCTCGAAATCCTAAAAAGAAAAAACCCATATTTGTTCAGGGCAACAGGGATCCAGAGCGCTCCGGAGATGGTCGAGCGCTTGCTTTCCGCTCATATTTCGTCATCCGATGAAACGATTTTTGGAGGGGTTTTTTTTGAGCCGATTTGCATGGCACTCTGCGGCGGGCGTGTTGCAGGGACTAGAGGTGCCGATTTCGTGATTGAAACCGACACCGCGTACGAAGTGATTGCCCTGAAGTCTGGACCCAACATCTTCAACTCCGACCAAACTTCGAAGCAAAATCAGAGATTCGATGAGATTCTTCGGTCCCTTCGCGCGACACTTAGGCCATTCGCAAAACAGTTCGTTCCCATCATGGGTTGCGGATACGGGCGATCGAACCGCCCTAACCCGACTGAGGTGAGACGATATTTCAAACTCGCAGGCCAGGCCTTCTGGCAGAAGGTAACCAACTCGGCAGATTTCCACCTGGAACTCATCAGATTGATGAAGGACGACCCTGACAGACATAGCGTTGAGTTTCAAGCGGCTTGGGATCGCGCACTTAAAAGATTTGCCAAACAGTTTTCTGATACGTTCTGTGACTCGGATGGTAACATTCTTTGGGAAAAACTGGTACAATTCAACAGCGGCAAGAACACAAAGCCCAGTCCATAACGGAGGCGGCGAATGGCCTGTATTGTTCGGGGATGCCGAAATCCAGCGCGGCACGAGTTTGGAGTTCGTCTGCGAAGGCCTAGCACAAGGGCCATTTGGGCACCAAATACAAACGCTCGACTGTGCGACCAGCACGCCACCGACGGCCTCATAATAACGGTCGAATTGACTCCGGTAGCTACCGGTAGGATTGAAACAAAGGTAAGCGCGGGCGGCCACGAAGTCGTGCGGCGCACTCGGATCAGACATCCAGCCTAAGGCCAGATTTCTTGCTTCTTTTCACAGCCACTACTGTTTGCCTTCCTCCCCACGCCGCTTCACACTTTTCCTCAAGGGCGGCCATGGCACCCGGCTCCGCAAGCCCCGCGCTAAGACCTCCCTAAAAACTTAATCCTAAGGAGACTCACCATGGCAACAAGAACCGCCGCGCCGTCAGCGGCTCGGTCCGCCCGCGTCAAAAGCGCCAGGCGCACGGAAAACACTCGCGCGCCAAAACAAACGTCCGCCGCTTCTCGTCTCTCCCGTCACCAGCGCAAATGCTTCATCTGCCACCATCCCGACCGCGAAATCATCGAGGAGATGTTCATTCACTGGCAGAGCCCCATGAGCATCTACAGCCGCTTCATGCTGCGCGACCGCCGCACGATTTACGATCACGCCCACGCCCTCGGCCTCTTCGCCAAACGCCGCCGCAACATGCGCTGCGCTCTCGAGAGAATCATCGAACGCGCCGATGAATGCGACGTTTCCGCGCACGGAATCGTCGCCGCCCTCAAAGCCTACGCCTCGCTCTCCACTTCCGGCGAATGGGTCGAGCCTGCCCGCCACGTCACTTACACTTCCGTCTCCGCGCCCGCACCCCAGCGCGAAATCTCCAATCCCCTCGCGAATCAGAACGGACGACGAGCCTACTCTCGCGCACTAATCGATCCGTCCGTCACAGGCGACGGCTGGTACACGCGCAACGAAAATCCGCCAGCAAACAAAAACGGCCGCGGCGTTTACTCTGCCCCGTCCAACGAACCCGATCTCACCGGAGACGGCTGGTACACCCGCAACGACAAAACCCCTCCAGCAACTTACTCCGCGCCGCAAACCGCAGCCCAACATTCTTCGGCGCCTTCGCACACGTCCACAACTGCGACTCCAACAAATTCGCATGGACCTGATCCGGCTGGTGACCGCGCAACCACATCGCAAACCGCAAATTCTAATCGGTACTCGTCGGGATTAGAAATCCCCGCAACTCACACAAAACAAACACCCGCACCCCATCCTAATCGGTACAAATAGCATGTTTCGTTCACGCGAAATTTCGCCATGCGCAACAAAAAAAATCGCGACTCGCAAGCAAAAGGGAGAAGAATAGAGTCACAACAAACGTCACGAAATTCGGTAGTGGGTCAGTTTGAATTTTCTTGATCGTGACACAAGGGGTCGAAATTCAAACTGACCCCGAAATTCACTTGCTTTCGGGTGCGGTCAATCTCTGATAGGATGGTCTCCACCATTTTAGGGAATGAATCGGAGAAACAATGGCGCTCGTTTGCGAAATTTGCGGCAAGAAACCAAGTTTTGGGAACACAGTCAGCCACGCCAATAACCTGCGGCGCCGGCGATGGAATCCGAATTTGCGGCGCGTCAAGGCCGTCATTGACGGCGCGCGAAAACACGTCCGCGTCTGCACCGCTTGCATCCGCGCCGGCCGCGTCCGGAAGGCCGCCTGAACCGCTCGCTCATCACGTCTCTCGAAGGAGCTCCACGTTGCTGAAAAAATTAACGCTTATCGCGGCCCTGGCGGCCTGCGTTCTGGCAACTTCGTGTCGGAACCAACAGGCCCCCAGCGCGAATGTCTGGGCCGTCGTGAACGGAACGCAGATCGATCGCAGTGAAGTCGACAAATATTTCCGCAGCCGCGCCCAGTCTCAGGGTGCGCCGTCTTCCCACGATGAAGCGCTTTCGCTCAAGCTGAGCATTCTCGACCAGCTCATCAATAATGAAATCCTCTTTCAACGCGCAAAGGCCGCGAACCTGATTGCCACGGACGGCGAAGTGGAAAATAAATTCAACGAATCGAAGGCTACTTTCACCGAGGATGAATTCCAAAAGAAGCTGCAGGAAAATGGGTTAACAGTCGACGATCTCAAAAAGGAACTTCGCCGCGAACTCTCGATTCAAAAATTGCTCAATCGTGAAGTGGTTTCGAAAATCACCATCACGGACGCCGACGTCACCGAATTTTACAATCAGAACAAAGCGCAGTTCAGCGTCGCCGAGCCGCAGTATCACGTCGCGCAAATTGTCGTCACGCCGCACCCCGATCCCGCTATTCATAATCGCAAGCTCGACGATGCCAAAACACCGGCCGAGGCCAGGACGAAAATTGCCATGCTCGAATCGCGCCTCGCCTCCGGCGCCGATTTTGCCCAGCTCGCCATGGATTATTCCGAGGACTCGAACGGCTCGAACGGCGGCGATCTTGGATTTATTCCTCAGTCTTCCCTGAATCAAACCGATCCCGCGCTCAAGAACGCCGTCCTCGGCCTTCAGGCCGGTCAGGTGAGCAAGCCCGTCGAACTCAAGGATGGCGTTCATATTCTGAAACTGATTGCGCGCGAGCCCGCGGGCCAGCGGCAACTCTCGGATCCCCAAGTGCAGCAATCCGTTCGCACCACACTGCAAAACCGCCGCGAACAATTGCTGCGCGCCGCTTATTTGAATAACGCCCGCGATCAAGCCCGCGTGACGAATTATCTTGCGAAGGAAGTGGTGGAATCCGCCGGCAAGCTTCCCGCTGACGCCGCCGCCCAAAATTAGTCGTTCCCGACGATGAAGCCCGTTCGAGCTGATTTGCCTGGCTAATTTCTTCGGCCGGGTTTTGGCTCACACAATTACGGCGAGAACTTCGCCCGCGTTGACGGTTTGTCCTTCCTGGACCGCGATTCGCTTGATCGTACCGGCTTTCGGCGATTTGATTTCGTTCTGCATTTTCATCGCCTCCACCACCAGCAATCCTTGTCCGGCCTCAACCAAGTCGCCCGCGCGCACCATCACCCGCACGATCTTTCCGGGCATCGACGAAACCACTTGCTGATGCCCTTCCGCCGCCGCAAGTTCATTCCCATCGCGCCGCCAGCGCCGCGGATCGGCAATCGCGACCGGAAACTCCCGACCGTCGATTCGCACGCGCAGCCCGCTTGCATCCGATTCGATGCGCGCTTCAAATGCCTCTCCATCGATCAAAATGGAATAAATTTCAGGCTGAATTTCTGCCAAGTCTGCGTGCACCTCACGGCCATCGATGCGAAAATGTAATTGCTCGCCGTCGCGCTCGATCTCAACATTGCGTGCGCTCTTCCCGATCCTCAGTTCGAGTTTCATTTTCGGAGCGGCTCATTCGCAAGTTGCTCGTGGCGGCCCGCGATCTTCCAGCGCGATACCCAAGCATTTAGCGCGGGACACGGCGGATTTGTCGCGGCGCTGCTGTTCATGTGCCACATGGCCGCTGCCAGAACTGCGGCATCCTTTGCAAGTGAGTCGCGTTTGGACTTCTGCGGCGCTGCCGCGGACGCGCGCGTGACGGGGCGAAGCAGAAATTCGTCGAGCCATTTCGTGTGCACGTCGCCGCGCACAAATTCCGGCTCGGCCAGAATTCTGCGGAACAGGCCGACGTTCGTCTTGATGCCCGCGGCATAATATTCATCGAGCGCGCGCCGCATCCGTGCAATCGCCTCGCTGCGGTCGCCGCCCCACGCAATTAATTTTCCGAGCATCGGATCGTATTCGCTCGGCACAGTCCATCCGGCGTAAACTCCGTCATCGAGGCGGATTCCGGGGCCCGAAGGCACGCTGCGCGCCATAATTCTCCCCGGCGAAGGAAAGAAATTGTTGTCCGGATCTTCCGCGTAAATGCGGCACTCGATGGCGTGCCCGCGCAGTGCAATATTTTCTTGCGCAATGGGCAACGGCTCGCCGGCGGCGACGCGAATTTGCAGCTTGACCAAATCGCACGACGTCACCATTTCTGTCACCGGATGTTCGACTTGCAGGCGCGTGTTCATTTCGAGAAAATAAAAATTCCGCTGCGCATCCACCAAGAATTCGAGCGTGCCGGCACTCGTGTACGCGCCCGCGCGAGCAAGTTTCACGGCCGCTTCGCCCATGGCGCGCCGCAATTCCGTCGTCATGATGGGGGACGGCGCTTCTTCAATCACTTTTTGGTAGCGGCGCTGCACGGAACATTCGCGCTCGCCCAAATAAATCATGTGGCCATGATGATCGCCCAGAATTTGAATTTCGATGTGCCGCGGATGCACGAGAAATTTCTCGAGGTACATGCGGCCGTCGCCGAAGGCGTTGATCGCTTCGGACGAAGCGTCGCGCCACGCGGCCGCGAGTTCGTTTTCGCGCTCGACTAACCGCATGCCCTTGCCGCCTCCGCCGGCCACGGCCTTGAGCACGATCGGAAATCCAATTTGCCGCGCGATTTCCGCGACGTCGCCGATTCGCTCGATGGAATCGAGCGTGCCGGGGACGGTGGGAACATTTGCTTCGCGCGCGAGTTGGCGAGCGGCCGTCTTCGAGCCGAGACGCTCCATCGCTTCGGGCGACGGTCCGATGAAAGTGACGCCAGCGGCGGCGCAGGCTCGCGCGAGACTCGGATTCTCCGCGAGGAAACCGTAGCCGGGATGCAGTGCGTCGCAACCGGAAGCGCGCGCCACGCCCAGAATTTTGTCGATCACAAGATAGCTTTCGCGCGAAGGCGCGGGGCCGATTGCGTACGCTTCATCAGCCATGCGCACGTGGAGCGACGCGCGATCCGCTTCGCTGAAAACAACGACGGCGGGAATATTCATTTCGCGGCACGCGCGCAGAATGCGCACCGCAATTTCTCCGCGATTCGCGATCAGAATCTTCTTGAACATTTGAATATTCGAAAAGCGCCGCGACGAATTCTAGCACAGCGTTGCTTTTTGATTGATTCACATGGGGCCGTGAAATCTCAGCTCGGACGAGGAACACCAGGGTCGCGGCAGATTTTTCGAGCCAGAAATTCATTTATTTCGCGGTGCCGGGGAATTGTGGACGTTGCGTTCTTTTGTGGATTGTAGAAAACGGAGTGCCTCGCGCCTTCACGCACCAACTGGCAACCATGCTCCACAAGGTGCGATAGAAGGTCGCGTCTCTTCATGTGGTTGAGACTCGGTTGAGGCTCAGACTTTGACGGTAATCGGTTCTCGCCGAGCCGAGGGCGAAAGGTTGCGATCCGGACAATCGCCGATTTTCTTCGAGAATTAAGAGTAGTGTGTCTTTCAGATTTTCCCGGACCTCGGAAAGGGTTTTCCCTTGTGTATTTACGCAGGGTATTTCTTCCACATAGGCCACATACCACCGGCCACGCTTTTCGAATACGGCGGTGAATTCGCGTTGCATGAGGGCATTTTAGCACGAGGATATTTCTCATGCATTGCGAACCCGAGGATCTGAGACGCAAACGTAAATTGAAGATGAAACCGGCGAAGCAATGGAGAAATTCAAAACCCGCACCCTTAAAAACGAAGGGTGCGGCACCCGCCGATAGAATTCACTCGTCGGCCGTAAACGCCCAAGCAGATTCCTCGTCGAATGGCTCCTCGGAATGACAACGGAATATTTTTTCGCGCAACCGCTGAAAGCGACATGTCACCATGCCGACCAGCTTTCGCGGTCGATGACTACAACGGGATGTTGCCGTGCTTTTTGCGGGGGTTTGTGTCGCGCTTGTTTTCGAGGGAGCGGAGAGCGGTGATGAGTTTCGCGCGAGTTTCGGCTGGGGTGATGATGGCGTCGATGTAGCCGCGCTCGGCGGCCACGTAAGGATTGGCGAAGCGCTCGCGAAACTCCGCGATTTTCTCCCGACGCAAATTCTCACGCTCGGATTCGGGCGCGCGCTCGATTTCGCGCTTGTACACGATGTTCACGGCACCTTCGGGACCCATGACGGCAATTTCCGCGGTGGGCCACGCGAAATTAATGTCGGTGCGAATGTGTTTTGACGACATGACGCAATACGCGCCCCCGTATGCCTTGCGCGTGATGACCGTGATTTTCGGCACGGTGGCTTCTGCATAAGCAAAAAGCAATTTCGCGCCGTGCTTGATGATGCCGCCGAATTCCTGCTGCGTGCCCGGCAAAAACCCGGGAACATCCTGAAAAGTTATTAGTGGAATATTGAAGGCGTCGCAGAAACGCACGAAGCGCGCTCCTTTTACAGACGCGTTGATGTCGAGCACGCCAGCGAGAAACGCGGGCTGATTGGCGACGATGCCCACGGGGCGCCCGTCGAGGCGCGCGAAACCGACGACGAGATTTTTTGCGTAGTGTTCGTGGACTTCGAAGAGATATCTGTCGTCAACGATGGAATGAATGACGTCTTTCATGTCGTAAGGAACCATCGGATCTTCGGGGATCACGGAATTGAGCGAGGCGTCGGCGCGATCGGCGGGATCGCCGGTGGCGCGGCGCGGCGGATCGTCGAGATTATTGGATGGGAGGAAGCTCAAGAGCTCGCGAATCATGGCGAGGCATTCTTTGTCGTCGCGCGCGATGAAATGGGCGACGCCGCTCTTGGCGTTGTGCGTCATCGCGCCGCCGAGTTCGTGCTTGGTGACTTCCTCATGCGTGACGGTCTTGATGACGTCTGGTCCGGTGACGAACATGTA
>JBOGNJ010000115.1:0-14798 GCA_050746905.1 Candidatus Acidiferrales bacterium
CACGCGCCCGGGACATTTTCAAGGCGTAACCACGGTGGTCCTGAAGCTTTTTGAAATCGTCCGCCCGCGTTTTGCCTATTTCGGACGCAAAGACGCGCAACAGGCGCGCATTATCCGCCAAATGTCCGCGGATTTGAACCTCGATTCGGAAATTGTAGTGTGCCCGATTCTGCGCGAGCCTGACGGTCTCGCCATGTCGTCGCGAAACGCTTATTTGAAAGGGGACGACCGCCGCGCTGCCACCGTTCTCAATCGCTCTCTCGATGCCGCGCGCCGCGAAATCGCACGAGGAACCCGCGCCACCGGCCCCCTCCTCGAAACCGTCCGCGCGACGGTCGCTGCCGAGCCGCTCGCGAACCTCGACTATGCCGTCATCGTCGACGCCGATTCGTTCGAGCCGGTTGATTTCCTTCGCGGCAATTGTCTGGTTCTTGTAGCCGCGCGAATCGGCACGACGCGCCTGATCGACAATATGCTCGTTGAAGAGCGCGGCGGAAATTTCGCGGTTTCGCTCTGACCCACGCCGGAAATTCTGGTAAACTGGATTTCCTTGCCCTTGATCTATCCCAAGGAGATCCTCGTGCGAAATATTCTCTCCGCGTCTATTTTATTCGCGTTGATAATTCCATCCGCGGCTCCGCGGCATGCTCAGAAAATCGTGCCGGTTGGAACCGCGGTGATGATCCGGCTTGAGCAATCCGTCAATTCGAAAGACGCTACCGCCAACCAAAAAGTGAAGGCGAGCGTCGCGCAAGACGTGGTGATCCACGGCAAAGTTTTGATTCCGCGCGGTTCGCCCGCCGCGGTGTACGTCGCCGAAGCTGCGCCAGCCGGAGCTTCGACTCTTCCGAAGCTCCTGGTGCGCCTCGATGCGGTTACGGTTGACGGCCGCGCCTATCCTATCTCCGCGAATCTTGCCGGAGCCGATGGCAAGCCCCACGAAAGCGCAGCCGGAGGAACAAGTGGCGGAGCGGCGATTGCCAAGGTCGGCGCGCCGGCCCTGGCAACGGCGGACAAGAAGGACACCAGCTTCGAGCCGGAAACCGTTCTCAGCTTCCGCCTGAAATCAAAGGTGCAAATCCACTAGCGCGTTGCAGCCGGAAGATTCTTGAAGTTTAGGGCGCGATTCTCCTTTTCATCAGATAGACCTTAGCCATTCACAATTATCTGCGCAAAATTATGCACGTAATCGGAACGTTTTGACATGCTGTGCGCGGTAAACCCCGAAGGCTGGCTCCGTAATTCTCTCCAGGTAAATTCAGGGTTTCACCCCCTTATAAGGATTTTCGTTCGCAAGTATCTTCGTCGGATGTCAGCGAGAGTCCGCGCGCGAATTCCGGGACACAAAGCGCGGCGGCATCTGCGAAAAGGGGGCCAAACATTGAGTCAAACATCGAGCCACACATCCAGTCAAACCAGTCGAACAATGACGCGATTCATCAGATCCCTGCTCTTCATTGCGGGTTTCACAGCCGTTGTTACACTCGGCGTTGCCGGCAGCGCATTCGCCGAAGCGGTGTCAGTAGGTTCCGTCAGTCTTAAAGGCACCGGATTCGGAAACGTAAACACCATGCTCACTATGCAGGGACACGGAATGGGCGTGGTGGAATCCGGATGCGTTGGAATTGACGCGGCCGGAAATCAGATGATTGGCTCCTCCGTTTGCCAGGGAAACAATCTGGGCGGCGACGAAAAGTCGCCTAATAAAGCCCCTCACAACCAAACCTTTATTATTTCGGACGCGTCCACTCTGGCGATCATCTTTAACGCAAATCAACCCAGCGGCGGTTCCATCGAACTGAACGATCTGGTCGTGGTCTTTTACAATGCCCACGGTCAGATAGGCTTCACTTCGGGCGATTTCACCATGCCGATGCATTTCGCAAGCACGTCGCTCCAAAATGGCGTGGGAAAATCAGGCTGGGAATTCATGCTGGACGCACAGGATACGGCAACGGCGCAGGCGGCGATTGACGCGGGCTTCAACATTGTCGGATTGTCCGCGACCCTTGCACACGCGGGCGGCGGACCGGAAACCTTTTTTGTCACCACCGGCACGCCCGTCGATCCTCCCGCACCGGCGCCGGAACCCTCCACCCTGTTTCTTCTTGGAACGGGCTTGGTTGTGACCGGTGCGGCAATTCGTCGGAGAGGAGTGCAGCGTAAGTTGACGTCCTTGTAAAACTTGTTTTCAAGTCGTCGAAGGCAGCGCGCCGCTTACTTCATGTGGGCGGCGCGCTTGTTATTTCCCGAATTCCCAATCGTTTTCGCTCGTTGATTTTCCGGCGGAATCCTCTTACTGCTTCGCGATTTCCTGCAGCACTTCTGCGGCATGGCCCTTCGCGCCGGCCTTCTCCCACACGTGGCGAATTGTCGCGTCCGGCCCAATCCAGTAAGACATGCGGACGATTCCTAGAAATGATTTTCCGAGGAAGCTCTTCATCCGGCGCGCGCCATAGACTTCGATCGCGTCGAAGTTCGTGTCCGCAAGCAGCGGAAAATTCAAATTATACTTCGCCTTGAATTTCGCCTGCTGCTCCACGGAATCCGCGCTGCATCCCAGGACCACCGTGTTCAACTTCTCGAATTTCTTCTTGGCGTCGCGAAACTCGGACGCTTCATTCGTTCAACCGGGCGTCATCGCCTTGGGAAAAAAGAACAGCACCACATTCTTGCCGCGGAAATCCGCCAGCGCCACCTCCTTGCCGTCATCGGCCGGCAACTTGAATTCCGGGGCCCGCTCGCCGACTTTCAGTATGTCGCTCATTTATCGCATCCGAAAGATTTTATATTCGGGTTCAATCACATTCGTTACTTGCCAGAGCGCCCAAATCGACTTAAACGGCGAAGTCTCCCCCTGCAAGCGATGAGAAACAGTCGAGACGATAGCTTCGGCATCTTCTTGATCACCAAGCCAGAAATTAAACTCAACCACCAACCATGTCTCAGGAGTGGAATATTGCTTTTTCAATTTCCTATGGACAGCCTCATACAGGCGCCGCTCGTATTCTTTATCTGGGGCACTTATGACTCCAGAAGACCAAGCTGACGGCGACTTGTTGGGGCTCGCCAAGAAAGTCTTTATTGTGCTGTCCCACACGAACTGAGCTTCGCTTTGGCTTATATAAGTGCTGGTTACCTCTAATCCGACATCAGCTTGGTTGGCCGATGGAGCAATTAAGACGTCGGGCTCGGGCGGTAAACCTGCTCCGGAGATGTGCCAAAGCTGGTTCGTCTCTGCGTTCAGGAGGTTCACGAAAATCTCGGCGACCCGCTTTTCGTGATTAGTCTTAAGCTGTTCGCGCACAATTCGATTCACTTGCAGAGGATTTGCCCGTCCGCTAGTCTTTTGCATCACTTTTCCTACAAACACTTTAAATACACCTTCATTCCCGCTCCGAAACGTCGCGATGTTTTCAGGATTCTGTTCTATGGCATTCCGAACGATGACCTCAACCTGATCCGGATCTGACATCTGCAGCAACCCTTCAGCGTTTATGATTACATTGACCGGTTGACCGGTCTCGAACATTTTCGCAAAAACTTTTTTCCCACTTGCTCCCGTGATCTCGTTGCTCTCGATTGCGCGCAAAAGCTCCGCAAATGCTCGCGGCGGCACCGGCGATTCGGAAATATCCTTCGCCGCGTCATTCAGCCGCCGTAGCAACTCGGTTTGGATCCAGTTGGCCGCGGCTTTCGGCGTCGCACCCGCGTGGACGACCGCCTCGAAATAGTCCGCAAGCGCGCGGCTCGCCGTCAAAACTCCGGCATCGTAGGGTGTAATTCGGAATTGCGCCACAAATCGTGCGCGTTTCGCATCCGGCAGTTCCGGCATCGCGCGCTGGATTTCTTCCTTCCAGCTTTCCTCTATGCGCACCGGCAGCAAATCCGGCTCGGGGAAATAGCGATAGTCGTGCGCGAATTCCTTCGAGCGCATCGATTCCGTGCGTCCCGCCGCGACGTTCCACAGCCGCGTCTCCTGCGCCACCGTCTCGCCCGCTTCCAGCGCGTCAATCTGCCGCTCGATTTCATATTCGAGCGCATGCTGCAAGTAGCGGAACGAATTCAAATTCTTCACTTCCACTTTCGTGCCGAATTTCTCCGCGCCGCGCAAGCGCACGCTCACATTCGCGTCACACCGCAGCGAGCCTTCCTCCATATTGCAATCGCTCACCGCCGTGTATTCGAGCGCCTGCTTCAAATTCGTCAGATAAGCGTACGCTTCTTCCGGCGCGCGCAAATCCGGCTCGCCCACGATTTCAATCAGCGGCACGCCGGCGCGATTGAAGTCGACATGGCTGTAGCGATCCGCGTCCGCGAATCCCTCATGCAAATTCTTCGCGGCGTCTTCCTCCATATGCACGCGCGTAATCCCAATGCGCTTTTTCGATTGGTTCGATTCGATTTCGAGCCAGCCGCCCGTCGCCAGCGGCAACTCGAATTGCGAAATCTGGTAGCCTTTCGCCAAATCGGGATAAAAATAATTCTTGCGCGCGAATCGCGAACGCTCCTGCACCGTGCAATGCAGCGCCAACGCCGCGCGCGTCGCCAATTCCAGCGCCCGCTTGTTCAGCACCGGCAATGCTCCCGGCAATCCCAGACACACCGGGCAAGTATTCGTATTCGGCGGATCGCCAAAGCGCGTCGAGCACGCGCAGAACGCCTTCGTCTTCGTGGCAAGCTGCACGTGCACTTCAAGCCCAATCACGCTCTCGTAGCGCGCGCGCACTTCAGGCGCAGTTTGCCTCGCGCCTTCCACCGTCGCCGCCGCCGTTCGTGTCTCCGCCCGTGTCATCATCCGGTCAATTGCCCATCCATGATCGCGCTTCGTGAACGTCAGAATTATAGCATCCTCCTGCGTGCACTATCATGGAACTAGAAACGTGCTCGTACGCCGCGGTTTTGCGGAGATTGATTCTGCGAAACAAGAGGCCGGGCGCTTCGCAAAAAACGGGCGACGACTCTATTTTATAGTTGCGGTTGAAAACGAGTTGCGTCGACGCCGCCGTGAAGAACTTACGGGAAGAGGCCGCGCACCACTGTGGCGTCCGCGACGCGGCCGACGGCCAAAATGTACGCGCCGGTGCGCATGTGGACGTGATGCTTGCGCGCATTGTCATGCACTTCGTGAAAGGCGCGTTTCATCACTGCTTCGAGTTTCGCGTTCACTTCCGCTTCGGTCCAGAAGAAGTTCTGCAGATCCTGCACCCATTCAAAATAACTCGTCGTCACGCCGCCCGAATTCGCCAGGACATCCGGCAGCACCATGATGCCACGCTTTGCCAGCGCCTCATCCGCGTGCGGAGTGGTGGGACCGTTCGCCGCCTCGGCGATAATTTTCGCCTTGATCTGGTCGGCGTTATTCAGCGTGATCACGTTTTCAAGCGCCGCGGGAATCAAAATGTCGCACTTCATCGTCAACAAATCGTCATTCGAGATGCGCGAAGTTCCCGGCATTCCCACCACGGTTCCCGAACGTTCCTTGTAACGCGCCGCCTTGAACGGATCGATTCCGCGCGTATTGTAAACGCCGCCGCGCGAATCGCTGATGGCAATCACTCTCGCTTTTTTCTCCGTGAACAGGCGCGCCGCGGTCGAGCCCGCGTTTCCGAATCCCTGAATCGCCACGGTCGCGCCGCGCAGATTCATCTTCTTTGCTTTACACGCTTCTTCCGTCACGAATAAACATCCGCGCGCCGTCGCTTCGTTGCGTCCTTCCGAACCGCCGAGCGCGACGGGTTTGCCCGTCACCACGCCGGGCGCCGAATAACCGACGATCGTCGCGTAGGTATCCATCATCCACGCCATGGTCTGCGCATCGGTGTAAACGTCTGGCGCGGGAATATCGCGCGCGGGTCCGATGATCGGCAAAATTTCCGAGCAGTACCGCCGCGTCATGCGCTCCAATTCCGGCTTGCTCATGCGCTTCGGGTCGCAGATGATTCCGCCCTTTGCGCCGCCGAACGGGATATTCACCGTGGCGCTTTTCCATGTCATCCACATGGCCAGCGCCTTCACTTCGTCCAGCGTCACTCCGGGATGATAGCGAACGCCGCCCTTCGCCGGCCCGCGCGCGATATTGTGCTGGACGCGATAGCCCGTGAAAACCTTCACCTGCCCGTTGTCCATCTTCGTCGGCACGGACACTTCCATCACGCGCTTCGGCGTGCGCAACACTTGCCGCAAGCCCGCGTCGAGTTTCAGATGCTCCGCCGCGATATCAAACTGGATTTGCGAAATGCGGAAAATATTCAGATCCTCGCGCGGCGCAATCCGCGGAATCGCCTGGGGAACCGCTTTGGCGCTTAGGGCCATCCGGTCGTTCCTCCTGAGTTGCTGTTATGCTCCGGCTGCCAGCCGGTTCGCACGATCGTTTTCATGGCCCGGACCATGTTGCAGGTCGCGTTGATAATGTTCCATGCAATCGCGTGAACAGAAATGCAGCGTTTCTTTGCCTTGCTCGCAGAAATAAGAAATATCTTCCGCCACGTATGTGCCGCAAACCGGATCGCGGAAAAGTTCTTTCGCCACCGGAGGTGAAACGCCCACAGGTTCACGTTGGCCGTAGGTGCGCCGGCGCGACGCGCGATCCACCGCCTTCTTCATCACCCACGCGATTCCCGCGGTGATGACGAACCACATGAGGTAGCGAAAAATCCGGCCCAAAAATTTCAATGGTCTGCCTGCCACAATCTGTCCACTGTCGCCTGATTTCGCGGCGCGAACTGTATCCCTATGTTGTAAGTGGCTTCCGGCTGGCAGTTTATTCAACCCGCCGTGGGCAGTCAATTGAAAGCAGGTAAATTCGTCACATTGTGCGCAGGTGCTAAAGTCGCAGAAATTAAAGGGTTTAACGGTCAATCATCACGTAACTTACTGTAAATGAATGGCTTGTGATACCTTTAGGCCAAACGGCGAAGGACTCGACGCAGGCGCATTTCCAGTCTCCGACACACCATTTGACCCGTGCGTCGCCGGAGGCTACCCTGTTCCGCGCGCATTTCGGCGTTGGGAAGTCCGGGAAACGGGCCCCGTTTAATAACATCCGGTTGCACCGCGAACGGCGTAATTCCAATAAGAGCGGCTGAGGGAATGTGAGTCGAGCGCAAAGCGCTGAACAGCAAAACGATTCGGATTGGTCGCTGCTCGAGCGAGTCGTCCGCAAGGACGAATTGGCGCTCGCTGCTCTCTACGACCGATACAGCGGCTTGGTGTTTGCGGAGGCCACGCGCATTCTTCGCGATTCCGGCGCAGCCGAGGAAGTCTTGCAAGATCTCTTCTACCAGGTGTGGCGCACGGCGGAAAAATTCGATCCCGCGCGTGGTTCTCTGCCCGGATGGCTTTTGGTCGCCGCGCGCAACCGCTCGATTTCGCGTTTGCGGCGTCGAAGCAGCCGCGACGATGAGGAGCTAACCGAAAACAGCGTCGTGCTGCCGTGCAATCTGGAAACTACCGCGGCGCAAAATCAATTGCTCGGCCGCGTGAAAACGGTTCTCAGCGGCATGCCGGACGGCCAGCGCGAGGCCATCGAACTCGCTTACTTCGAGGGCATGACGCACAGCGAAATCGCCGAGCATCTTGGCGCACCACTCGGCACGGTGAAAACGCGGATTCGCTCCGCGGTGGAGATTTTGAAGCAGGCGCTCGCATGACGAACGATCATCCAATTCGCGCGGAGGAATTCGAGCTTTTCGCGCTCGGCGTATTCCCCAGCGAGGAGTCGGCGTCGATCCAGGCGCACATCGATTCATGCCCGGATTGCGCTCGAAAACTCGCCGAGGCCCGCGGCCGCGTCGCGCTGCTCGCTTTCGCTGCGCCGGAGCAAAATCCTCCGGCTGTTGTGAAGCAGCGCCTGCTCGAAAAAGTGCGCGCGGGAAAATCCGCATACGTTGCGCCGGTCCGCATTCGCGGAACGCGCCCGCCTGCGCGTTGGTGGAACACGATCTGGGCGCCGGCGGCTCTGGCGCTGGCCGTTGCGACGGTATTTTTGTGGATCAGCGACCGCCATCTGGATCAGCAGTTGCACCAAATTCAGCAGGCTACGCAAACCTACCAGAAGGAAACGCAGCATGCGCAAGCACTGGTGAGCGTCCTTGCGGCGCAGGACACGGTCACTGTGAAGCTCGACGCCACGCCCGCCATACCCAAAGCATGGGGCTATGTGAAATATAATCCGCGCATGGGAATGATGTGCTATACCGCTGATTTGCCGGAACCGCCGCCCGACAAGGTGTATCAGATGTGGGCCGTCCCGATGACCGGCGATCCCGTGAGCGCGGGCGTGTTCATGCCGTCCGCGTTGCACAATGGCCAAATGCCGATGGCGAAAGTGCCCACGGGAATGGATTGCAAATGGTTTTGCGTCACAGTCGAGCCGAAGGGCGGCAAACCGTCGCCCACCGGGCCGAAAGTTCTTGTCGGGACACTTTAGAAAGCTCGTGCGCAATTTTGGATTAACGATGACCTTAAACCCATTCTCCGGCATCCAAACCCACTGGCCCTGCGTACTTCTAGCGACGCAGCGAGCGCCGTTGGCGGGGATGAAGGCCGGCGGAAGCCCAGCGACAACCCCACAATTCACAGGGAGGATCAAATGAAGAAGCTGTCGAACGTTCTCGGCCTTGCGGCCGTGATGCTGTTTACTTTCGGCCTGGCCTCGACCGCAAATGCGAAGTCGCATACGTGGATGGGCTGGATCAGCGATAGTTCTTGTGGCGCAAAAGGCATGAGCGCGGACCACAAGGCTTGCGCCGAAAAGTGCGTGAAGGAAAAAGGCGCCTCGTACGTGTTCGTGAACGCCAAGACGAAGAAAGTCTTCGCGATTCAGAACCAGGACGCCGTAACGGACGCCAACCTGGGACAAGAAGTAACGCTTACGGGCGACGTCAACAAGGACGGCTCGATCAAGGTGGACAGCATCAAATCCTCGGGGATGTAAATTTCGCGGTAGCTTTTTTCAAGGCGCGGCGCGCATCGAATTGAATTTATTTTCAATTCGAGAAACGCCGCGCCTTTTTTTGGGTCTGCCCCCGCCCGGCGAAAAACTCGGCAGCGCTAATGCCGTCTTAGTGTCACGCATGGGAATCAAGTACGTTCGGGACAGCCTTGCATTTCAGGGGCGCCTATTCCGTCGCGCGCTTTAGATCGAACGTCCTTACAAGGTGTAGAGCACAGCCCACGAACTCGGCGAGATTGGTCATAATCCGGACGTCCTCGGAATCGAATCTCGATTTCTCCTCGTGGGAAATGATCCAAACGGTACCTTCTGTCTTCGGACCCACGTGGAACGGAATCACCAAGCCTTCGACGATGGGAACCTCTACTTGATTGAAATACTGAAAATAGCGGCCAGGATATGCGAAGAGTTGCGGGGAGTCACGGTCGAGCGTGACTCCGCAGGGGCTGAAGTTCCTGGGGGTTGTTCCACCGACAGATTTTGCAAGTTTCCCGGCGAGGTTTGTCCAACGGAACACCTGCTCTCCCGAGGCATTTGTTTCGAGGAAACTGAGTCCCGCCGTACCCGCGCGGCATAATTCGATTGGCATCTTCAGAAAGGAGTCGATCATCTGTTCTGGCGAAGCAGCCACGGCCTGCGTCAGGATTCGAACGCATTCCGCTTCCTGCAGTGAACTACGTTGCCTGCAACTGCGGGAAAGAAGCTGGTCGGTGATCAGAACGTTTTCCAGCGTGGCACCACGCCGATCCGGTTCCGGGGCGGGCGGTGCCGACAGCCTCGGATTCGACAGTTCCCTCTTCATTGTTCTGAGGGCAGACCGCAATCTGCTCTTTGTAGTCCCCAAAGACGACTTGGTATGAATTGCAATTTCTTCGCCGGTCAATCCGTCGAAGTAGGCGAGAGTGATCGCTTCTCGTTGCACTTCGGGCAATCCACTCAAAGCGGCGGAAACCAATTCGCGCGCGATTTGCTGTTCCAAGGCTCCAGGCTTGCCGGTCTGGAACGGAGCTACGGTATCCTCGCGGAATGATTCGCAAAAAAGAGGCTCTTTTTTCTGCCGGATGCGGGAGATTGCGCGGCGGCGTGTAATTGTAAGCAGCCATCCGATTAGCGAACCCCGGGCCATGTCAAATTGCGAGGCCTTCTGCCACAATTGGAAGAAGGCGTCTTGCAGTATCTCTTCGGCGATTCCAGCGTCACCCGTGACGCGAAGAGCGACAGAATAGAGAAGCCTGCTGTGACGTTCATAGAGGTTTTCGAGGGCGGATTGATCTCCTCGAACTATATCCCCCATGAGTTGCGCGTCGCTGGGCATGTTCTAGCGTCCTGCTTTTTTGAAGCTTTCTTGAATCACGCGCACGTAGCGTATCATCCAAATCCCCGGCGGAAATTACAAATCCAGCGACTACCGTATTTTTTTCTCCAATCTACAGAGGAGACCGTACATCCCACGCGAGCTCATTACTCGTATCTAACGGTGTATGGCACATGCCGTTTCCCGGAGAGCCAGAGTCGTTATCAAAAGCGTTTAACGCAAGCATAATCACGAACAAGTAACTTCTCAAATAAGGAGCCAAGGATATGGAGAACAGTGATGGTGTGTCCAAATTACTCGACAGATCTGTGAATCGCAGAAAGTTCTTGAAAAGGACGAGTCTTACCGGGCTGGGAATTGCTGGCGCTTCGCTGCTCGGCAGCTCGACGTTTTTGTCTTCCGCTCCGGCTTTTGCGCAAGCCCCCGGAAGCCCAGTCCAACTGAGCGCAAACGATGTGGCTGTATTTAATTTTGCGTTGAACCTCGAGTATTTGGAAGCCGAATTCTACACGAAGGCAACGACGGGAATGACCATCTCCCAGATAGGAATTGGCGTCAGCGGCGTTGGAACCGAGGGTCCGACGCTAGGAGGGCAAAAAATCGGTTTCGGCACCAACACGGATTTTGTCGGGACGATTGCGCAGCAGATTGCAAAGGACGAGCAGGATCACGTCAAACTGCTGCGCGCTTTGCTCGGCAGCAAAGCAATCGGCAAGCCTGAAATCAATCTCGACGCGCTCGGGCACGTCTCGACCATCGGCGAATTTCTTGCCGAGGCGCGCGCATTCGAGGACGTGGGAGTCAGCGCCTACGGCGGAGCCGCTCCGTTGATTCAAAGCAAGTCTGTACTCGCGACAGCGGCGAGAATCGCGCTGGCGGAAGGCGAGCACACCGGCAATGTCCGGCTACTCGTGGCGCTGAACAATGTTCACACCTCGCCGGTCGACGCACAGGATATCGTGCCTCCGCCCTCGGGGACTCTGTTTTTCAGCGTCAACAGTGCTTCGGGACTCACCGTGATTCGCACTCCCAGCGAAGTGCTCGCCATTGTCTACGCAAACAACGCGCAGGGCACAAAGAGCGGGGGATTTTTTCCTGAAGGTGTTAACGGTACGATTAATACAGTGTCCTAAATAATTTGGACTGTTCAACTACAACCGTCAACGGAACTCCAATTCAATTTCGAGGTGATGGAATGAAAGTGAATCTTAAGAAAGCGAAGTATCTGATGTTTCTGCCCCTGGTGGTTGTTTTTTTTGCCCCGAAGATAGCCTCCGCTACTCCGGTTACGGTCAACTCGGGGCAGGTGGTGGCTCTCGGCTCGCTGATGATTGCTGGTGACGTAGTACTCTGCGATCCAGGAGTCGCGATGTGCGATGCCAACACGCCGCGGGCGGAAATTGAAGGCGTGGGCTCCTTTTATCTTTCCTTCCTTGGACCATTCACACCGGACACAGGTCCCGACGCTGACACAGTGACTTTCCTGACCGGCGGAATGCTGGCGAATTTTCTCAACAATTATCCGGGCGGCTTCTCCTCGAATGCGGTCTTTCTGGATGCGTCCGCGAACGGCATGACCACTTTTGGAAACTTCATTTTCGTAAATTCAACTTCCCCGACTCCTGAACCTTCCACGCTCACGTTGCTGGGCATTGGGTTGCTGGGACTCGGAGCGGCTATTCGCCGCCATCTGGCGATGGCGTAGTTTTCCGCGGCCTTGTTCAGGGCGCGGCGCGCATCGAATTGATTTTCAATTCGAGAAACGCCGCGTTTTTTTATTTTTTGAGCGCGTTCAACTGTGCGCCGGGATGTGGTCCTCGCCCATGTAGCGGCGCAAAACTTGCGGAATCATAATCGAGCCGTCGGCTTGCTGAAAATTCTCGACGATGGCGATCCAGGTGCGTCCCGTCGGCAGGCCGGAGCCGTTGAGCGTGTGCACGAATTCGCTCTTCGCAGCTCTGGGTTTACCCGCGACGGCGGGCTTGTAACGAATGCCGGCGCGGCGCGCCTGGAAGGCTTCGCAATTTGAGCAGCTCGAAATCTCCATGAATTCTTTCGCCGACGGCACCCAGACTTCGATGTCGTACGTTTTCGAGGACGCGAATCCCATGTCGCCGGTGCAAAGCTGCATCACGCGATAGTGCAGCTCGAGCTGCTGCAATAATTCCTCCGCGTCGCGCACCATTTTTTCAAGCTCGTCGTAACTTTCCTCCGGCCGCGTGAACTTGAACATCTCGACTTTTTGAAATTGATGCTGGCGCTTGATGCCCCGTGTGTCTTTTCCGGCCGCGCCCGCTTCGGAGCGGAAACAGGCGGTCCAGGCGCAGACTTTTATGGGCAGCAGAGAATCTTCGAGAGTTTCGTCGCGATAAAGATTCGTCAATTCCGTTTCCGCGGTGGTGGTCAGCCACAGGTCGGTATTTTCGAGGTGGAACATATCGCCGGCGAATTTCGGCAGCTTGCCGTCGGCGATCAGCGAGGCCGTGTTGACGATGAAGGGCGGCAGCACTTCGGTGTAACCCTGCTCGCGCGTGTGCACGTCGAGGAAGAAATTCGCGAGGGCGCGTTCGAGGCGCGCGCCCGCTCCGCGATAGAGAGCGAAACGAGCGCCGGCGATTTTCACCGCGCGCTCCAAATCCAGAATTCCCGCGGCCTCGCCCAACTCCCAATGCGGCTTGGGCGCGAAATCGAATTTCGACGGCGCGCCCCAGCGGCGGACTTCGACGTTTTCGGCGGCGGAGTGGCCGACAGGCACCGAGTTGTGGGGAATATTCGGGACGGAAAGCATGAAGTCGCGGAGCTTTTCGTCGAGCTGTGCGATTTTTTCGTCTTCCTGTTTGATTTCGTCGGCGATTTGCTTCATGCGCGACATGAGCGCGGCCGCGTCCTGACCGGACTTCTTCAGCCTGCCGACTTCCTCGCTGCCCGTGTTGCGCTCGGCCTTCAGGCGCTCGACGGAGGTGATGCGCTGGCGGCGCTCGGTGTCGAGTTTGCGAAAGGCGTCGAGGTCGAGCCGCGCGTTGCGGTTCTGGAGCATGCGCTCGATTTCGTCGAGATGCTCGCGAAAATAAGCGAGATCAATCATGGCTTGAGAGGATACCCCAAGGGAAACTTTTCGCCAAACATCCTCAGGAGAACGGGCCGGAAAACGGTGACGGGAGCGCAAGGGGAAATGGCGGCGCGAATGGTGGCAAATGGAGTGCGGGAACAAATGAAATTCATTACCGATCAAGAAAATGGATAGCATTGATTTCATGGGACTTACGAAAACGCGACTGTGCATTCCATTACCGATCAAGATTCGCAGTTTTCGGGTACGTTTTTGTGGATTTTGGGTGCCTTTTGGGCCGTCATGTGCGGGGCGCATCGTCGAATTTTCGCTCGAACGACGCTAGCACGATGCGGGCGGCGAGGCTAGTTATAGTGCCTGTGGAAACGGGCCAGTTCGTGGTGGAGAGTTTGCGATTGGGCGAAAAGAAAAGCGGCGTCCAGCCGCCGCACTCCGTAATGTTTCGTCGAGGCGGCATCTGTTTACTGGAGGGGATAGTTTCCCGCGACTGAGGAATTCGAGTAGGCGGACGTCGGCCAAAATCCGAAGCTGCTCCCGGATTCTTGGGATCGATGTTGCGGTTCTTTGGAGTGCGGCGGCTGGACGCCGCTTTCACTTTGGCTCGCAGACGAATACCGGGGCTTCGCCTTCGAGCTACTGAATGTCAGTGGGATTTATTGTGAAGTCGTCCACGACCCGGACGCGATCCGAGCGAATCCGCGTAACCGTCTGATGGAAAGGCTTTTCAGCCTCCCGCTGGAACCAGGCTGCCGAACACCAGGCATATTCCTCCGGCTGGCGCACCAAACCATGCCGTGTCGCGTTGCAGTGGACGTAGTTCAGCCGCGTGAGATAGGACCGTTGGTAAGTGAGATGAGAATCCCAATATTGAAACCAGACTCTGCGCCCAGGAACCTCATCCTGGCGATTGATTTCCTTGGCGGTGACCGTATGGAGATGGCCGATGAATCGCCGGAGGGTTACTGCCTTGCCGGGAGAAACGGCCACGAAATGGTAGTGGTTGGGGAAGACAGCCCAAGCTTGGAGTTTCCACTCGTACTGCGCGGCCAAGCGCAAGAGAGATTCGCAGAGGTAGGTCAGACGTTTGGCGGAACTAAAGAGTGCCTGCTTCTGATAGGTCGCTGCGGTGACCAGATAGGCCCCCGTCGCGTCCAGGCGATGCGCCGGGCTATGCGGCCAGTCAGGCATGGTCGCGAGTTTACGGTGGGGCGGAAGGAAAAGCAAAGCGGCGTCGAGCCGCCGCACTCCACAGGCACCCGAAAACCCGCGCTACCGGCTAGCGCAGGCGGTAGCGTCCGCGACCGGGGAATTCGATTAGACCCGGGTCGCGCAGGATTTGAAGCTGCTGCCGAATCTTTGTGCTGGTGTTCTTTGGAGTGCGGCGGCTAGACGCCGCTTTCGCGCAGGCGAACAAAGACGCACCCGGCGCAGGGATTTAGCGCAGGCGGTAGCGCCCG
>JBOGNJ010000116.1:0-2972 GCA_050746905.1 Candidatus Acidiferrales bacterium
TCCTCGCTACGCTCGGAATGTCAGCTATTGAGGCTGGGACAATATAGAGTCAGAGTGGCGCCAAGAAAAGCGGCGTCAAGCCGCCGCACCACATAACGGAATCGTCGCAATATTCTGCGAGAATCAATAAAAACGACATATGAAATGAATTTACAAAAACTGTTAATTCGCGGGGCGTTTTGTTCGCGGAAACGAGGCGATTGACGATGCGGCGTTTGCGTTAGCGCAGCGAGCGGGCGGAGGCGAGGGCGAGTTCCATGATGCGGTTGGGGAGGACGCCGAGATAAATGGTGCCGATGGCGGTGATGAGCAGGACGATGAACATGGGCGCGTGCATGGGTGTGGGCGCCCACTCTTTGTCTGACTCGTGGAAGTACATGGCGACGACTACTTTCAAGTAGTAGTAAGAACCGACGACGCTGTTGATGGCGGCGATGACGACGAGCCAGACGATGCGCTGGTCGAGGGCTGCCTGGAACGCGTACAACTTCCCGAGAAAGCCTCCGGTGACAGGCAGTCCCAGCAGAGAAAACAGGAAAAGCGCGAAGCAGGCAGCGATCCACGGATGTCTGGTTCCGAGGCCGGCGTAGTCCTCGATATTGAGGCGCTGCTCGCCCGTGCCGCCCACGTGCGCGACGATCAAAAATGCGCCAAGCGTCATCGCAGCGTACGCGGCGAGATAGAAAAGCACGGCGGCGACGCCGATTTCGCTGGCGGCCACGAAGGCGACCAGAATGTAGCCCGCGTGAGCGATGGAAGAGTAGGCGAGAAGGCGTTTGACGTTGGTCTGCACAATCGCGGCGAAATTGCCGATGCACATGGTGAGGACCGCGGAGACCCAAATCGCCCAAAACCAGACGTGCGAGGCGTTACCGAACGCCGAATAGAAAATGCGGAGCATGACGGCGAAGGCGGCGGCTTTTGGACCGCAGGCCAAAACAGCGGTGACGGGCGTGGGCGCGCCTTCGTAGACGTCCGGCGTGTAAATCTGGAACGGCGCGGCGACCACTTTGAATCCGAGGCCGACGAAAATCAGGCCGAGCCCGAGGATCAGCAATGGGCCGGAGCCGTGCGCGGCAATGGATTGGTTGATTACATCGAATCGCGTGCTGCGCGTGGCGCCGTAGGTGAGCGCGATGCCGTACAGGAAGAATGCGGTGGCGAAAGAGCCGAGCAGGAAGTATTTGAGCGAGGATTCGTTGGATTTGAGCACATTGCGGCGAAAGCCCGCGAGAATGTAAGTGGAGATGGAGCTCATTTCCAGGCCGATGAACGCGGTGAGCAATTCATTCGCGCCCGCAAGGATGCCCATGCCCGCGGTGGCGAAGAGAATCAGCGCGTAATATTCGCCGCGCTGAAGGTTTTCGCGGTCGAGATAATCGAAAGAGCCGAGGATGGCGAGCGCGGCCACTCCTATGACGATGCCGTGGACGAAGAGGCTGAACATGTCCGTGCGGAAGAGGCCGGAATAGGCGGAGCCCTGATTCATCGCCGCCCAATGCATCGACGCGAGAGCGACGAGGGCGCCCGCGAAGGCCAGCCAGCCCATCGAGCGCTTGCGTCCGGCGGGAACGAACGGGTCAATGAGCATGACGAGCATGCCGAAGGCGCAGAGAACAAGTTCCGGCGCGATGCGGTAGAGATCCTGGAGCGGAGGGAACATTACGGCTGAGCCCGCCTTTCGAGTGAGACACTGCGCAGCGCGAGTTCATGCTGCGACGGCAGCGCGGGTACCGGCGCGACGTGGCGCGCGCGCACGTTATAGGCGCGGCCGCCAACCTGCTGCAGCAGGGCGTTCGTGGTGGCGTCCATGCGATGCGTGAAGAGCGGCGAGGCGACGCCCATGAAGACGATCACGATCGACGCGGTGATCAGGATCAGGCGCTCGCGAGGCGTGGCGTCGGGTAGATTTTCGTTCTTAGCCACGGTGACTTTTTCGAGGGCGACGCGCTGGTAGGCCCAGAGCAAATAGACAGCGGAGAGAACCGCGCCCGAGGTGGCCCAGACGGCCCAGACCGGGTGATGCTCAAAAGTCCCGATAAGCACCATGAATTCGCCGACGAAGCCATTGAGCATGGGGAGCGCGAGCGACGAGAGGCACGCGAACAGAAAAAACGCGCACAGGATGGGCATTGGTTTGGCCAGGCCGCCCAGCTCGCTGAATTCGTAGGTGTGGCGGCGGTCGTAAATCATTCCGCAGACAAGGAACAACATTCCGGTGGAGACGCCGTGATTCAGCATCTGGTAAATCGCGCCCTCCATGGCCGTGGGATTGAAGACGAAAATGCCGAGAACGACGAAGCCCAGGTGGCTGACGGATGTATAGGCGACGAGGCGCTTCAAGTTGTGCTGGATCATCGCGACGAGCGCGCCGTAGATGATGCCGATGATGGCGAGCGTGGCGATGACGGGCGCGGCACGATGCGACGCCTCCGGGAAGAGCGGCAGGCAGAAGCGCAGCATGCCGTAGGTGCCCATTTTCAGCAGCACGCCGGCGAGGATGACGGAGCCGGCCGTCGGCGCTTCGGTATGCGCGTCCGGCAGCCATGTGTGCAGCGGAAAGACGGGAACTTTGATGGCGAATGCCAGAATGAACGCGAGGAAGAGAAGCAGTTCAGTATGCCACGGCAGGGAGATCTGGCCGCTGCGGAGCATGTTGACGATTGCAGGCAAATCGAAAGTCGGGTTGTGGGCCAGGCTGCTGAGATGGTAAAGCCAGAGGATGCCGACGAGCATCAGAATCGAGCCGAGCATGGTGTACAAAATGAATTTCAGCGCCGCATAGATCTTGCGGCCGTGACCCCAGATGCCGATGAGGAAGTACATGGGAATGAGCATGACTTCCCAGAAGGCAAAGAACAGGAACAGGTCCAGGGAGAGAAACACCCCGATGCACCCGGCCTCGAGGGCCAGCAAGAAGATGAAAAACTCCTTCACCCGCTCCGTGATGCCCGTCCACGAGGCCAGAATGC
>JBOGNJ010000117.1:0-14650 GCA_050746905.1 Candidatus Acidiferrales bacterium
TTATTCTGCGCCGCGCAAACACACGCGCCGCAAAGTAACGCTATCACGCCGCACGCGCCGCCGATTCGATTTCGCCGCATCGCTTGTCCAATTCGTTTCGCTTGCGTTCGTTTTCACTCGCGGCAAATCTGCTACGAAGTTGCCGCCAAAGTTTCCGAGCCGAAATTTGTTTGCGCAATAAAAAAGCCCCACGAGAAACATGGGGCGCATTGCCGCGCTCTTTCTCGCGAAGAGTGCCAGCGCAAATCGGCTCGCGCAAGTTTCCTGACTTTCGGCCTCCGGATTTTCGCCGCAAAACGCGCGGCGCTTCCCCGGAAAAATCTGGCGCTGTTCCGCTTTTATCGAGCGGCCCTTCCCGGCCCGTTTGCGTTGAGCAAAACGAGCCAGTGGGGATTGCGTGTCAGCAGCGCCGGCCGATTACAGTGGCGGGACCGTGGCCGATTTTCACGGCCTTCTCTTCACCCTGAGAATCGCCCAGTGAGCGATTCGACGGGCTTACCCGCGAGCCGGCTAAATTTTCCGACCTGAGTCTATGCCCGACCGCCAATTGAGTCAATCCGCGTGGCGCAACAAGATTGTGGAGCGCCGGGCGTCAGCGATTTTTCAGCGATTTTTCCACTGGGGCGAGCGCTTTTCCGCGATGGCGCGCAGGCCTTCGCTGGAATCCTCGAGTCCGGAAAGTTCGTTGAGAAACACGGCCATGGATTGGCGCACGCCGTCGCGCAGCGAAAGTCCCATCGAGCCGAGGATCGCTTTTTTCGCCATGGTGAGGACGGCGCCGGAATGCGCAGTGACTTGCGCGGACATTTCTTTTACCGTCTCTTCGAGCTTGTCTTCTTTCACGACGCGATTCACCAGGCCCAGGCTGAGCGCGCGTTCCGCGCTGATGACTTCTCCGGTGAGAACCAATTCGAGGGCGCGCTTCGGCCCAAGGATGAACGGCAGGATGGCCGCGCCGAGCGGAGGAAAGACGCCGAGCTTGATTTCCGGCTGCGCGAATTTCGCGCGCGGGGTGGCGACCACCAAATCGCCGAGCGCCGCGAGTTCCGCGCCGCCGCCAAACGCGGGGCCGTTCACGACCACGAGAAAAGGCTTCGAGGTATCGAGCATTGCGGTGAACGCGCGCTGAAATGCGTCGAGCACCTGGAACGCGCGGCGCGGCGTGTATTCGCCAAGCTCGATTCCGCCGCAGAAGGATTGGCCGGCGGAATCGAGGACGATCAATTTCACGTCGCCGCGGCCCTCGAGCGAATCGATGCCCACGGCGAGCTCGGAAAGCATGCGCTCGTTGAGCATGTTGTGCTCGGGGCGCTCGAGCGTGAGGCGCGCAACTTCGCCTTCGATGCGGAAGCGAATGTATTTGAATTCCTCGGGCTTGGGCGGAACGGCGCCAACGTTTCCGGCGACGGCGACGCGAGATATCTTCGGTGAGGATGTTTGCATGGAACCCTCCGGCTGCGGCGAGCGTGCGAGAAATAATCGTACATTGAAATTGCGGCGGGTTGCGGAAGGCTTTTGGCGGCGGTGCCGAAGGCGCAAACCCCTGCGGCGGCGTTTTGTGGTGCGGAATCGCGCAGAACGGCGGCGCAAATTTGCGCGACGGAGATTAGCAGTTTCTCGAAAAATGCTTCCAGTCGGTCATTCCGAGGGGAGCGAGGAACGCCAGAAGCAGATTCCTCGTCGCGCTGCTCCTCGGAATGACAAGCATCCTGGATATCGTGCAAGACCGCAGATTCCTCGTAGTTTCCGTGGCTCTTTCCTTCGGCCAAAGGCTGAGGGCAAACGGAATAGCATCCGAATGAATTTTTCAACAAGCTCCTAGAGAGTTTCGACTTCCACGGCGACGCCCATGCCGCCCGAAACGCAAAGCGTGGCGAGGCCTTTTTTGCCTTTCGCGGAATTTTCGTCGCGGCGCATTTCGTGAATCAGCGTGGTCATGATGCGCGCGCCGGTACATGCGATGGGATGGCCAAGAGCGATGGCGCCGCCGTTGGGGTTCAAGCGTTCGCGAGGGAAATGCAGATCGCGATCGCAGGCGAGAACTTGCGCGGCGAAGGCTTCGTTCAATTCAATGGCGGCGTAATCGTCGAGATTCGTTCCGGTGCGTGCAAGAAGTTTGCGCACGGCGGGGACAGGGCCGATGCCCATGACGCGCGGGTCAACGGCGGCAACCGTGGCGTCGACGATTCGCGCAATTGGTTTCAGGTTGAGCTCACGCACTTTTTTTTCGCCCGCGAGGACAACGCACGCAGCGCCGTCCGTGATTCCGCTGGCATTGCCCGCGGTGACCGTGCCCGTTTTGCTGAAGACGGGCGGGAGCTTGGCCATTTGTTCGGGAGTGATATCGGGGCGAACGTGTTCGTCTTTTTCGATGCGCACGATGTTGCCTTTTTTGTCCGCGCGCTCGACGGGAATGATTTCGCGGCTGAAGCGGCACTCTTTCTGAGCGCGCGCGGCGCGATGATGGCTTTCGACGGCGAAGGCGTCCTGTTCTTCGCGCGGAATTTTATACTGCTGCGCGAGCAATTCGGCGGTTTCGCCCATGATCATTTGCGAAATGGGACAAAGAAAGCCGTCGCGATACATGGCGTCGACGAGCGGCTGATTGCCCATCTTCACGCCCCAGCGCGCCTCGACGAGATAGGGGACGCGCGACATGGATTCGGCGCCGCCGGCAACGACGATTTCGGCGTCACCGAGCAAAATTTGCTGCCATCCGAGCATGATGGAGCGCAGGCCGGAGGCGCAGGCCATGTTGACGGTGAAGGCAGGCACGTCGTCGCCGAATCCAGCGCGCCAGGCGATTTGTCGAGCGGGATTCGGGCCGACACCAGCGGGACGAGCGTTGCCGAAAATTAATTCGTCGACGTGATATGGAAGTTCGCGAGCTGATTTTTGGCCGGCGGTGTTTTCAGTTGCTTGCTTGATACTGTCTTCGATTTTTCCGCCGTGTCCGGGCTGACGTTCGGGCGGCAGTTGGCCGTGGAACGCGCGCTGGAGTGCGGCGCGGACGGCGATGACTCCCAAATCCGGGGCGGTAAAGTCAGCAAGGCCTCCGCCGAATTTTCCGATGGGCGTGCGCACAGCGCTGATGATGTAGACGGTGGTGTTGGGCATCGTCTTTTCATTTCCTTTTTTGTGGCTTCAGAATTCTTTTCTATATTAGCGCATCCGGTTTGTGGGCGCCTCCTTTGGCGATTGTGCGCAAATATGCGACGTGTGAACCATGCTATTTGTGCCGATTAGGATGGGGCGCGGGCGATTGTTTTGTGCGAGTTGCGGGGATTTTTAATCCCGGCGAGTACCGACTGGAATTTGCGGGTTTTGCCGCGTTTGCGCGGACGCTGGTGGAGTTGGCGCTCTTCGGATTCGTTGGAGCGACGGTTGTGGTGGTGTGCGCGGGCGCGGGAGGAGTGTGAGTTGTGGTTTGTGGCGCGCGACCGGCAGGAGCCGGCGCGGATGCGTTTGCAGTCGGTGAGCTTGCGGTGTGTGAGTTTGGAGCGGACGTACCGGCAGTTTGCGAGCTAGAAACAGGAGTGCTCGAAGTTGAGATGTGCGCGGCGGTGGGCGATGGAGGCGCGGGCTGCGGATTCGGGCAATTTGCGGCGACCGGTGGAAGAGGTGGGGCTTGAGAACCGTCGGAGTAAACCGCATAGGTTTTTTGCGGCTCGGAATAGGTGGGCGGCGAATTGCGTTCGTTTCGTGTGTACCAACCGTCGCCGGTGAGATCGGGTTCGTCTGATGCGGCGGAATAAACGCTGCGTCCATTTTTATTGCACGGATTCGCGGGCGGATTGGAGTTGCGTTCGTTTCGCGTGTACCAGCCGTCGCCGGTGACGGAGGGATCGATCAGTGCGTGAGAGGCTCGCCGTCCGTTTTGATTCGCGAGGGGATTGGAGATTTCGCGCTGAGGTGCGGGAGCGGAGACGGAAGTGTAAATGACGCGGCGGGCGGGCTCGACCCATTCGCCCGACGAGGTGAGCGAGGCGTAAGCTTTGATGGCGGCGACGATTCCGTGGGGGGAAACATCGCCTTCATCGGCGCGTTCGATGATTCTCTCGAGAGCGCAACGCATGTTGCGGCGGCGTTTGGCGAAGAGTCCGAGGGCGTGGGCGTGATCGTAAATGGTGCGGCGGTCGCGCAGCATGAAGCGGCTGTAGATGGTCATGGGGCTGTGCCAGTCGATGAACATTTCCTCGATGGTTTCGCGTTCCGGATGGCGGCAGATGAAGCATTTGCGTTCGTGATGGGACAGATGAGAGGCGCGGGATGTTTGTTGTGAAGTGCTTTTGGAGCGCTTAGTACTGTTGACGCGGACGGACCGAGCCGCTGACTGCGCGGCGGTTCTTGTTGCCATGGTGAGCCTCCTTAGGATTTAGTTTTTAGGGAGGTCTAGCGCGAGGCTTGCGGAGCCGCGGTGCTATGGCCGCCCTGGGGAAAAGTGTGGAACGGTGTTGGGGGGAAGGCAACCAGTAGTGGCTGTGAAAAGAAAGCACGCTGTGGTGCGAAAACTACAGCCAAGACCCGCACCCTTAAAAGCGACCCTTCGTTCCTCAGGGCCAGGGGGTGCGGCACCCCAGCGCGAAAGCAGGTTCCTCGTCGCGGTTGCTCCTCGGAATGACAAAGCAAGAAAGAGCAAAGCCAACTACCGAAAAACCCGCACCCTTAAAGGCGACCCTTCGTTCCTCAGGGCCAGCGGGTGCGGCACCCCAGCGCGAAAGCAGGTTCCTCGTCGCGGTTGCTCCTCGGAATGACAAAACAAGAAAGAGCAAAGCCGACTACCGAAAAACCCGCACCCTTAAAGACGACCCTTCGTTCCTCAGGGCCGGGGGGTGCGGCACCCGGCTGTGAAAAGAAGCAAGAGGCCCCACGGTCGCAAACCGAGCATGGGCCACGCGCAACGCAGAAAAGCAGAAGCAGGTCCCTCGCCGCATGGCGGCTCGGGATGACAACAAAAAATCTGATAGGATGACGGGGAATGCGAGCGGGCGGCGCGGGGACAGGCGAGAGGAAAAATTCATGGATGAATTATTGAAGTGGCGAGAAGAATTTCCGATTCTGGAGCACACGACTTACCTGATCAGCAATTCGCTGGGGGCGATGCCGCGCGCGGTGTATGAGCGCGTTCACGATTACGCGGAATCGTGGGCCACGCGAGGGGTGCGCGCGTGGGAAGAGGGCTGGTGGGAGATGGCGGTGACGGTGGGAGACAAAGTTGGAACGATTATCGGAGCAAGCGCGGGGGAAATTTCGCTGCACCAGAATGTGACGCTGACGCAACAGGTGATTTCGTCGTGTTTTGACTTTTCCGGGCCACGGAACAAAGTGGTGCTGGTGGATCTGGAGTTTCCGTCGATTGTTTACTTCTATATGGAGCAGCGGCGGCGCGGCGCGCGCGTGGAATTGCTGAAGAGCGAGGATGGGATCCACCTGCCGCTCGAACGTTTTCTGGCGGCGATTGATGAAACCACTTTGCTGGTGCCGATTTCGCTGGTGCTGTTCCGGAGCGCGACGATTGTGGACGCGAAAGCGATTATCGAGCGGGCGCACAAAGTGGGCGCGCACGTGATTTTGGATTGTTTTCAGGCGGCAGGGACGGTTCCGGTGAATGTTGGCGAACTGGAAACGGATTTTGCGGTGGGAGGCGTGTTGAAATGGCTCTGCGGAGGGCCGGGAGTTGCGTATCTCTACGTGCGGCCGGATTTGCGGAAGAAACTTTTGCCGACGTTGACGGGATGGCTGGCGCACCAGCGGCCATTCGATTTCGAGGTGGGGCCGCAAAAGGCGCGCGAGGATTCGTACCGTTTTCTGAACGGCACGCCGCATGTTCCGGCGCTGTATGCGTGCCAGCCGGGGCTGGAGATTATCGGGAAAATTGGCGTGGAGAAAATTCGCAAGAAATCGATGCAGCAGACGGCGCGTTTGATGGAGGGCGCGACGAAGCGCGGATGGCGCGTCAACACGCCGAGCGACGCCGCGGAACGCGCGGGGACGGTTTCGGTGGAGTGTCCGCATGCGCAGGAAGTAAAACACGAATTGATCGCGCGGGAGATCATGGTGGATTACCGGCCGGGCGCGGGGATTCGACTGTCGCCGCATTTTTACAATCGCGAGGACGAGATCGAATTTGCGCTGGCGCAGATTGAGGAAATCCTGGAGACGCGCGCGTGGGAGCGTCATCTGCAGCCTGCGTGAGCGGGTGCTATAATCCGCGGCCGTGATCGGTAGAGGGCGGTCCTGGCCTTTTTTTCATTTATTTCTCGGCCGGCAATTTTGAGGCGAGGTGTGGAATGGCGAATGGGAAGAGATATTTGTTGGTGATTTTGGCGGGGGTGCTGGGGACGGGGGTTTCGGCGCGCGCGCAGAAAGGGAGCACGTCTGCGCCGGCAGAAAAGGCGCGTCCTGCGTACAGCGAGCCGGGAGTGTCGCCGGATGGGAAGGAAATCGCGTTCATTTCGGGCGGGGATATTTGGACTGTGCCCGCGGCGGGCGGCGAGGCGCGATTGCTGGTGTCGGATACGGCGACGGACTCGCGGCCGCTCTATTCGCCGGACGGGACGAAACTAGCGTACGTGTCGGCGCGCGACGGAAGCGGGAACGTTTATATGCTGACGCTTGCGACGGGCGAAGTGAAGAGGCTGACGTATGACGACACGCTGGATCGCGTGGATGGATGGTCGCGCGACGGGAAGTGGATTTATTTTTCGTCGACGAACCACGATATTTCTTACATGAACGACGTGTATCGCGTGAGCGTGGAGGGCGGGACACCGATGGCGGTGATGGCGGACCGTTACGCGAACGAATATTTTGCGGCGCCGTCGCCGGACGGGAAAACCGTTGCGATTACGGCGCGCGGAATTGTGTCCGAGCAGTGGTGGAGGAAAGGCCACAGCCATCTGGATGAATCGGAGATTTGGCTGGTGCGCGACGGGACGACGCCGAAATACGAAGCGGTGACGGATGGGTCGGCGAAAGATTTGTGGCCGATGTGGAACACGGATGGACGCGAGCTGTACTACGTTTCGGACCGCAGCGGCGCGCAAAATATCTGGGCGCAGCCGGTGGGCGGGAAAGCGCGCGAGGTGACGCAGTTCAAGGCGGGGCGCGTGCTGTGGCCGGCGATTTCGCGCGATGGACGGACGATTGTGTTCGAGCGGCATTTTGGGATTTGGAAACTCGATACGGCCACGGGCCGCGCGAATGAAGTGGCGATCACGCGGCGGGGGATTCCGGCGGGGCCGGCGGTGGAACATTTGCGGCTGACGGATCATATCGGCGACCTGGCGCTTTCGCCGGACGGGAAAAAAGTGGCGTTCGTGGTGCATGGCGAGGTGTTTGCCGCGTCCGCGAAAGATGGCGGCGATGCGATGCGCGTGACGTTCACGCCCACGGAGGAATCGGAGGTTCGCTGGTCGCCGGACAGCCGAAAGTTGGTTTATGTTTCGGATCGCGACGGCGTGCCGCATCTTTTTCTTTACGATTTTGCGACGAGCAAGGAGACGCGGCTGACGCACGATGCGGGCGCGGATGCAGCGCCGCGATTTTCTCCCGACGGCAAGATGCTGGCGTTTGAGCGCCGCGGACGTGAGTTGCGCGTGATGGATTTGGAATCAAAACAGGAGCACGCGATTGCGAGCGGACATTTCGGGCGGCCGCCTTTTGAAACGGCGCGGCCGCTGGTATGGTCGCCGGATGGAAAATGGATCGCGTACATAGACATAGCCGATAATTTGTTTCGCAACATCTGGGCCGTGCCGGTGGCGGGCGGCGAAGCGCGGCCTGTCAGTTTTCTTCCCGATGCATTCAGCGGATCGGTGGCGTGGAGTCCAGATGGCACGTATGTGCTTTTCAACGCAGGCCAGCGCACGGAGATGCAGCAGATTGCGCGCGTGGATTTGATTCCGCATGCACCGAAATTCCGCGAGGACGAATTTCGCGATTTGTTCAAGGAGACGCCGAGTCCGACGGGAAATGCGAAGGCGGCGACAGCGGATGCAGATGAAAAAGTAAAGACGAAGCCCGCAAAACCCGTGACAATTGACTGGGACGGAATTCGTGACCGAGTTTCGCTAGTGCCGACGGGACTGGACGCGGGATCGGAGACGATTAGTCCGGACGGGAAATCGTTGCTGTTCACCGCGTCGGTGGCGGGGCAAGAGAACCTTTATTTGTATTCGCTGGATGAACTCGCGAAGGAGCCGCGGGTGGCGCGGCAATTGACGTCAACGCCTGGGCCGAAAAGCGACGCGCAATTTTCTCCGGACGGGAAGGAAGTTTTTTATCTGGATCGTGGGACGATTCAAGTGGCGACGGTCGCGAGTCACCAGATGAAACCGCTGGCGGTGACCGCGGAGATGGATGTGAATTTCGCGCGGGAAAAAGTGGAGATGTTCGACGAGGCGTGGACGTATCTGCGCGATTTCTTTTTCGATCCGAATCACAATGGAGCGAACTGGGACGAAGTGCGCACAGAGTATGAGCCGCGCGTAGAAGCGGCGGCGAATCCGGATGAAGTGCGACGATTGATTTCGTTGATGCTTGGTGAGCTGAATGGATCGCATTTGGGAATTTCGGGGCCGGAGCGGCCAAAGCCCACGGTGGGGCGGCTGGGATTGGATTTTGATCGCGCGGAGGCGGAGAGCTCTGGGCATCTGCGAGTGACGACTATTCTACCGATGGGACCGGCGGAGCTGGCGGGCGGAATCAAGTCAGGCGAATATTTGACGGCGGTGGATGGGCAAGCGATTGGGGCGCATACGAATTTGAACGCGCTGCTTGAGCATAAAATCGGGAAGCGCGTGGCGTTGACGATGGCGAGTTCGGCGGATGGCGCGAATGCGCACACGGTGATTGTGCAGCCGGTGACGACTTCGCAGGAAAAAGAACTGCTTTACCACCAATGGGTGGAGAAAAACCGGGCGTACGTCGAAAAAATCAGCGGTGGAAAACTGGGCTACGTTCATATTCCGGACATGGGCGAGAGTTCGCTGCAGAAGTTTTATCTTGATTTGGATACGCAGAACCGTTCGCGCGAGGGAGTGGTGATCGATATTCGCAGCAACACGGGCGGATTTGTGAATGCGTACGCGCTGGACGTGCTGTCGCGGCGGCCGTATTTGTCGATGACGCCGCGGGATTTTCCGACGGCACCGGCGCGATCGGAACTGGGACAGCGTTCGCTGGAGCTTCCGACAATTTTGGTGACGAATCAGCATTCGCTTTCGGACGCGGAGGATTTTACGGAAGGTTATCGCTCGATGAAGCTGGGGAAGGTGGTGGGCGAGCCGACGGCGGGCTGGATAATTTACACTTCGGGAACGCAGTTGATTGACGGGTCATTTTTGAGATTGCCATTCATACGAGTGACGGCGGCGGATGGGACGCCGATGGAACTGCACCCGCGGCCGGTGGATTTTTTTGTGAAACGACCGATGGGAGAAAGCTACACGGAGCACGATGTGCAGCTCGAAACGGCGGTGCGGGAGTTGTTGAAGGAGATTCCAAGTGGCGTGCGGGCGCGGAAGTGATTGGAGGGATTTTCGCGGGAAGAGTCAGGGCGAGCAAAGAAAGGGCGACGTTCCCGACCAGGAACGTCGGGACGCAAGAAGCGCGAAAGCCTAGCCGCCCTTACAGAGGCGGGTCGAGAGGCATAAAACCATTCAGAGGGGAGCCAACGAGCGCGGGAGCTAATCCGGATTGGGAATCGCTGCGGATGCTGATGGTCGCGGAGCAAATTCGCAAGCGAGGCGTTCGTTCGCCGAAAGTGCTGGCGGCGATGGAGCGAGTGCCGCGCCATTTATTCGTGCCGGAGGAGCTGGCGGCGCGATCTTATAACGATGAGCCGGTGCCGATTGGCGAACGGCAAACGATTTCGCAGCCGTACATGGTTGGGGCGATGACAGAGGCGCTGGGGCTGGAAGGGCAAGAGCGCGTGCTGGAAGTGGGCGGGGGCTCAGGGTATCAAGCGGCGATTCTGGCGGAGCTGGCGCGCGAAGTGATTACGATTGAAGCGCGCGCGCCACTCGCGGATGCCGCGCGAAAGCGGCTGTCGGAGTTGGGATACGTGAATGCTCGCGTCGTTACGGGAGACGGAACGGTCGGATGGGCCGAAGCGGCGCCGTTTGACGCGATCCTGGTTGCGGCAGCGGCACCGCAAGTTCCCGCGCCGTTAATCGAGCAATTGGCGGAGGGCGGGCGGCTGGTGATTCCCGTCGGCAGGAGCGAGCGCCAGATGCTGATGCGAATCCGCAAATCGGGCGGCAAGACCGTGGAAGAGGAGCTTTTCGCCTGCCAATTCGTGCCTCTGCAGGGCCAGCATGGCTGGCCCGTCGCTGCCACCGAATGAACGCGCGCCTGGGGCTTTCCATCATTATTCCCGCATACAACGAAGAACGAAGATTGCCGCGCACGCTGGAACGTGTTCGCGGATATTTGCGCGACGAGAAGGCTGCCGCGGAAGTGATTGTGGTCGATGACGGGTCGAGCGACGGCACGCGCGAAGTAGTGGCGCAGTTTCAAAACGAAATGCCGGAACTGCGATTGGTGTCGAACGGGCAAAATCGCGGCAAAGGCTACAGCGTGCGGCACGGGATGCTAGAAGCGCGTGGGCGCGTGGCGCTGTTTACGGATGCGGATTTGTCGGCGCCGATAGAAGAAGCCGGGAAATTATTGGAGGCGCTGGAAACGGCGGACGTGGCGATTGGGTCGCGGGCTCTCGACCGTAATTTGATTGAGGTGCACCAGTCGAAGGCACGAGAGCTTGCGGGGATTCTGTTCAATTGGATGGTGCGATTATATACGGGCTTGCGATTTCAAGATACGCAGTGCGGGTTCAAGGCGTTCGCGATGCCCGAGACGCGAATTATTTTTGAGCAGCAGCGGATCGAGGATTTCGGATTCGATCCGGAGATATTGTTTCTCGCGCGGAGGCACGGTTTGCGAGCCGTGGAAGTGCCCGTGCGTTGGGCGCACGATGCGGCGACGAAAGTGCACGTGATGCGCGACAGCGCGCGGATGTTCGCGGACCTGTTGCAAATCCGATGGAACGCCGCGGCGGGACGGTATCCGCGACGAGCGAAATAGCCAGAATGATCAGCCAAACAGGAACTAGAGCCTTTCTCCTTTCTCATTAGTCTTTCCTGATATGCACGACCGACCTCAGGGGCTAAAGCCCCATTAAAGACGGCACTTTTCGGCACGGCTGCCCCTCCTGCGTCAGGGTAAAAAGTCGTGCCCTGACGAAAGCTGGCGTAATCACGCTGGCTCTAAAGGCGGCACTTTTCGGCACGGCTAAACAGGTTCGCAGAAAAAAGTAAGAAGAGGGCGGCGGACAGGCCGCCCCAACAAGGACGCGGGCAGAAGAGGGCGGCGTAAAGCCTGCCTGCGGCAGGCAGGCCGCCGCTACGAAGGCTATGGGTGCAACTGATTCGGTCCCTTTGCAGAAAGCGCAAAGGATAGGGCAGCCGGTCGTTCAACTACAAAGGCAAAGCGGCGTCGAGCCGCCGCACTCCAAGAGCTAACGATGGGGCAGCCGCCTTCGCTAGGGCGACGGAAAACGAAAAGCGGGCGGCGGGAAGGCGCCCCGGGGCGCTCGCAGGTGCCTCGGGTCAGGCGGGAAGGCGCCGCCGGGACCCGAGCTACAGAGTAAACGAGGGCAGACGCATGAGGAAAAGCGGGCGACGTAAAGCCCGCCCCTACAGAGACGAGACAGGCACGAAAAAGAAGGGCGGCGTTCCCGACCAGGAACGTCGGGACGCAGGAAGGGCGAAAGCCTAGCCGCCCCTACGAAGGCACTATTTCATAGGCCGGCGCTGGGCCGTCGGGGGAAGGATTCCGTTGAGGCGGAGATAGATGGCCGCCTGGCTGTAATGGTCATAAAGATCGTCGGTGAGCGTGATCATGACCGCCGCGCGCGGCGCTGGAGCGCGGAACATGGGGACCATTTCTGCAAGCTTCGAATCGTCCATTTTATCCAGCACACCGTTGCAATATTCGAACGAGGATTTCAGGGCTGTGACGAGCGTGTCTTTGGGATCCGTGTCGGAGAGCTTGGCCTGCTCGGCCGGTTTTGTGCCGGCGATGGCGGAGCAGAGGAAGTTGTTGGATTGAGCCAGATGCATGATCAAGTGGCCGAAGGTCATCTGCTCCGGCGTGGGGCGGAAGCTGTATTTTTCGGCGGGCATTGCTTCGGCGGCGGCGACGATGATCTTCGTGCGCTGGGCGACGACTTTTTTCACCGTGTCTGATACGGGGTTAGATGATTGGGCGCTGGCGGCCAATGGGGCAAGAACGGCGACGATTGCGCAAACCAGGAAACGCTTCATGACGAATCCTCCTTGTTGAAAATGCGTGAAGATTACGGGGGAAGGATAGTCCGGGGGACATGGGAGGAACAAGGGAATTTCGAGGGAGAGGGCCGGGGTTAGAGCTGGGACTACTTTGCTTTACAAAGTACTTGACAGAATACGGTTTCGTGATAGTCTCTAGTCATGCGTTCCTCCGATCCTTTGCGACGCGCGGATGCGCCGGTGGCGATTGACGACCACGCGAGAGAGAATCTGCGCTTCATTCGGCAAACGATGGAGCGGGCGGGGTCGTTCACGGCCGTTCCGGGCTGGGGCGGAGTGGCGCTGGGAATCACGGCGCTGGGCGCGGCGGTGGTGGCGTCGCGGCAAGCGAGCCGCGAGGCGTGGCTGACCGTATGGCTGATCGAGGCGGCGATTGCGATCGGCATTGCAGGATGGAGCACGCTGATCAAAGCAAGACGCGCGCATGATTCACTGCTGACCGGGCCGGGAAGGAAGTTTGCGCTGAGTTTTGTGCCGCCGATTTTCGTGGGAGCGATTCTGACTTACGTTTTATTTCATGCGGGATTCGTGGCGGCAATTCCGGCGACGTGGCTGCTGCTTTACGGGACGGGCGTGGTGACAGGTGGGGCGTTTTCGATTCGCGTGGTGCCGTTCATGGGACTGTGCTTCATGGTGCTGGGAACGGTGGCCTTTTTCTGCCCCCCGACGTGGAGCAATATTTTTTTGGCGGTTGGATTTGGAGGATTTCATATTGTGTTCGGGACAGTGATTGCGAGGAGTTACGGTGGGTAAATCGGCGGCAGTGCGGGCATCGCGCGAAGGAAAATCGGAGAGGCAGGAACTGGGAACGATCCGGAACCGGGCGGCGGAGGAATCGGCGCGATCGCTCGACCGGATCATTCACGAGCGGACGCGGCTGGGGATTATCAGCGCGCTGGCGGTGAACGCGACATTGAGCTTCAACGAATTAAAGAAACTGGTGGGAGCGAGCGACGGAAATTTGAGCGTCCACGCGCGGAAGCTGGAAGATGCGGGCTATATCGCGTGCACGAAAAGCTTTGCGGGGCGGCTGCCGAAGACGGAGTTCCGTTTGACGACTTCGGGACGGCGCGCGCTGGAGCATTATCTGGACCATATGGAAGCGTTGATACGAGCGACACGAGAAGGATAGGAGAGGCAAAAAAAAATTTGCCGAGTGACTTTATGATCGAAAGTACTTTGTTTATCGTTCCACCGCCGGGATTGCACGTGGCGATTTTAATGGATGGGAACGGGCGCTGGGCGGAAGCGCGCGGGCTGGGACGTTCGGCGGGACATCGCGCGGGAGTGGAGGCGGTGCGGCGCGTTGTGGGAGCGGCGCCGGCAATGGGCATCGAAACGCTGACGCTGTTTGCGTTCTCGGCGAATAATTGGCAGAGGCATCCGGACGAGGTCGGCTCCCTGTTCGGATTGCTGGAAACCTATTTTTTTGCGCAGGCGCTACGCGCGGCGGAACACGACGTTCGCATCAGCGTGATCGGCAGGCGAGATCGTTTGCCGAGCGCGTTGGTGGAGGCGATTGAGGCGGTGGAGACAGCGACGGCGAAGCACCGCGGGCTGGACTTGCGAATCGCGGTGGATTATTCGGCGCGGGAAGCGATGCTGCAGGCTGCGTGCTGGATGATGTCGAGCACGGAAGTGACGCAACAGGAATTCGCGCGACGAATCGGGCAAGTGACGCGTGCGCCGGATGCTTCTCCGGATGTGGATTTGCTGATCCGCACGGGCGGCGAGCAGCGGTTGAGCGATTTTCTGCTGTGGGAATGCGCTTACGCGGAGCTGCATTTTACGGAGCGCATGTGGCCGGAATTCGGCGCGGAGGATTTGGAAGATGCGGTGCGGCAGTTTCGCGCGAGGGACCGAAGGTTTGGACGCGCGCCTGTTAGCGCGGCGAGCGCCGTATCGTGACACAGCCGGCGCGCGATTCTATCGGCGTTGAGGAATTAGCGTTACGCGAAAGAACGGAGGGCATTGCGGATGAGCGGAGATGATTTGGTTTCGTCGGGAAGTGGCGAGACGCCTAGCGGGCAGTGGCGCGAGGTGTTGAGCGACGCGATCCCGTATTGGGAGCGGCGGCGCGCCGTTTACAACGCTGTGCTTACGGCGGTGGTGGTGATTTGGATTGTGAGCACGTGGCCGCATTTTCGTCCGGCGCTGACGTGGCAATCGTTTGTCGCGCTGGCCGTGCTGGCGATGTTGGCGAATCTTTGCTATTGCAGCGCCTATGTGGCGGACATCGCCATGCAGTTTTCGTCTTTTCGAAATGCGTGGCGGCGGCGACGGTGGGGTTTGTGGCTGGT
>JBOGNJ010000118.1:0-28877 GCA_050746905.1 Candidatus Acidiferrales bacterium
CCATTGCCATCGTGAATGATGCCGACAGTTGACGAAAATCCCAATTGCAGCGCACGACGCGCGACAGCCAGCGCGTCATCCGGATGATGTATCCCGCTGCCTAGCACGGAATTGATGTTGACGTGAAAATCCGCATGTTCCGCCAGCAATTCCAGCTTTTGGTCCAGCACCTTCAGGCTTTTTTTAGAGACCTCGTCCGGCTGCGCATTGTCGATACTGATCTGCAGGAACTCAAGACCAGCCGCATTCAACCGCTTGATGCGCTCCGCGACCAGCAAATAGCCATTCGTAATCATGCCGGCGATCATCCCGTGGTGGCGAATCCGCTGGATGATGTCGTCGAGTTCGGGATGCAGCAAAGGCTCGCCGCCGCTGATTGTGATGATGGATGTGCCGAAGGAAGCCAATCGGTCCACCCGGCGGGTCATCTCGTCCAGCGGCACCGGCTTCGAGAAATCGTCGTATTCATTGCAATAGGCGCACGCCAGATTGCAGCGCCGGATCGGAATGATGTGTGCCAGCAGCGGATGCTTGGTCGAGACGAGTCCCTTCGCGACCATTCGCCAGCTTCGCGCCGTGCGATGCGCCGCCAGCAGCCTTCGCCGGATTTTTGTGCGCGCGTTCATCTTTAACTCTCTATGCTATAACAGACTTACGGCGTGGTGTTAAGCTATTGGACGCTGCGGGTTTCGACCGGGGCTGTAGCTCAGACGGATAGAGCAGCAGTTTCCTAAACTGCGTGTCGGGAGTTCGACTCTCCCCAGCCCCACCAGCCTTCGCTCGCGCAGCGAGAGAAGGCTGCCGCGCCACAGCCCGAAGGGCGAAGGCGGGCCATCAAGATGCCGGTTTGATATCCGCGAGCTACGGCTCGGCAGGCCATTTGGGAAGGCGAAGGCTGTCGCACCGTAGCTTCAGCGAAGGCCGGACCTGAGCGACACTACACTCGCGTTTTGTAAGTCGATATACTCGCGCCGGGTAGCCAGCGTATGTCCATAGTGGCATTTGTACTTTTTCTGATACCGAGCGCTTTGCTTGCGGCTGCGTGGCGGCGATTTATCCGCGGCGCGGGTGACACACAAACACCGCGATGGAGATCGTGTTTCGGAGCCGTTGCCTTGTCGCTCGCTAGCTTCGCAACTTTGCTGGAGTTAATTTTCTTTTTCTCCTGGTTTCACAATGGTGGAAGCCCGCACGGAATGTTGCCGTCCCCAGGAATCTGGAAGTTTGTTGGCCGCATTGCCTTCTGGATGTTCGTGGCGAGCGTCATTCTAACTTTCTTCGGAAAGGGAAGATGGAGGATTTTGATTTCCGCGTGGGTGGCGTCCCTTTGCGTCGTGGTACCGCTAATTTTCGCGCTTGAGATGGACTGAAGTCCTACGACGCGCAAGTACCTGGTGGGTCCGCAAGCGGACATGTCGGCGCTGGGACCCGCTCTCCGGCAGCGGGTTTCCGAAGGGCACTTGGGCGCAGGCGACGACCAGGTCTCGATGCTTTTCGTTAGAATCAGAGCAGCCAGAGCTCTCCAACGTGCGGGATCCCTGCGACAATCCGATCCAGCGGAAGAGTTCTAAGATCGTCAACCAGGGCCCACCACTTGTCATGTTGCATTCGAGGAATGTCCCGCAGGAACCTACGAAACTTTCTGTTCCGCAGCCGTAAGGTAATCGGCGTATGGGCCGTTGAAGTCTTCGACGTGCCCGCCTTCGATGTGCCAAATGCGCGTCGCGACCTCGTCGATCACGTCGTGGTCATGCGTCACCAGCAGAACCGTGCCGTCGTATCGCTGCAAGGCAATATTGAGCGCGTTGATTGATTCCAGGTCAAGGTGGTTTGTCGGCTCGTCGAGAACCAGGAAATTCGGTTTCTGCAGCATCAGCCGGCAGAAAATCAGTCGCGCGGATTCCCCGCCGGAAAGCGCCCGCGTGGGCTTCAACGCATCATCACCGCTGAAAAGCATCTGCCCCAACAAGCCGCGCAGTTCCTCTTGCGACGCTCCTCGATTGAATTGGTGCAGCCACTCGATCGTGGTCGTTCCTTTGGTAATGGAATCGCTGTGATCCTGCGCAAAATAGCCAACGGCCACTTCGTGTCCCCACTTCACCGTGCCGTGATCAATGGGAAATTTCCTCTCCGTATCTTCGACGTGTCCCGTTGCATTGCGTATCAGCGACTTCAGCAGCGTGGTCTTCCCCGCGCCGTTGCGGCCGATTAGCGCGATCTTTTCTCCGCGCGACACATTTGCGCTGAATCCTTGTATTACTCTTTGGCCGTCGTAAGCCTTTGCGATCCCCTTGAATTCCAGCGGGTACCGCCCTGATGGCCGATTCATGTCGAATCGAATGTACGGCCGTGCGATGTTGGATCTTGCTAGCTCCGAAGTTTGTATGCGTTCCACTTCCTTTTTCCGGGACATCACCTGCGAAGAGCGTGTGCCGGCCGAGAACCGTGCGATAAATTCATTTAGCTGGGCAATTTTCTTTTCGCGCTGCGCGTTTTCCGATTCAATGCGTGAGCGGATCTGCGTCTTCGCGAGCACCATGTCGTCATACCCGCCCGTGTACATGATGATCGTTTGATAGTCGATGTCGGCGGTGTGCGTACTTACACTGTTGAGAAAATGGCGGTCGTGGGAAATCACGATCACCACGCCGTCATAGTCGGAAAGATAATCTTGGAGCCAGTGTACCGAATCCAGGTCCAAGTGGTTCGTCGGTTCGTCCAGCAGCAGCGCCGGAGGATTGCCGAACAGAGCTTGCGCCAGCAGCACGCGAACTTTCTGGCCGCCCTGCAATTCGCCCATTTTCCGTTCGTGCAGCGCCGCATCCACGCCGAGGCCGTCAAGCAGTATCGCGGCGTCCGCTTCCGCCGTATAGCCACCCTCTTCGCCGATGACGCCTTCCAGTTCGCCGAGGCGCATGCCGTCTTTGTCGGTCATCAAGTCGTGCGGTTTGGCGTAAAGGGCGTCACGTTCTTCGAGGGCCTTCCACAGCGGAGTGTTGCCCATTATCACCGTGTCGACCACGCGGAACTTGTCGAAGGCAAACTGGTCCTGCCGCAGAACACCCAGCTTTTTAGGCCGTCCTATTGTGCCCTTCGAAGGTTCAATTTCGCCGGTTAATATCTTCATGAACGTGGACTTGCCGGCCCCGTTGGGCCCTGTAATGGCGTAGCGCCGCCCAGCGCCAAACGTGCAAGACACGTCGTCGAACAGGATTCTCGCGCCGAAGCGCATGGAGATGTTATTAACGGTGAGCAAAGCACTCAATTATAACAAAGAATCAATGCGCGTGCTTCGCCCGCTTTCTCGGAGATTCAATGTACGCGTGCGCCGGCAGATTGTTATACTTTTCCGTATCGCAAGAGATCGCGGCGATTCCGTGAAGCAAGTTCGCGAAAACCTTATCTGACGCGTACGCCTTTGGCGCTAATGGTATGCGGCCTACAAGCTGGGGTTGGCAATGAAAATCGTGGCATTGGCCGGCGGAATTGGCGCGTCGAAGCTCCTGTTGGGACTTAGCCGCGTGATGGATCAGCGCGAACTCACAATTATCGTCAACACTGGCGACGACATCGTGCTGCACGGCCTCTCGATCTCGCCGGACCTCGATATTGTCACGTACACGCTGGCAGGTGTCGTGAATCCCGACACAGGATGGGGCTTCAGCGGCGAGACTTTCCACGCCCTCCACCAACTGTCTCAGTACGGCCGCCCCACCTGGTTTAATTTGGGAGATCGCGACCTCGCGACCCATATTCACCGCACTGCCATGATCCGCTCCGGCGCTAGCCTGTCAGAAGCGGCAGAATCGATTTGCCAGGCGCTCGGTGTGCGATCCACAATTCTGCCGATGAGCGATCAACCGGTCCGGACGATGATCGATACGCCTGATGGCCGGCTCAACTTTCAGGAGTATCTCGTTCAGCGGCGCGCGGAACCAGCCGTCTTGGGAATTTCGTTCGAAGGAGTTGAGCAGGCGCGTCCTGCTCCGCGTGTGCTCGAAGCGCTCGAGCATGCGTCGGCGATCGTAATTTGCCCCAGTAATCCGCTGATTAGCATAGGCCCGATACTCGCCGTACCCGGCGTTCGCGACGCGCTGCGAAAGCGAAGAAAGAGCGTCCTCGCGATTTCCCCAATCGTTGGCGGGAAATCGTTGAAGGGACCGTCCGACCGAATGCTCGCTCAACTAGGTTTTGATGTTTCCGCGACAAGCGTCGCTCGAATGTACCGGGATATCTGCGCGACATTCGTGATCGATCCTGCTGACGCTCGCGAGAAGGCCGCGATTGAATCCCTGGACATGCAGGTTGTTATTCGCAAAACGGTTATGAGCGCGGTGGAAGATAAAGAACAGCTTGCACGAGACGTGATGGAGTTGTTCTCTTCCCAGTCCGCGGGCGCGCTATGAAAGCAATTCTGATCCCCGTGAAGGAGTTTCGCGAAGCCAAGAGACGCTTGGCGCCACATTTTTCTTCCACCGACCGTGCCGCATTGGCGGAGGCCATGTGCGAGGATTTTTTTGAAGTTGTGGCGGCAACACGTTGCGTCGAACGCGTCTTCGTTGTCAGCAACGAACCTGTCGCTCTTTCGCACGCACGCAAGCTTGGATGGGAAACGATCCTTGAGGTTCAGCAGATCTCGGAAAGCGATTCCGTGGATGCCGCATCGCGGTATTGCACCGCGCAAGGTGTCACGGCGCTTCTCCGTTTGCCTATCGACCTTCCTTTGGTGGAACCGCGGGACATTGAAAGTATTTTTGGGGAGCTTGACGGGAACCGTGGTTCTGCACTTGCCGCTGTTCTGGTTCCGTCAAGAGATGGCACAGGTACGAACGCGCTGCTCCGTACGCCGCCCGCCATTTTCCCATCGCACTTTGGGCCAAATAGCTTGGCGCTTCATTTGGCGGAGGCGGAGCGGTGCGGCGTGCGCGCATGTGTGCTTCGAAACGCGCACCTCGAACTGGATGTCGATGAACTCGAAGACCTTCGCAGAGTTTCCGTGCGCCTTCGACCAGATTCAGCGACGGCGCTTTGGTGGGCGGAACGAGTCGAGCGGATGCCGTCCAACGGTGCCGTCGGGGCCGATTCTACTGGCGGTCGGGGATCGGTAGGCCGGTAAAGCGCAAGCCAGTGCGGTGGACTTTGTACTTACCGTTGATGGAGAGAATAAGGGCGGTCATTTGCTCGACGATGCGGGCATTTTCGAGCCGCCCTCCATTAATGGCGCGCAGGCCAGAGATTTTTTCGACAAGTTCCGCTGTTATTTTGCGCGCGTTTTCGTCGTCTGTGCATACGACCACATCGGAATCCACCGATCCTTCACCATTCAACAGACCGGCCGAAACGTTTTGAAAGGCCGCCGCGACGCTAACCCCTTCTGGAACTATTTCCGCAGCCTGCTGCGCCGCCGAACCTTGCCAGACTCCCAATGTCCGCGTAGCCAGTCCGCCCACGCTCGCCGCCAGTGGAACGGTTGTATCGATCAGGATTGTGCCGGACTGAAATGAGCCGCGCAGCTTCTTGAGCAGCGCTGCGTGACCTGAGAACGGAACTGTCAAAACAACGACGCGAGCTTTTGTTACAGCTTCAGCATTCTCTGCGCCACTAACTTGCCCCGCCGGTCCGATCTGCACGGCAATCTGAGCGGCCGCATCCCGCGCTTTCTGCACGTCTCGGGATCCGATAATGACCACTTCGCCTGCGCGCGCCCAGCGCAGCGCCAGACCTAGTCCTTCCGCTCCCGTGCCTCCCACAATCGCAATCGTATCTTGCATCGGTAATCCCAGCCCGAAAAGTCAAAACCAAACGCATTCCGCGAATAACGTTCGCGAACCGAAACACCGCGCATCATACACGAACTGCACGCGCGATTGGAGCGACTCTTTACGTGTCTCATCGATTGAAGGCCGTTTGCGCGGTAAATTATCGAAACAAATCTCGTTTTGCGGGACGTATTAAGTCGCGACCGCTTCCCGACGACCGCTCAGCAGCCAGTCCCTGAATCAACACAACAGGAATTCCGTTGGATTTCCCCATGACAAGCTCCGCCGCGGAAGCAAGTTCGTCGGCCACCGCGATAACGGTAGCATGCAGAACCCTTCCTCCAGCGTCATGTCTGCCACGATAATCCATTAGTGCACCGATTCCCGCCACTCCCAAGGCCACATTGACCAGGCCCTCGCGCCACGGGCGTCCGAACGTGTCGGAGATAATCACTGCAACGGGCTTTCCAAAGCGTCTGGCAAGCTTCATTTTCAATCGTCGTGCCGAACGGTCCGGATCTTCGGGCAGCAGTACGGCTGTACCCTTCGGTGTGTTGGACGTGTCCACTCCCGCATTCGCGCAGACGAAACCGCTGTGCGTCTCCGTTATAATCACTCCTTTTTTCATTCGTACAATTCGCTTTGCGTTACGCAGCGCCAATTCTATCAGGCGTGCATCGCGTTTATGTTTGGAGGCCCAGCGGACCGCGCGTTTCGACGGCTTCACCGAATCAAGCCGCACAATTTTCCCTTCCGATTTGGACACAACTTTCTGGGCCACCACAAAAATGCTTCCCGGTGCTATCTGCAGAGATTGCTGCGCTACAGCTTCGGTAATAATAGCGGCGAGATCGTCGCCCGGCGCAATTTCAGGCATTCCGGTCAGCGGAACTATCTGGACCAAGGGGCGCACGGAAGATTTCTATCACAGTATGGCGTCGGAGTTCCTGGCCGTATCATTTCAGGTTTGCAACTGAGCTACAGCGAGGCTGGAATACGAGATTGAAGTGCGGGCCGCGGCAGTTTCGCATGGCCCGCACGCCGGTTCGCAAGCAAGTTTGGCCGGAAGCTTATTTCGAACCTTCGACTCGGAGGTTATTCGTCACGGAAAACACGTTCGGAACGCCATTTGCCTGAATGCCCGCTACATTCTTGTCCGTTTCGCTGGATACGAAACCCTCCAGCGTCACATGACCATTCTTCACAATGATATGGATGGACTGCAGGTTCCCCACTCCATATCTTTGGAGCGAAGGCTGCGAGTAGATTTTTCGATATTCTGCGAAACGAATCTGGTTATCCATGGGGCCATTCGGAAGCACTTCAATCTGGTTGTCGACTTTCTCGACGCCCTCGATATGTTTTACGGCTGCCTCCGCGTCAGACTTAAGAGAAGGATTAACAACCTGTCCTTTCAGCGTGACTGTATATCCGTTGACCGTATATTGAAGACTGTCGAAAACGGTGTACCACGGCAGTAATAGCAGTTGATGGCGTACTTCCTGGTTCAGCCAAGCCGAGTATCGCTGACTTCCTTTTTCCGGAGGGTTCTCGTGCTGTCTTGCTTGCGCTATTCCTGCTCCAAATAGCGGCAGCACTAACATGCTGAGTAGGAGTGTTTTCGCGAACCGTATCATTGGTTTTCTCCATGAGGTCAATCCGACACCAGAACGGGCAAAAGCCACATCTCAGCATATGGTTCGCGGCTCTCACCCGCAATCCAGAGAGCGGGGTATTTACGAACCGGAGAAAACCTTAGTGTATCGCTTCGCGCCCGCACGTCTCGTTAGCTGGGACGCGCGGCTAGTTCCGTAAATTGTTGGATCTGCACGATTGCGTCGCCGAGCGTCGTCACAATCAAATCCGAATCTCGGATTCGAAGCAGGGTTCTCATGTTATCGACTTCTCCGTCGTAACCCCACAATCCTATGCCAATTTGACACTTGGTAAACTTTGATCGCGCCCGTTTGTAGAGCCGCCGGATCGACGAAATGCTAAACGGCGGCAGTGCCGAAATACAAAGAATTCCACACCCTTGTTCATCAACCTCATCGAGCATATCCGCATGGGATCCCAGCGCGACAGAATGAGCGTCGTACCCGGCGCGAAGAAAGAGATGGGCGAGCATCATGCCGGCGACTTCATCGCCTTCGTCGCGCGCTGCCAGGCAGCAGACGGAAATCGTCGGTGCGTTGGCCGATCTGTCCGACAAAATTTGTTCCGCGACATTGATCGGCGGGGAAGCGTCAGTTTGGACATTTTCCTTCGTGTAACGAACTGCGAGATTTTCAACGATTCCTTTCAGCTCTTGGAAAAGATACCCGCTCCTATCGCCACCGAATCCAACGTCACGCTTGTTTCTTTCCCCTAGGATCAAAACAGGGATAAAAACCGAATCGTAAAGATCGCGCAAGGACTTTTCACGCAGGCATTGCTCAATCACTCGTTGTGCCTCGTCCATGTCCGTGGCGTTCAAGCTCTGATAGAGCTGTACATCGGTTGCCAGGACGCTCTTATCCCCCAGCAGCACGCTCAGAAACTCGAGCTGCGGAATATAGTGCCCCATCACAACCAAACAGACTGTCAATGGCGTCGATACCAATAAACCCACTGGTCCCCACAACGCAGTCCAGAAGACGGCAGCCACAAGAATCGCTAACGATGAAATTCCCGTATGCGCCGCATAGAGTATTGGTTCAACAAAGTATCCGGCGAGCGCTTCGAGCGCCGCGAATGCGCCCAAAGTTAGCAGTGGGCGCGTCCATCCGTCGAAAATCGCAAAAGACAGAATGATCGGCAGCGCCGCCCCGATTAAAGTTCCCACGTACGGAATGAATCGGAGAACCCCAGCAAGAACGCCCCAAAGTAATGCGTTCGGGAGTCCAATGAAATAGAGCACGACCCCGATCACTGCTCCGAAGCACAGGTTCACCAGTGATTGCAGCCACAGATAACGCACCACACGGTTGGCAGCTTCGCCAAACGCTTGCCTGGTCACGTGTATTCGGTTCAAACCCGCGATAGTGAACAGCCGGTCGCGCAGGTCTTCGCGCCTTAGGAGGATGAAAGTCGTGAAGACAATCACGATGACAACAGTCGCTACTGGGCCGAGCAGCGGCCCCAAGAGTGCCCTCAACGATCTGATGGAACTTCCTTGGTTGTTTACTACCTCCACGGCAAGCGGATGCCGCGTTGTCCCTCTCGATGATGAGGCGCGCCGGCCATTTGCAGTTCGAGCGCCGGCCTGGGATTGTGAATTCGGCGAAGGCGTTTCTATCGTCTGCGATAGCTCCGACCCCAGTTGATTGACGGTAGACGCGGCTTTTCCTAATCCGCCATCTCTCACCCCGCGTATCGCCTTAATTTTTGAGGATATGCTGTCGCGGTAATCGGGGATTTCGCCCGCCAGATGGATCGCCTGTTTGCCCACTACCCATCCGAACGCGACCAACACGAATATTGTGCCCAGCACCGCGACAATCACCGGCCCCGTTCTTCCAAAGTGCCATCGTTCCAATTTTTGAACGGCTGGAGCCAATAAGAAGGACAGCAGGATTGCCAAAGATATGGGGACCAGGACACCGCGGGCGAAGTAAAGTGCGGCAACGCATATGACTGTGGTGACGACGGGAGGGAAAGACGCGCGCTGCTCGTTAGAACCGGACGAGTTCATGTTGTTTTCAGCCGGTAGTTAGATTGAGTGGGCCACGGTTAAGTGACCAACCAGCCCGCAAAATGGTTCGATCGCGTCTCGTCTCGGCTAGTACCCGAATTTCTCATCCTTGCTACAGCGTTCACTCGATTGTTGCAGGGTCACTGCGGCCTTTAGTCTCGAAATGTCGCCCTGCGCCGGAACCCCGTCCTGTCGCCGGGTCAAAGTAAAGCACTACTGACCTCGGGAGGTACAAATGAAACAAAACACGTTGAAAGAACTCTACGTTAACGAGTTAAGGGATTTGTATGACGCGGAGCAACAGCTCGTCAAGGCGCTGCCGAAAATGGCAAAGACTTCAAATTCCAGTGAGCTTCGCAACGGCTTCGAGGAACATCTGGAGCACACCAAGGAACACGCGAAACGCTTGGAACAAATCCTCAACAGCCTTGGCGAAGTCGCTAAGGGCAGGAAATGCAAAGGTCTGCGTGGAATCGTCGCTGAAGGAAGTGAGGGCTCGGCGAGGATTACGACGGGGACGTGAAAGATGCAGCCCTCATATCGGCCGCGCAAAGAGTCGAGCATTACGAGATTGCCGCCTATGGGATGGTTCGTGCCTTCGCAGAATTGCTTGGAGAGAACGAGGCTTCTTCGCTCCTCAAGCAAACGTTGACTGAAGAAAAAGAGACAGACGAAAAGTTGACGCAACTTTCTCAGAATATCAACCCGCAGGCCATGAAAAGCGGTCTTGGCATGGTCGATGATGATCGGGTAAGACCCGCGCATAAAACAGCAAAGGCCGGGGCACGCGATAATCCTATGACGGCCACCGAAGAGAAGACTGGTCGGAGAATACTTACGTTTCAACAAGGCTCATCTCAATGCTCTTCCTCATTTTAATCATTGTTCTGTTGATTATGCTTTTTGGCAGTCTTCCCACTTGGCCGCACAGCAGATCGTGGGGCTATTATCCCAGTGGAGGGATAGGAGTTGTTCTCATCATTTTGATAATTTTGTTTCTCTTCGGATGGTTATAGACCTGCCGTTTTTCGCATAAGGTTTTGTCTTGCCTCAATATCCATAGTCCCCCGTATTGTCAAGTGCATCCTCCTATTTTAGCGTTGGTGGTTGGAGCGCCGTTTTTACCGTCAGACAAGGGGTCACGCGAATGGCAGGAAAGAATCCGGCACTTTTCGGCATCTATCTGAACTTTGGCTCTTTGCAAAAATCCATGGATTGCCTCAGGGCTATCGGCATCAAGACCAATGACATCGCAATTCTTTTGTCTTCAACGACTTCGGAGGGCAAGCCGGGACAGTACAATTCGCGAGTCTCGCTGCCCAGTTTTTTAACTTCTACGACCCGGATCAGCGTCCCCGTCTCTGGCGTCTTGATAGACACTTTAATAAGCCTTGGAATGCCTGTGTACGACGCGGAACGCTATGAGAGCCGCGTCCAAAATGGCGGAGTGCTGATGTATGTAAGATGCCTAAGTCCCGCGTGGTTCGACCGCGTCCGCGAAGTACTAAAACAGACCGGGGCAGAAGACGTCTCGTTCAGCCACGACGCTCGAGCGCAGATTCGCTCAGCTCCAGTCGAAGCCTATACACCAGCCCTCGGAATTGGCGGCAACGGTGCCCTGTTGATGTAAAACGCTCGAAGACACGTACTGACGCCGAATGAAGGATAGCCTGGTTCTTACAGAGATTCTTCTCGATCTTTTCGGAGGCCTGAATGGCGGCATTCAACTCAAGCGCACGTAACACGTGCCCTAAGTGCCGCTGCAAAACGATCCGTCGCTCTCATCGAATTGGGCTTATTGAACGCGTTCTTCTGAGTGCCTTTTGCGTTCGCCCCTATCGATGCCTTGATTGCGATAACCGCTTTTACCGGTACGATAGTGCCTTCCTGGCGACTCCGCCCAAGCACTCCGTCGTGCGCCGCTGATCGCGAACTAAACGTTCGTTTGGCACCCTATGTCACTTCTTCGCAAATATTCGGCTCATATCGAGCTTGAACGATGGTTTTTCGCGCGTCCCCGTAATTCTGATGGGCAAAACGGCGCCGGCATCTTTCGATTCAAACAATGGGTCAATCATCTTCAGAAATAAGGACTTCGCGCCTTTGGTTGTTTGCGACAGTTTTGCCTGAAGGCGCAGGGTCCCCTTGAAGTCCAGGTTTCCCGCATTCAAATCATATGTCCCATGCAGAAGCACCTTCGCACCCGAGACTTCGAAAGCCAGATTTGAAAACCTGGCGACGCCATGTCGCAAAGTGAAATTTCCCTGCAGGCTCGATACAGCCGCATCATCGTCTGTCGAATTCGGTTTTCCGCGGCCGCGCCGGCTTAACGCGTTCACTTTTTCCTGAACGGTATTCTTCGAGAAGCGGATTGTGCCTAAACCGAATCTGCCATCCAAACGAAGCCGCTCGCTGATATCCACCTTGTCTGCTTTGCGCGACGGCAACGCAAATTTTGTTTTCAGGTTCACGTTTCCCGTCATCAACGGTTTGTCGGAGTTCACTACGAGCCGCAGCAAGTCTTCGATTCGCGCGTCTTTCGCCGTGACGTCCAGCACGATCGTGCGCCCGGCATCGCCGGGCATCTTCGCCACCTCGCCTCTGCACAACAGCGAAGAGTTCGGCAATTGCGCGTCGACGGAATTCAAAATGGTATTTCCATTTACTCCGTCCACGATGGCATTGAACTCTGTATTGAGCGGCGTAGGGTGCTGGCTGACTGTCAGCGCGAAATCGGGCGTCTGAGTCTTTCCCTGAACCTGGACATAATCGAGAACTCCGCTGAACATTCCCTGCGAAGACAGGAATCCGGACATGCCCTTGAACGTAGCGAGGTTAGCCCGTGAGAAAGTGTACGTCCCCTTCACTGGCGTTTGGCTGGGCTGCTCGCCGTCCCACGGGCCAAATTGGCCACGTGTTTGGATTTCTCCTGCAGGCCTCGGGTTTGTTAGCGTCGCGTAGAATTCAGCGGGCTTTTCCGGTTGAAAAGCCACGACATTTAGTTGGTGAAGCAGAAACGTAAGTGTCGGCTTGTGATCTTTCCGTAAAATGTCCAGTTCCGCGTTCGACGCCGTGATTTCATCAATGATGAAATTCGTATGGACCGGCGTCCTTTTCTTCTTGGCTGACTCCTCTTTGGGCGGAATATTGAGACGCAACCCCTCGAGGCGCAGCACGTGGAAATGGGCCGGCCGTTTGGACAATCCGAGCCAATGTGCGTCCAGAAGGAGCTCTCCCGTCCAACTGAGGTCGAGAGAAAACTTCCTCACGGCCATAAGCGGTGGGACATCTGTTCTCCCTCGGTATCTCAGCGTCATGCCTGTGCCCTGTATTCGCAAGCGCGGAAGCACCGATATATCCAGCGTATCAAGGTGCAACTCACTCTTGAATCGATTGCGCATCACGCTTTCAGCTTTCCGCTTAATGTAGGCATTAAGCGGATGCGCATGATGCGCCCAGATCCCCACAGCGAGAAGAAAAACAAGGGCAGATACCAGAGCAGTTGCGAGGTACCTCTTCGTCGAAACTTTCATTGGACCACTTCGAATTTCAAGGATTTGCAGCACCCGCAAACGCCATCCATCCTTCCAGTTAACTGCAAAATGCGCGGTGCCGGCAATACCGTGAACTATTGAGAATTACGTCTGGTCTCAACGTACCCATGCCCACTCTTTTGGCTTGTTATGCAACCAGCGTACCCGGGGGTTATTTCTTCGAGAAGAGATCGTTTGTCCGCGGAGCAATAGGGACGGAAGTTTAGGGTTACGAGCAGAACGCGATCGTGCAGGGTTAAGGTGCGAGATTTCAAGGTTCGATAATTTGGTTTCGTACCGCGTAGCGAACCAACTCGCTTACTGTGTGCAATTGCAGCTTGCGCATAATGTTGGCGCGATGCGTCTCCGCCGTCTTAACGCTGATACAGAGCGAGGAGGCCACTTCCTTGCTACTTTTTCCCTCGGCAAGCAACTGCACTATCTCACGCTCGCGGGACGTGAGACGGTCCCCAACCAACTCGGGCGGTTCGGCGCGAGAGCCCCCGCTGAAATTGCTAAGAATCACCTCGGTGGCACGAGGCGTGAAGAAAGGCTTATGACCGGCGAGCGTTTCCACGGCGATGACGAGGTCGCGATCGGAATCCGACTTGACCATGTATCCGCGCACACCGGCATCCAAAATCTCGCGGATCAATTGGTCGGAATAGTGCACCGAAAGAATTAAAACCTCCGTATTCGGCGAGGCTTTCCGAATCCTTCGGGCCGCTTCCACGCCGTTCAACTCAGGCATACTGATATCGAGAATCACAACATCGGGTTTGAGTTCCTCGGACTTCGCCACGGCCTCACGGCCGGTATGAGCCTCCCCGCAAACTTCCCACCCCGCGTGAGATTGAAGGAGCGCCTTAACTCCGCGGCGCATCAGGTCGTGATCATCGGCAATCAAGATACGAAGGGTTTTCATATACAAGTCAGCACAGTTGGTTAGTCGCAGACAAATGCTAATTATACTGGGAAGCCCTACCGTTACTCCTAGCCCGGTGCAAGCTTAGCACCTTCAAATGAATGTGGTCAAAAATTATATAAAAGTGAACCTGGGTGTCGCTGAGGATACGGCCAACTACGCACGACGAATGCGCGCAGACAATGTAGATTTGGAACCGTAGAGAGAAGATATTGCTAAGGTTCAGTACCATAAGAACAAATGCGCCCGCTTTGATAAACGCTGTGCTTACAGAGCTTCGACATTGCCTTAAGGCATGGAATAGAAGTGGTACCAGTATTGCAAGTAGTACACGCGTAGTTGAAACTTCGAGGAGGTTTATCGCATGAAGAACGTTCGCAATATCGCCCTTTCGATCATATCCAGCGCGCTGCTCGCTGGTGCGGCGTGGGCTTTGCCCGCATCTCCGGCGGCACATCAGGCCGGAACGCCGAGCCAGAGCACGGCGCAACTGCAGTCGGCTTCCGGAAAGATCACGGCCGTCTCGAGCGGTTCTTTCACGCTCAAGACCATGGCGAGCAATCCGCCAAAGAGTGAAGCCTCTGCGCAAAGCCAAGAACCGAACCAGAGCAAGGAGCAGGGCAAAGAAATGACATTTACCATCGATCAGAACACGACGGTGGACGGAAAACTGGCAGTTGGTGCGAATGCAGACGTTAGCTATCGGACCGATGCCAACGGCAACAACGTAGCAGTCACCGTGCACGTAACTCCACAGTCTTAAACACGCCGCTTTCAGCTAGCCTGGTCCGGGACTCCTTGAAAGGCTTCAAGGGGTCCCTCGACAAGGCCAAACTGCCATCTTAAAGAACCTCTCCCCCGCACTTAACCCGAAGCTCTTTGCCTTGGGCAAATTCGCGCAGGTATATTCCAGCGACGTAACACAGAAGAAGCGGCTAGAAAAGGGCACGATCGGTCCGCGTCTCGGACGCACGGGGCGCAGTGTGCGCCTTGCGGGCAGGCTAAAAGATGTGCAGAAATGGGCGAAAAGCGCGAGGAAAACGCAAACGGCCCGTATCAGTCCGATTGTGGAAACGGCGCTCACACACGAGACAGTCAAATTACAACTAGAAGCGAATGCTGGGGCCAAAGGTCACACGGAGATTGTTGTGGGTCCCATTGTTAAAAAAGATTTCGTCACCGACGTCGAGACGAAGCCCAATGGGGCCGAGGAAGGCCTCCGCACCGACACCGGGATACAGGACGCCGTCAACGTTTTTGTCGCGTAGCCCTTCCACGCTGCTGGTGAAGCCTGAAAAGGACGGTGGGCGGGGGTCAAACCTGAAATTGATAAAGCCGCCTTTGACAGTGGCGAAAAGACGCACGGCGCCCGAGCCGGTCTGGAACTTCGGTCCGAACATTCCGTGAAGAATTCGCAGGTTGGACCGAGTGGCAGTTATTGAGCCACCCGAATCGAAGTCCTCCGTGAAAACCCTATCGAAATCGTAATTCATCTCGGCCTCGAGCTGGATATGAGGTCTGATGTTGAAGCCAAGCCGCCCGCCCAAGCCGGCAAAGTTCGAATCCGGTGGATTCAGGCGAAAATAATCGACAAAAACTCCGGCCTCAACATGGTCACCTCCCTTGGCCTGGGCGAACACGAACGGAGCGGCGAACAGAGTTAGAAGAAAGCAAAGAAATATGCGTCTCATGGTTTTTTCTCCCTGGGGGTTCATGCCTGAGAAATGGACTGAGATAAAGGCTGGGCGAGGACTGAAAGAGCCTGCTGGGGGAAGGCTTCGGCGATCGCTAAAGAACCTGGACGATTTTCTCCTTAGAACGCGTGGTGGTGCAAATCGGAAATAAGGAATCCATCACATTTTCGCGAAAGCAGCGCAGGGACGCCGACGCCTCCGCAAAAAGCGACAGCGGCTCTACAGCAGACTCGCAATGCTCGCGCCGTGAAGCGTGAATGCAATCAAGGTGTCCATGAGCGGTAGGTGCGGGATGCGCATGATGGCGCTCTTCACGACGCGTTGCCGCTTGGAAAGCGGTCATGGGTAAGCTCCTGGTATTCTTCCGATGTTGACTTCTCCGAGCAGCCCGGTTGTTACATGCGCTCCGTCAGGCATTCGCGCAGTTGCTGACGGGCGCGCAAGAACCGCGTCTTTACAGCAGACTCAGACAGATTCAAAATCTTGGCCGCCTCTTTCGTCTGGCGTTCCTGCAATCCAAGCAGCCACACAACGACGCGCGAAGAGCTGCGAAGGCCACCAATGGCTTCGCGAAGCACTCGCTGACTCTCCGTCTTGGCGTAGAGAACCTCGGGATGGGAAGATTCGCCAGCACAGAGCATTTCGATCGTGCTAGGGCCGCGTCCCGGCGTGCTGACGTCGTACGAGAGATAGCAGTCTTCGGAACGCCGTTTGCGGACCTTCATGCGCGCTTCATTGATGGCGATCCGGATTAGCCAGCTTGAGAAACGGGCGTCTCCGTGGAACTGATCGATGTGGGCATACGCTTTCAGCAAAGTTTGCTGCGCCGCATCCTCGGCATCTTCGCGATTGGCGGTGATCTTAAGGGCAACGTGATAAGCCTTCCGCATGTAAGGCCGGATGAGTTTCGAGAAGGCCGCACTGTCGCCGGCCTGCGCTTGCGCTACAAGAAGGGATTCGTCAATGGCATCCAGCTCTCCCGAAGTTTCGTTTGACACGGTTGATTCTAAATTTCTACGGTCGTTTGGCACTGGACTTACCTCGTGACATCCGCAAGTGGGATTTGGATTTGAATAGTGGGGTTGGACTGGTGACGAGAAAGCTGCGAGTCGCTCGCGCGGCAGCGAAGGACAGTGTGGTGATTTGCTTGGACGGTCTCCCCGCCTCGTTTATTAAAAGAGTTGGCATGACTCGCGGAGCGAAGATATGAATCGCGAGCCTCAACAGAGCGTCTCGAGACGGGGCGACCGGTAAGTAGAGACATGAAGGTAAAAAAGGGCGATCCATCTTCCTTCACCTCACGTTGTTCCATCCTCAAGCACCGTAACCCAAGGGACGGATTGGGTCTATCCGAGGCATGCTGTAGCTTTCGGTGGAGGTTGCTGTATCCGGGGGCGTGGGAATTATCCGGGGCCCATTTGAATGGCTCGAACTTTCCCGTAAAGGAAATGCTGAGTGACGATTAGGGCAAAAACCGGATTGTGGCACTCCCAGCACAGCGATTAACTTGGCATGTCCGTAGCAAATGAAAACGAGGCTCAGGTGCTTTCGGCGCGATCTGGCCGGAGTCCGGCCACTTATTTTTCGCCATTCATTCGCCAAAGAACGGCATTGGCGGGGTCAGGTGATCTGGCCCGATGAAATACGCGACAGCATGTATTGATAGCAAGCGGTCGCGCCGGAACAATAGAGGGCAGGCATATCCGAACGCAATGCCGCGAAATCCCTGGTAGAGAACAGACCCAAATCTTTGCACGAGGAGGTATGAGGGAAATGAAAAGCCTTTATAGTTTATTGATTGCAATTCTGCTGGTGGCAACAACCGTCACGGCCGCTGATAACGACAAATCAAAACAAGAACAACGGCTGCAAAACGCCGGGCAGGTATTGAGCGAAGTTCTAAATATTCCCGACGACATACCGCAGGACTTGCTGAACAAGGCGAAGTGTGTTGTTGTGATTCCGTCCGTGGTCAAAGCGGCCTTTGTGGTTGGGGGAAGTTACGGTCGCGGAGCGATGGTTTGCCGCTCCGGAGACCATTTCACAGGGGAGTGGGGCGCGCCTTCCATGATGGTCCTGGAAGGCGGGAGCTTTGGATTTCAGATTGGTGGCTCGGCCACGGATTTCGTGCTGTTGGTGATGAATGAGCACGGTGCAACCAGCTTGTTGCATAGCAAAGTGAAACTCGGAGCCGGCATATCCGCGGCGGCTGGACCGGTGGGACGTTCTGCCGAGGCTGCTACCGACGCGTATATGCGGGCGGAGATCCTGACATATTCCCGTTCACGCGGCCTTTTCGCAGGTGTCTCTTTGCAAGGTGCCACCTTGCATTCGGACGATGAAGGGAACGAACAACTATACGGGCACAAGGTCAATGCTCAGGATGTCGTGATGGGTCATGGCGCTCAAACTCCAGAAGCGGCCGAGAAGCTCGTTTCGCTGCTGGACAAGGCGTCCCCGCAGGGTTCACGAACTGAAACCAAGGATCGATAAGGTCCGTCGCGGGAGTTTGTGGTATTGATTGAATGGCCGGAACGGGAGTGGTGCTTATCATAGACCTCGTTCCGGCCTTTGATTTGTGGCTGCGACCTGGGCGACGCAGTCGCGGTGATCTGCATCTGAAATTTTTTGAGTGGCGAGTTGTCCGCGAGTACCTGTTGAATCGTGCTTATTGAACAAGTCCATGAAGCAGGCTAAAGAGCCATTTCAGTTCGTTGCCGCCTCCTATCTGATATGCATTGGGCACGACCGACCGACAACGTTGCGGGATTTGTCGCACGGTATTGCGAAGGTATCGGAAGCTTCGATTTTCTGCCACACATTCCACAGCCTTTCCATGCACCATTACACGTCCTATTCCAGCGATTTTGCGCAATGGGCAATGGCCGCATGCAATGAACAAGAACTCGCGGAGCGGCTGGGAGGAATTGATGTCCGGCAATTCGTGGCGATAGAAGACCTTCGTTCCGCCCTGGTGCATACAATTGATAGTTATTTGCACGCGCAGCCGCGATCGAGCGACCGGCCCGCCTTCGAACCGTTTTTCTTTTCTGAAACGCGGGAAATTGCCTTGCCGCTGGAGATGCGGGCCCTAAATTTAGCGGAATTGGCGGAAGGCATTCGACGATTGAGCGTGCAGTCCCTCCATTTTCACTTCGTGAATTCCCGCCTAAGGCTGCATTTACGGACAAATGATTTTTCGCACTGGATCGAAAGAGAACTCGGTTTTCCGGAGCTCGCCGCGCGCATTGATCGCGTGGATTTTTATACGAATACACTGCAAGGCGTGCGAGACGGAATCCTTGAATGCATTCGGCCGTGGATCAACCGATGAGTAGTCAGGCTCCGGTGCAAACTTCAGTGCCGCCTCTCAAGGACTACGCCAGCATCGTCGGACAACCCGAAATCGACGAACTGTGGACGCTGGCGAAATCTCTGAAAAACCGGACCGTGAAGATGGTGAATTCGACCGCGGTGGGCGGCGGAGTGGCCGAGATTCTCAATCGAGCGGTTCCCCTGTTCCAAGAAGTCGGATTGCCGACGCAATGGGACGTCATTACCGGCGGAGAAGCGTTCTTTTCCGTCACAAAGGCCTTTCACAACGCACTTCACGGACTGGCCTATGAAGAACGGCCGGAATGGTTTGATCTATTCCTCGCAACCAACGAAGAAAACCGGCGGCGAATGGAGTTCGGCGAAAGCTTTGTGGTGATTCACGACCCACAGCCTTTGCCGTTGGTTAGTGCGCGCGCAGGAAAACGTAATCATTGGATTTGGCGCTGCCACATCGACCTATCGCAGCCCAATGAACAAGTCTGGGAATTTCTTCGGCCGTTTGTGGAGAAATTCGACGCCTCGATGTTCTCGTCGGCGGCATTTACGCATGCGCTGCCAATCCCGCAATACCTTATAGCTCCGACCATCGACCCGTTGGCTGATAAGAATCGCGAGCTCGAACCGGAATTCGTTCGTAGCGTCGTGGACAAGTTCGGAATCGATGCGTCGAGACCAATCGTCAGTCAAATATCCCGCTTCGACCGGCTGAAGGACCCGCTCGGGGTGATTCAAGCGTACAAGATGGTGAAAAAGTATCAGGATTGCCAGTTGGTGCTCGCCGGGGGCGGAGCGACCGATGATCCGGAAGGATCAGTCGTGTATGCCGAGGTTCAGGAGGCCGCCAAAGACGACAGCGACATTTTTCTGCTGAATTTACCTCCTTGGAGCCATCTGGAGATCAATGCGTTGCAGCGGGCCTCCACGATAGTGGTTCAAAAGTCGCTGAGAGAAGGATTTGGTTTGACGGTGACAGAAGCGCTTTGGAAGAAGAAGCCCGTTGTCGCATCCGCGGTTGGTGGAATTTTCCGCCAAGTATTTCATAAGCTCACTGGAATGCTGGTCCACTCAGTAGAGGGTTGTGCCTACCAAATCCGTTACTTGCTTTCAAATCCAGCGTTGGCCCAAAAACTGGGAGAAGCAGGTCACGATCACGTGAAGGAAAACTTCCTCATCACTCACACCATAAGAAATTATCTTTTACTGTTCTGGCTATTGGAACGGAATCGCCAATAACTCTGAAAAGGAAAAGATGGGTCTCCTTTTGGATACAGTGCGTTTTGTGACTATTGCGCGCCTTCGCTGTCCTGGATTACCCGGTTCATGGTAGGGAGTTGAAAGTCCAACCTTTGGAATTAGGCTATGCGGTTCTAGGGGAGCGTTGCAGTGCCTATTCCGAGCGCAGTGTAGGCAAAATAGTCCCAGAGTTGGCAGACGGTGTGCTTGAAAGGAATTCCGAGACACAGCGTATCAGCGCGGGAGTCTGCCCAAAAAACGTCAATCGAGACGCGGCGGTCGCGGGAGGATGGCGAAAATGGAAGAGATGGCTTTGGTTGTACCCCAGGAATTTGAGCAAACCGGCATTCGGAGAGGGTTGTTAGAGGACCTGGCTTTGAAGATTCTGTATTTGAATGGTGAGATGACTCTGCCGGAACTTGCCAAGCGTATGTGTCTCGGGTTGGGCGTTATCGACCAGATTTTTGAATTCTTTCGCAAGGAACAGCTCTGTGAAGTAAAGGGAATGACGGGAGGTGCTCATCGCATCGCCGCCAGCGCACAAGGAAAGGTGCGGGCCGCCGACCTCTTATCTTTGAGCCAATATGCGGGCCCAGCGCCGGTGTGCCTGGCCGACTACACCGCGCGGGTTTATGCGCAGAGCGTGCGGCAAACGCAGGTTCACCCCGAGGATCTGTTGCGGGCATTCCATTCGCTAGTCCTCGACGATGACCTTATTTCGCGGCTTGGGACGGCCGTGGTCTCGAATACTTCGATTTTTCTCTATGGCCCTCCGGGGACCGGGAAAACGACCATTGCGCGCAAGATTCCGGAGATCTACAACGACAGCGTTTGGATTCCCTATGCGGTCGAAGTGAATAACCAAATCATTGCCGTTTACGATGCAGGAGTGCACCACAAGAGCGAAGAAATACCAACGACAGAGGAATTCGACACACGATGGGTTCTGTGTCATCGGCCGAGGGTGCTTGCCGGCGGTGAACTCTCCGGCGAGATGCTGGACCTGCAACAGAACAGCGCGAGCCACTACTACACCGCGCCGTTACAAATGAAAGCGAATAATGGGGTACTGATTCTGGATGACTTCGGACGCCAGCGCATGCGGGCTGATGAACTTCTGAATCGCTGGATGACGCCGCTGGATCGCCGCATTGATTTTCTCTCCGTACCAGGTGGGGGAAAGTTCGAGATCCCATTTGATCTGTTTGTGGTGTTCGCCACGAATCTTGATCCACGCCAGCTTGCAGACGAGGCGTTTCTGCGCAGGATTCCGAACAAAGTTAGGGTGAGTGCGGCAAGTCCTGAACACTTCATGCAGATACTTTGCAATGAATGCGCCGCGCGAGGTATCGCCTGGAACAGCGAAGTAGCCGAAAGGCTGACGCGATTCATTCCCGAGGAAATGAAACAGCCTCTCGTTCAATGCCTACCCCGTGATCTGACGAATCAGATTCAGTGGGTTTGTGCCTATGCGGGTGAACAGCCGGAACTCACTTGGGAAGTTGCGGAACAAGCCTGCCGGAAGTATTTTCTTCCCCCCGAAGTCTAGCGGCGTGGTCTGGCGGGAGGGAGAGGCACTTCTAAATATCCACTGATTGAATTTGCACGTATTTCTGTAGCGATAAGTCTAAGCGGCGCGGCCCTCGCCGCAAGAGCGAGGTCCACAACTTCATTTGCGACTCGATCCTTGAGTTCAACGCACTTGTCCTCGACATAAACGCAAACGGTATATCGTTGGCTCTTGGAATCCGATTTCTTCAGTTGCATCGAGACAGGTCCTACGGGTTGTGGATTCGCGCCGCGGCGCAATTCGAACTGGATTGCCGTACGTCGAGTCTGGGCCACCAATTGACCGAGCTGTGCGTTGTCCCGAGAAATCTGTTCCTGCTGGGATCCAACGGTTCCTACAACATCTGCTAATCGCGCCGAGTCCGAGATGGATTTGCGCGACGGGCAGAGTTTCGCCATTGCGGGTCTGCTGGACAACCGCGTCACACAGCAGTTTGAGAAGATTCCCGGTATTGGAGACATCCCGATCCTCGGGAAACTTTTCCAAAGCCGATCACTAAATAAAAGCAGGAACGAGCTTCTGATCGTTGTCACTCCTCACATCGTGCAGCCAGTGGCCGCGGGACATGCGCCGAAAGGACCGGTAATGCCTTATCAATTCCTGGGACCATCGACTCCCGTGGAGGCAAAACCAAAGGCGCCGAAATGAGGGCCATGAAGGCAAAAGACTCGACGAACGGGAATATGGGCCGATGCTAACGGTTGCAATTGCTAGCGGCGATTCCGCCAGTTCCGCCCAGTTGCTGGCTTGTTTGCAGCAGACTGGCCTGGTGAAATCGGTTGTCCAATGGCCGGTACCCGGCCTGAAACTGCCGGAAGTCGATTCTCTGCCGGACGTCGTGCTCTTGGACTTGTCGCGCGACCCGGAAGCGTATTTCGCCCTCGGCGCAAACCTGCGCAAGATCCGCCCGGCAATCAAGCTTGTAGCGTGCGCTGCGACGGTGCCGCCTAATCCGCACGTTTTGCTGGAAGCCATGCGTAGCGGCGTTCAGGACTTCGTGCCCAAACCAGTCAGCACAGACACCCTAAAAGAAATGCTGCTAAGATTTTCCGGAGATTTGGACGCGAAGGTTCAGACGATCCTCGACAAATTGATCGTAGTTATGGGGGCCAAAGGAGGCGTGGGCGCGACCACCGTGGCTGTGAACCTGGGTGTTCAACTGTCGACCTTTGCGCACAAGCACGTGGCGCTGCTCGACTTCGCGCGTCCTCTCGGAAACGTTCATCTGTTCCTCGACCTGCAGCCAAAATTCAATTTGCGCGACGCTTCGGAAAATATCGAGCGGCTCGATAGCCGCTTTTTTGCCGGGCTTCTGACACACCACGCGACGAAGTTGGAAGTTCTCGGCGGGGCAACGCATCCGGAGGAGTGGCAAACGATAGCCGTTTCGCAGCTCGAACGCGTGGTGAACGTCGCCCAGAATGCCTTTGACGTGGTTCTGCTGGACCTTGGTTCCCAATTCTCGTCGGATTGGGCTCAGATTCTGCGCATGGCGCGAATGGTGCTGATCATATCCGAAGCGAATGTTCCTTCCTTATGGACACTGCAACGGCGTTTGTTGGCATTGTCGGGCATGGGCGTCGAGCCTTCACGCGCCCGGATCATCATCAATCGCTGGCATAAGGGCGATGAGGCGGCGCTAAAGAGTATTCAGAAAGACATCAGTCGCCCCATCTTTGCCTGCTTGCCGAACGATTTCCGGAAAGCCAGCGAATCCGTCAATCTGGGAACGCCCTTGATGGAGAATCATAACAACACGCTCAGCCACCAATATCGTCAGATTGCCGCGCAGCTGGTGGGAATAGACGCGGCCCCGATTTTCAAAAAGAGTTTCTTCTCATTACCAGCCAAGAGGTAGACGACGATGAATAGTCCAATGCCTGTCACGAGAACTGGTTTCGCGGCCACGAAGGTGGCGATCCATCGTAAGTTAATTCAGAAATTGAATCTGGACCGGCTGGCGGATGTGAATCGCGAAGAGGTACGCCGCGAGGTGGGGCAAATCCTCGAAACCATCGTCGTCGGAGACTCGACTCCGATGAATCTCCAGGAAAGAGAGCGCCTCGCGCAAGAGGTATTGGATGAGGTTTTTGGGCTGGGTCCGCTCGAGGGGCTTCTTAGCGACCATGAGGTTTCCGACATCCTCGTCAATACGTACAAGCGAGTTTACATCGAGCGCAAGGGAGTCCTTGAGCTGACGCCGATTCAATTCCGCGATGATGCCCATTTGATGAGCATCATTGATCGCATCGTTTCCGCAGTCGGGCGGCGTGTGGACGAATCTTCCCCGATGGTGGACGCGCGCCTTGCGGATGGCTCTCGTGTGAATGCCATCATTCCTCCGCTGTCCGTGGATGGACCTTGTCTTTCAATACGTCGATTCGGCCGCGACCCGCTGACGGCGGAAGATTTGGTCAATAACAACACCTGTACGCAGGTCATGCTCGATCTGTTATTGGGATGCGTCAAGGCGCGATTGAACATTTTGATCTCCGGCGGAACCGGCGCCGGTAAGACCACTCTGTTGAATGTGCTCTCTTCGGCAATTTCCAATCGAGAACGGATTGTCACCGTCGAGGATGCCGCCGAGCTCCAGCTTCACCAGGAGCATGTGGTTCGTCTCGAAACTCGGCCTGCTAACATTGAGGGCAAAGGCTCCATCCAACAGCGGCAATTGGTAATTAACTGCCTGCGTATGCGTCCTGATCGAATCATCGTCGGCGAGGTGCGCGGCGAAGAAGCCCTGGACATGCTTCAGGCCATGAATACGGGCCATGACGGCTCCCTCACGACGATTCACGCGAACACGCCTCGCGACGCCATTGGCCGTCTCGAGACCATGGTGGCGATGGCCAGCTTGAATATTCCCGAGAATGCGATTCGCCGGCAGATTGCTTCAGCGCTTGACTTGGTTGTTCAGGTGAGCCGCATGAGTGACGGTACCCGCAAGGTTGTCAGCATCGCCGAGTTGACCGGCATGGAAGGGAATGTTGTGACCATGCAGGATATTTTCGTCTTCCGGAAGCGTGGCATCCGCGAGACAGGCGAGGTCATTGGCGATTTCGTCGCCACCGGGATTCGGCCCAAGTGCACGGAACGTTTGGCTGTCGCCGGTGTTCAATTGCCCATTGCCATGTTCGAGGTTGTGCCGGTTGGCTAGGGAGTTTCCTATGCATTGCTCAATTCAAATCTTCGCACGCGTTAGCAATGCATCGGACGGTTGCCGATTAGATTGCATGCGGAAAGGGGGCCGGAAATGGCTTTATTGATTTCCATACTCACCTTTTTATTCGCGACCGTAGTTCTCGTCTTCGTCTGGCTCTTTGTGGGAGCCGACAAGAATCAGGAATTAGTGCGTCGTCGATTGGAAGCCGTGCACAAAGCGGAACGTCGGGGTGAGACTTCGCTGTCGCTAAAACTGGTGCGCGACGAGATGTTGAGCGGCGTTCCCGCCCTGAACCGGCTGCTAATGCGCTGGCCGTGGGCTACCAGGCTTCAGGAATTTCTCGTTCAGGCCGGAATGGATATTAAGCCTGCAAAAATCGTCTTGTTAAGCTGCGTCTTGGCTTTGGGCGGGTACTTGATCTGCGGATATTTCTATCCATCAGTTTGGGTGGATATTGCTTCGGGAATCGTGTTGGGTGGCATTCCTTTTGCCGTCGTGGCGTGGAAGAGGCGGCGGCGTTTGCGCAAGTTTGAAGAGCATCTCCCCGAGGCGCTGGACCTGCTGGGGCGCGCCGTCAGAGCCGGCCACGCCTTCACTACCGGGCTGGAAATGATCGCGAAGGAAGCGAGTGAGCCAATCGCGGGAGAGTTCCGCAAGACCTTCGAGGAACAAAACTTCGGCATCCCTCTGCGGGATGCGCTCTTGAATATGAGTGAACGGATTCCCTCTTTGGACGTCCGTTTCTTCGTTACAGCCTTGTTGATACAGAAGGAGACCGGCGGCAACTTGGCGGAGATTCTTGATAGTCTGTCGCGCGTGATTCGGGACCGGTTCCGAATTTACAGGGATGTGAAGACGAAAACTGCGCAGGGGCGGCTCACGGCCGGTATCCTCATCGCACTGCCGCCCCTGATGATGCTCGCTCTAGGCTCCCTCAACCCACATTACATGAAAGTGCTGTTTACGGATCCCATTGGTCCTCTGATTTTGTTGACGGCTGGCATCATGCAGCTCGTCGGATCCGCGGTCATTTGGAAGATCATTCATTTCGAGGTGTGAGGACGATTCGATGGAGAGACTAAGATGCTCTGGTTGATGACAGCGGCGACGTTCCTGGCAACCTTCGCGGTTTTCGCCGGCTTGTTTTATGCCTTTGCGCCCAAGGAACAGGGTGTGGCATCGCGCCTTTCGCGTTTGTTCCAGCCTGGTGAGCGCGTTGCACAAACTCCCTTTGCCGAGAAGCAGAAAGAGCGCCTCCGGAACACCCTCGCCACAATCGGAAGGGCTCTTCCTGCCTCCTCAACGGCCCAACAGTCCAAGACGGAACTTATGATGATTCGAGCGGGCTACCGCAGCCCGAAAGCCCTGCTGGCCATGCGCGGCATTAAGATCTTGCTGCCAATCGCTATGCTTGGCTTGGTCTTCGGCACGGGCTTCTACCATCAGAACCCGATTGTCTTTCCCCTGTTAGCTGGGGCCTTGGGCTATCTTCTGCCTGACCTTTGGCTGAGTTCCCGAGTGCACGCGCGTCAGCGCCGCTTGCGCCGAGGCCTTCCTGACGCGTTGGACTTGCTTGTGATCTGCGTCGAAGCAGGCCTCGGCCTCGACCAGGGCTTAATGCGTGTCGCCCAAGAACTCCGCATTGCCCATCGCGAACTCAGCGACGAGTTGCAGCTTGTGAATCTGGAAATGCGCGTCGGAAAGACGCGCATCGAAGCCCTGCGGGAACTGGCCCGCCGGACTGGCCTAGAGGATGTCAAGGCGCTAGTGGCCATGCTGGTCCAGACCGAGCGCTTTGGCACCAGTGTTGCTCAGTCACTGCGTGTCCATTCTGATGATTTGCGCCTTAAACGACGGCAGCGTGCCGAAGAGATGAGCGCGAAAACCACGGTCAAGATGGTTCCGGCGCTTGTATTTTTTATTTTCCCGGCCTTGATGGTTGTGATTCTGGGCCCTGCCGTGCTCACTTTGATGCGAAACTTCCCGCATTAGAGTGACGCGGAACGTAACGACCTGGTGGAAAACGCGAGGTCGAATCATTGAATCTGGAGAGAAAAAATGGACAACGTAACTCTGATTCGTGTCGTGGCAGGCATAGCAGCAGTCTTGGTGCTTTTCATTATCGTTTGGAGACGCAAACGGAAGTCCGTCGACTAACGTACGGCTGCCAAGGCCCACAAATTATTAGTTTTGTTTCCCGTGTAAGGACGGGTCTGTAAGCGCTATGGCTCATATGCTCAAAAGCTCTGCTGTGTACATCTACAACAAGACGCGCCAGACCTTCGTGGCCACGGAAGTAACTGTCGCAGACAGCTATGTCCGCCGCCTCGTAGGTCTGCTGGGGAAAACGAAGCGATGGGCGCAGCACGGCAAGGCCCTGTGGATTGTCCCGTCGCAGGGTGTGCATACTATCGGAATGTTATTCCCCATCGACCTGATTTACCTGAGCAAAGAGAAACAAGTCATCCACGTCGAGGAATTTGTCCGGCCCTTTCGCATCTCCAAGGTTTCGCTGAAGACCAGGAGCGTAATCGAACTCCCGCCGCACACGATTTATCGGACTGGGACGCAAGTGGGAGACGAAATCGAGATTTCAGGCTTGGGCTAGCGCAAGAGACGCCTGTTGATAAATCACGGGACATTTTGCGTCGTTGCGAATGCCTAAATAGCGGAATTGGCGCGGAGAATGACGCCGCTTGCTCCCGAAGCGAAGACGAGTTCGCTGGTGGAAACTGTGGAGAAATAAACCGCAGGGTCCGGCGAGTGTGTATATGGCGAGGGACAAGGCTTCGTCGCGACCGGGAGCAGCGAAGCAATGATCTGAGATCGGTCAAGAGCAATTCGCTAGGAGCTAGCGGGAGGCGTAATCGAAGACAGCGAGATGTCTGTCGTGTGTACTGCCAAAGTAGAGGAAGCCTCCGTTTCCATCGCTGCAAGCGAGGTTGCTGAAGCTCTTGTCGACCTCCTCGGGCAGCGTATAGAGCGCGTCAAACCGCTGGGACACGGTGTTGAAAACACCTACAAGCTCTGAAGGCCCCGAGGCTGCGGTTGGACCAGTTGGGCTGCCGGGGGGTCGTGAAAAATCAACAAAGATTAGCCCTGGACCAGCGAAGCCGAACTCAAAGGGCGTCAGTCCCGGGGCTGGGGGCGAGAATTGGAAGTGTTCGACCACTTGCCCGGCTGAGTTGACGGCGTAGAGGCGGACGGGATCGCTCGCTCTCAGTATCCACGCGTTTTCGTCGGGTCCGCTGACTACGCCGCCCGTGGAAATCGCGACTTCGAAAAATTGCCGGGGCTTCGACGCCTGGGTTGGCGAGGCCTGTGCCTTTGCTCTCGCTGCGGCTGTCGGCTTCCCTGCGTCACCTTCGTTGAAGTTATTGGCAATATCGTGAGGCAGGGTCACCTCGCGGAGGAACCGTCCCGTCTGGTCATAAACCGCTGTGAAGGGCTCCCAGGAGCTGGCGCCGGGCTGCTCCTTTGTGGTCGTGCTTATTCCCGCAATCAGAAAGTTGCCGTCCGGGAAAGGCGCCAGCAGGTCCGCTAACCAATGCGCCACTCCAGGAGGCGCGTGGATAGGCGTGATTGAATCCCTTGTACCGTCGTCCTTAAACCGCTCGACGTAATACTCGGGTTCCGGGCGAGGCTTTTCCTTGGATGGGTCTCGCCGCGTGAAGATCAGCGCATACAGCTCACCGTTGGGCAAAACGCCGAACGAACTCACCCTCGCGTGTGGGTAATCGGATTCAGACAGCGGCGACTTTCCGTACTCCACAATTCGCTTGTGGCCGGGGATAACTTCGGAGACGGAAGAAGACGGCGCAAGGCGCAACGGAACCCCTGCGAGGCTTGCGACCTGGACGAAAGCGTCTCCCTCCGAGTCACACTGCGTCCCGCTGCGGTAGGCATTAGGGGCTGCGGCGGCAAAAACTGTAGTGTCCTGCAAATGCAAAGTCTCGACCGGCGGCAGTTCGGCCTGAGCGCCAGATCC
>JBOGNJ010000119.1:0-5344 GCA_050746905.1 Candidatus Acidiferrales bacterium
CCCGCGCGGCGCGCGATGCGTACCGACCCGATGGTCGCCCTCCGATTTGAGTAAGTACCTCTAGTTTTCGCGGCTGTATGGCCTACCCTGTCAACGTGACGCGAAAACATTAGCGTTTCGCGTGTGACATTAAACGAAATACTTCCGAGGTGGCGCGGGCGAGCCAAACGAATCCGTCGATCACAATCAGCGCACCAAGTGCGCGCCACATCAGCAAGCGTGCGCGATATTGCGGCGGCTCCGGCGCGGCGGCTCGCGTGCTAGGCGGCGCGGATTCGTTCGAACGCTTCCCGAGCCAATGCTCCCAGAAATGCGTTAAGCCATGGGCGATTTCCGTCGCGGAAAGCAAAATCACTAATCCGACGCTGAGAATGCAAGCGCCGATGAGATACTTGACCAGCGGGTTGTGCATCGGGCCCGAATATAGACTGTAACCTGCTGCCGTTCAACCGCGATGCGGCGCGAGCGTGCTGCGTTGACACACGGCGCGGCGGTATGCTACTCACCCTCTCGCGGCGTTTTGTTTTTGTCGGGCATGCCGGATCACGAAGGAGATCATGAAACGGAAAGTATTCGCCACGCATGGATTGTTCGCGCCCGCGCGGGCGCTGCTCGAAAACAATTTCGAAATGGATTATTGGAAAGAGGAACGCCGCCCGCCACGCGACGAATTGTTGCGCCGCGTCGCCGGCAAAGACGCGCTCATCTGTCTGCTCACGGAAAAAGTGAACGACGAGTTGCTCGACCGCGCGCCCAACTTGCGCATCGCCGCCACGGTTTCGGTCGGCTACGACAATATCGACGTCGCGGCTTGCACGCGCCGCAAAATTATCGCCACGCATACGCCCGGCGTTCTCGACGATACGACCGCCGATTTTGCATTTGCGCTGCTCATGGTGATTGCGCGCCGCATCGTGGAGGGCGACGTCTGGATGCGCTCCGGCACCTGGCCGGGCTGGAACCTCGATCAATTATGCGGCGGGGACATCTCCGGCAAGACGCTGGGCATCATCGGCTTTGGACGCATCGGCCGCGCCGTGGCAAAACGCGCGCAAGGTTTCGACATGCGCATTCTCTATACCGACGCGATGCGCGCGTCTCCTGACATCGAACGCGACTTGCACGCGGAATATGTTGACCGCGACCGCCTGCTCGCCGCGGCGGATTTCGTGAGCGTTCACGTCCCGCTGCTTCCCGAAACGCGCCGCCTGATCAATGCCGAAACACTGTTGAAAATGAAACCCGGCTCATATTTGATCAACACGTCGCGCGGGCCAGTCGTCGATGAAGCCGCTCTCGTCGCGGCCCTCGAAGCGAAAAAAATCGCCGGCGCTGCTCTCGATGTTTTCGAAAACGAGCCGAAGGCTCATCCGGCGCTCCTTGCGCGTAAAGACGTCATCCTCACGCCGCACATCGCCAGCGCCTCCGTCGAGACGCGCACAAAAATGGCCGTGATTGCGGCGGAAAACGTGATTGCGCTCTTCGACGGCCGCCGCCCGCCCAATGCGCTCAATCCCGAAGCGCTCGCCGCAAAATAAGAATGGAGCAATAAAAATGGCGCTGGTCACGCGAAATCATCCCAAACTGACGCTCGAGGGCGCGCGCGCCGTTCTCGCTGCCGCGGAAAAGCGTGCGCAAGAGATTCGCTGCCCGATGAATATCGCCGTGGTCGATGAAGGTGCGCACCTGCTCGCCTTTGCGCGCATGGATGGCGCTAAGCCCGCATCGATTTCCGTCGCGCTGGTCAAAGCGCAAGCTGCGGCGATGCGACGCGCCCCCACCGGCGCCGCGATGTCCGGCGACCAGCCCAATGCCATTCTGTCGCTGGGCCTCGCGCTCGCGAATTCCTCCGCGCAAACGCCGATTCGCGGCGGCGTTCCGCTCAGTGTCGATGGGCAGATCGTTGGCGCGATTGGTGTCAGCGCCGGCTCGGAGGATCAAGACTTGGAAGTTGCTCGCGCCGGCGCCGCCGCTCTCGAAAAGGCGTGAACCATTTTTGCTTGAGGATGCTTTGCATAAGAGCTGACGACTAGGATGAATGACAACAAAGCTCTCGCCCGCCAAATTTTCCTCAACACGCTCGCAGGCATCGACATTCCCGCGACGCTCGCGCAGAAACTTTGCCGTGTCGGGGGACTAATTCAAGCCGGCGACTCCAAAGTCGATTTGCGCGAGTATCGCGAAATTATCGCAATCTCGATGGGCAAAGCGGCCGTCGCACTCGCCGAAGGAATCACGGCCGTGCTCGCGCCGGAATTTTCCGTCCGCGGAATTCTCGCGGGTCCCGCCAAGCCGCCGCGCGCACTGCGTGGCTGGAAGTCATTTGTCGCCGGGCATCCAGTTCCCAACGAAGAAAGTTTCCGCGCCGGCCGCGCGATTCTCGACTTGCTGCGCGGCTGCGACAGCAAAACGCTGGTTTTCTTTTTGCTTTCGGGCGGCGGTTCATCACTTGTCGAATTGCCGCTCGACGAAAATATTTCGCTCGACGATTTCGTGAAGCTGCATCACGCGCTCGTCACCTGCGGCGCGCCCATCGGCGAAATCAACGCCATTCGCAAGCACCTTTCCGCCGTGAAGGGGGGACGTCTCGCCGCCGCCGCGCCAGGTGCGATGAAGCTCACTTTCGGCGTCACCGACGTGCCCGAAGGTCAAGAGTCCGCGCTCGCTTCCGGACCTACGCTGCCCGATCCCACCACAATCGCCGATGCGGAACGCGTCGCCCATGAGTATCATCTGCTCGACAAATTGCCGGCGTCACTGCGTGCAAAGTTTGAAAAGCGCACGCTTGTCGAAACGCCGAAGCCCGGCGATGCTGCCTTTGCGCGCGCGAAGTTCGAATTGCTTCTCGGCCGCCGCGATTTATTTCATCATGCGCACGTCGCCGCCGAAGCCGCCGGATTTTTCACCCTGTGCGATAACGCGACCGACGGCTGGCCCGTCGGAAAGGCCGCGCAACATTTGCTCGCCCAGCTCGACGCGATTTCGCGTTCGTGTGACGGCAAGCCCGTTGCGCTCGTCGCCGACGGAGAAGTCAGCAGCCCCGTTACAGGGAAGGGAATCGGCGGGCGCAATTCGGCGTTTGCGCTCGCGTGCGTGGAAAAAATTGCCGGGCGCGAGATCACGGTGCTTAGCGCGGGAACCGATGGGATCGACGGCAACAGTCCCGCCGCGGGAGCTGTCGCCGATGGGACCACTTTCGACAGAGCGCGCAAAATCGGCGCCGACCCGCGAGACTTTTACCGCCGGAGCGACGCCTTCACTTTTTTCGACCGCCTCGGCGACGCAATCGTCACCGGTCCAACGGGGAATAATCTGCGTGACCTGCGCATCCTTCTGGTGGGCTAAGTTTGAGTAAATCGTACGCAGCGTTTACAACAGGCTCCTCGTCCACCCCCCGTCCACCGGAATCGAGCAGCCGTTGATATAGCTCGCGCGCTCCGACGCGAGAAACGTCACCATCGCGGCAAATTCTTCAGGACGGCCCACGCGGCCCACGGGCACTTGCGCGCTCAAGCGCTCCAAAATCTTTTCGCGCTCCACTCCGGCATTCTTCGCCTGCAGCGCCGCAAGCTCATCGAGACGCTCCGTAAGCGTGTAGCCGGGGCAAATGCAATTCACCGTGATCCCATCACCGCCGAATTCATTCGCTAGCGTGCGCATCAACCCAGTCACTCCCGCGCGAATCGAATTTGAAAGCACTAAATTGTCGATCGGCTGTTTGACGGAAACGGAAGTAATCGCCAGCAAACGTCCCCAGCGGTTTTTCTTCATGCGCGGCAAAACTTCGCGCGCAAAATAAACCGCGCTCATCAGCGTCAAATCTACCGCACCTCGCCACTCCTCAATCGACAAATCCGCGAATTTCTTCGACGGAGGTCCGCCCGCATTCGTCACGCAAATGTCGACGCGCCGAAAGCGCTTCTCGACCGCCGCCACAAAATCGCGCACTGCTTCGTGGCGCGTCACGTCGACTTCCTGCGCGAAGACTTCGCGCCCCGTCGCTTTGCGTATGCTTTCCGTTGCGCGTTCCAGATTCGCCGCCGAGCGCGCGCAAATCGCCACTTCCGCCCCCTCGCGCGCAAATTCCTCCGCGCACGCGCGCCCCAACCCTTTGCTCGCCGCCGCCACAATCGCCACTTTGCCTTTCAATCCCAGATCCATGCTCGCGTCCCCTCAATTCCAAGAGAAATCTCGTTGCAGCAATTATTTGCGCAGATATGCGTCCGTTTTCTTGATCCAGTCCTCTCGCGGCGGGCTAAATATATCCATGTCCACCGTATCCTCCATCGCTTCGGCCGCGTGCGGAAGGTGCGCGGGAATCAGCAGCATTTCGCCGCTGCGCAAAATCCGCTCGCCGTCGTCGAAAATCAGTTTCAACGCGCCCGAAATAATCCACGTGATTTGCTCGTTCACGTGCGAATGGCGGGGCACAATCGCGCCGCGCGCCAGGAAAATGCGCGCCAGCATGGCCTTCTCGCCGTAAATCATCTGCCGCGTGATCGTCGCGCTCAGTTTTTCCTTCTCGATCTTGTCCCACGAAGTCACTTCTGGCATGTCGCTCTCCCTCCGCTGTTTTGTGGACTTGCTTGCGTCCGAACTTGGAATCCTCCAACGAAAGCGCCCCGCCGTCAATCCCCGCGCGAAAGTAGCATTGGAAATTTTCGCTTCGGCCCGCAGCGGCAATTCTGTTATGCTGCGCGCAAAATCGGCGCCCGGCCGGCGTCGCCACGGCACTTGCCCCGGACGCCCCATGGAAGCAACGTAACGAACGGAGGTGCGTATATGCGGCGCGTGAGTCTCTTCATAAGCGTGATCAGCGCGATGATTCTGATGACGGCGGGAACCTGTCCCGCGCAGATCGGCAAAACTGTCGCGATAGCGGCAGGCACGCCGGAGGACGCGGAGGTCTCCGCAATCGACGCGGCAAAGGACCCTGCGCAAAAAATTGCGCTGCTCGATAAATTTTCAGCGGAGCACGCGACGGGAGATTTCGCGCTCCTGGCTGACCAGCTCTACGTCAACGCTTACACTGCCGAGAAAAATAACGACAAGGCATTCGAGTACGGCGACAAAGCGCTGGCGATTGACCCGGACAGTTTCGTGACAGCGGTAAATCTGGTTCGCGCCGCCGGGCAAGCCGGCGATTCCGCGAAGATGCTGCATTACGGCGACATCGCCGGCGGAATTCTCGCGCGGTATAAAGCTTTGCCGGAGCCTGCGGGCTCGAGCGCGGCGGTTTGGGAACAGACGAAGGCGGAGAAGTTGAAGGCCGTTGATCCTGACGTGCAATATGTTGAATATACGTTTTACAGCAGCGGCGTAAAGGCGACTGATCCCGCAACCC
>JBOGNJ010000120.1:0-53339 GCA_050746905.1 Candidatus Acidiferrales bacterium
GCGTTCGCGTGATGCAATCCAACGGTGGAATCATTTCGGCCGTCACCGCCGCGCGCGAACCAGTGCGCACAATCCTTTCCGGACCCGCGGGCGGCGTTTTGGGCGCGCAGTACGTCGCCGAACTCGCGGGCTTCCCGCGAATCATCGCATTCGATATGGGTGGCACGTCCACGGACGTGGCCCTGCTCGATGGCGCACTGCGCACAACGAGTGAATCGGAAGTCGCGGGGCTGCCCGTCGCCGTTCCGATGCTCGATATTCACACCGTTGGTGCTGGAGGTGGCTCTCTCGCGCGATTCGATCGCGGCGGAGCCTTGCGCGTGGGACCGGAAAGCGCCGGCGCGAACCCCGGCCCAATTTGCTACGGGCGCGGAACAAAGCCTACCGTGACCGACGCGCATTTAGTCTTGGGCCGAATCGTGCCGGAAGGATTTCTGGGCGGCGATTTCCGCTTGGACCTCGATCGCGCTGCCAAATGGATGGCGCGTGCGCGCGGCGCGATGAAAACGACGGCTCAATTTGCGCAGGGGATTCTCGACGTGGTCGAAACGAACATGGAGAAGGCCATCCGCGTGATTTCCATCGAGCGGGGCCACGATCCCCGCGATTACACGCTGGTCGCGTTCGGCGGCGCTGGTGGTCTGCACGCCTGCGGCCTTGCGGCGGCGCTCGAAATGCCTCGCGTGCTGATGCCCAAATTCCCAGGCGGCCTTTCCGCGCTGGGGATTTTGCGCGCGGACGTGGTGAAGGATTTCTCGAAGACAATTTTGCTCGCGGTACAATCCTCGCGCGCCGCCAACCTGATGTTGCTGCGTGAGTTCGCGCAAATCGAAAAACAGGCAATCGCCGCGATGCGCCACGAAGGCTTTGGCGCGCGGCAAACGAAGATCGAACGTATCCTCGATATGCGTTACATTGGGCAAGCCTACGAATTGAGCGTTCCGGCGACGGCCGATTTCGTGCGCGGCTTCCGTCGCGCCCACGAGAAACGATACGGATACGCGGATACAAAACGCCCCGTCGAAATTGTGAACGTCCGCGCCCGCGCGATTGGCCTCACTCCCAAACCGGCGCTGCCGAAACTTCCACACGGGGCCGCTGACGCATCCGCCGCCGTAATGCAAGAGCGCGACGTTTTTGTCAGCGGCCGCGCCACGCGAACAAAAATCTACGACCGTGCAAAATTGCGCGCTGGAAATCGTTTCCGCGGCCCCGCCATCGTGGCCGAATACAGCGCGACAACCGTCATTCTGCCGGGTTGGAATGTTCGCGTGGACACTTACGGCAACCTGCTGATGGAGCGCGGCCGATGAAATTCGATCCCGTGCGCCTGGAAATCTTCAAGAATCTGTTTCATTCCGTTGCCGAGGAAATGGGCGGAGTTCTTCGCCGCTCGGCATTTTCGCCGAATATCAAAGAGCGCCGCGACTATTCCTGCGCCGTTTTCGATCGCGCTGGTGAAGTGCTCGCCATGGGCGATCACATGCCCGTGCATCTTGGCTCCATGCCCGCCTCCGTGGACGCCGCAATTAGCGCCATAGATTTGAAGCCGGGCGATGTGGCGCTGCTGAACGATCCCTACGCGGGCGGAACGCATCTTCCCGACTTGACCATGGTCATGTCGGTGTACCTGCCGCGCGAGAAACAGCCAATGTTTTACGTCGCGAATCGCGCGCATCATGCGGACGTTGGCGGCGCGCAGGCAGGCTCGATGGGGCTATCGCGCGAGATTTTTCAGGAGGGCATTCGCATCCCTCCCGTGAAAATTTTCGAACATGGCCGCATCGTGCAAGACGTGCTGCGTCTGCTGCTCGCAAATGTCCGCACCCAACGGGAACGCGAAGGCGATTTGACCGCGCAACTAGCGGCATGTCGCGTCGGCGAAAGGCGGCTTGTCGAAATTACCGCGAAGTATGGGCAGCACGAAACCAGCGCCTATGGACGCCATCTGCTCGAATACTCCGCGAAAATGATGCGCGCAACGCTGCGCCAAATTCCCAATGGGGCCTATCGCGGCGAGGATTTCCTCGACAATGACGGCGTCACGGAAGACCCGATAGCCATTCGCGTCAAGATTCGCATTCGCGGCGACAGCGCGGAAGTCGATTTCACCGGCTCATCCCCGGAATGCACGGGAAGCGTCAACGCCGTGAAAGCCATCGCCGATTCGGCGGTGTTCTACGTTTTCCGCTGCCTGGTCGACGACCAGGTACCCGCCACGTCCGGCCTGCTGCGCCCGATAAAGATCATCGCGCCCGAGGGCACAATCGTGAATGCGCGCCCGCCCTCGGCCGTCGCGGGGGGAAACGTCGAAGCCTCGCAGCGCATCGTCGACACGCTTTTGCGCGCCCTGGCGCGAGCCATCCCCGAGAAAATTCCCGCCGCCAGTCAAGGCACGATGAACAATTTGACCTTCGGCGGCCGCGACTCGCGTCCGGGCCACGAGGGCGCGCCCTTTGCCTATTACGAGACCATTGCCGGGGGCATGGGCGCGCGCCCGGGGCTTGACGGCGAAAGCGGCATTCACACGCACATGACCAATTCGTTGAATACGCCCGTGGAAGTCTTCGAACACGCCTATCCCGTGCGCGTGAAGCGCTACGGCATTCGCTACGGTTCCGGCGGCGCAGGCAAGTTTCGCGGCGGCAATGGAATCGTACGTGAAATCGAATTGCTCGTCCCAATGCAGGTGGGGATGCTGTCGGATCGCCGCAAGTTTGGACCTTACGGCTTGGCGGGCGGCAAGCCCGGTGCCACGGGAAAAAACGAGGTCGTAACCGCTGGTCAGCGAAAGAGGGTCGCGGCGAAGGGTAGTTTCTATGCTCCAGCTGGAGCCGTGGTCAGGATTGAAAGCCCCGGCGGTGGCGGCTGGGGAAAGCCGCCGAAGCGCCGGAAGTAATGTTCTCCCCCTGCTCCCGAAAGCAGGAGTTTCGCCGTCAACTTCCTGAATCTCTAAGAAAACGCAGCTAGTTTTCGAGTTTCTCGAGCGCTTCCGGCATCTGCAAACGAGCCTTGGCCAGTGCACGAACCAGGTTCGATTCCATGGTCTGCTCGGTGGTATTGCGAACGGTTGCCAATTCGGTGACCAGCAAGTGCTTGGCGCGTTCGAGCATCTTCTTCTCGCGGAACGAAAGTGGCTTGGTCCGGCTGAGTGAAACCAGACCCTTCAGGACTGCCGCAACTTCCATCAACGAGCCGGTGCGCATGCGCTCGGAGTTCTCTTTGAAACGGTGCTTCCAATCGTGATGAGACGCGGAGCGGCCCTTTTCGAGATAGGTGATGACGTCACCTGCCTCGTTTGAGCGGATCACAGGGCGCAGACCGACGCTCATGATGTTGGTTTGGGGAACCATGACTTTGAGCCCGCTGGAAACAATCTTGAGCATGTAGTAACGTTCGGAACGGCCATTCAGGTAACCGAAGCTGATTTGTTCGATAACGCCTACACCGTGGTTTGGATAAACAACCTTCTCTCCCAGTTTGAAATCCATACAGGTGTTCCCTCCCCAGAAGCTACACTAAAAGCTTAGGCCTGCGTAAGGTGAAGGTCAAGAGAATCTACGGGAAACCCAGTATTTTTTGCCGCCTTCCGGCCCCTATTTAAATCAAAAGTCAAGCTGGAAATCTTGTAAAATGAATGTTTATGCTGCTTCTCGCCGTAGATACCTCCACGCAATGGGGAAGTTTGGCCCTTCTGCGCGACGGTCAACTCTTGGGTGTTGTCTCGATTTTCGCCGACGAACCGTATTCCGCGCGCCTTTTCCGGCAGCTCGACTTTCTGCTCGCCGAATTGCACCTCGAAGTTCGCCAGTTCGACGTTTTCGCGGTCGTGGCGGGTCCCGGATCGTTTACCGGACTTCGCGTCGGACTTGCAGCGGTGAAGGGCTGGGCGGAGGTCTTCGAAAAGCCCGTCGTGCCCGTAAGTGCGTTGGAGGCGGTCGCAGCGCAAAGTAAGGGGGACACCGAATTGGTTGCAGCAGTGATGGACGCGCGCCGAAGTCAAATTTATGCCGCACTTTTCCGCCGCGAAGCCCGAAAAGAAGCAATCGAACTCGTGCGCGAAAGCGACGACCACGTTTGCGCGCCCGAGGAATTCCTGGCTGAGATTGGCGCGCAAGCAGAGAACCGGAAAGTGCAATTCGCTTCGCCGTCCCCGGATCTGATTCAATCCGCATTGGATGCCGCGAGCGGCGTTCTGCCTCCTGTTTCGTGCAGCGTCGAGCGCGTCTCGCCTGTGCTCGCTCCCGTCATTGGCCAACTCGCCTTTGAACGTGCCAAACGCGGCGAAGTTACAGACGCATTGCGCCTGGACGCGAATTACATACGCCGCGCCGACGCGGAGCCGCTGTGGAAAGAATCCTGATCAAGTTGCCGCGTCGCGAGAACGAATCTCGCCGGAGCGCGCCCTACCAGCATGCTGCGGCGGGCGTGTGCCGAGCTTTTGTTATCCAGAGGTACGAAGGGCCGTGCTGAAACGTCTTTGCTCCGACGTGGAGTCGCCGTGGCGAGTAATTGGAGGAATTTGGTGCGTGGTAAGAGTCGCTTCAGTCAGGGCACGGCTTTAGGCGTGCCGAAAAGCATCGCCGCAGAAGGGTCTTTATCCTCTAACGGCGGTCAGAAGCTCACCATGCGTGTCACGATTCGCCGGCTTGAGGCCCGCGATATCGATGCCGTGCTCGAAATCCAGACGCAATGCCGCGAAGCGTCTCAATGGTCGCGAAATGATTACCAGGCGCTCGTACGCGACGCCGCGCCCTGCTTGGTGGCCGAAACCAAAGGCAGACTCGCGGCGTTCCTGGTGGCCCGCAAACTCGCGGATGAAATGGAAATTTTGAACCTCGCGGTCGCCGCCGCGGCGCGCAGGCAAGGGATTGCGAGCCAGTTGCTGAACGCGGCAATGAAGTGGGCCGCGCAGAATAACATCAGCAAAATTCATCTCGAAGTGCGAGCCTCAAACACCGCGGCGCGCAGTTTTTACGAGTCTCGCAGCTTCCGCGCCACCGGCACGCGCCCCAATTACTACAGCAACCCCACCGACGACGCTCTCTTGATGGCGGCCTCCGTGCATACTCCGTGATGACTTGTTTGAAATTTCTTCAGAGATGTTTGGCGTCCCGTCGAAAATTGTGATAGTTTTTTATTCATGTAGATCAAATTTCAACCTGGAGGGAACGGATGCCCGAGACGGCTCATGAAATTCCAGGGGACTTGATGTCGAACGACGAACGGTTTCGCAATCTGGCCCAGCAGCTTTCGCGGTACGAAGAGCAACTCCACCAGTTAATTCGTGAGCCCTACCGCAGTTCAGAGGACATGCTCCTCGAAACCAAAATCAAGAAAATGAAGCTTCGATTGAAAGATGAGATGCAGCAACTCATAGCGCGGCGGCGCAGAGAGAGCCGCGCCAGCTAACCCCGTACCGCAGCGTCTTGTTCTGTCGTACAATGCAAGTGTCTCTGTGCGAGGTATGCTTCGTCGGCTATGGTGAAGGATGGATATCGTTTTGCGCTGCCGCCGCTGATCCTCGGAATCGTTTTGATGGCCTTTCGCTGGTGGTGGGCGGCGATTCTGGTGGCGCTGGGACTTTTCGTCCTCTACTTTTTTCGCGACCCGGAGCGCCAGATTCCGTCTGATCCCGGCGCCGTGGTTTCGCCGGGTGACGGCCGCGTAGTCGAAATCGTGGACGAATCGCTGGATGGCCGCCCGGGTAAGCGCGTCAGCATCTTCCTTTCAGTTTTCGACGTGCACGTCAATCGTGCGCCGGTTGCGGGAAAAATCCGGAAAGTAGAGTACCATCCAGGGCGCTTCATGGCCGCCTGGAATGGAAAGGCGTCCGCCGATAACGAGCAGAACGTGATTACAATCTCGACGCCGTCCGGCGAAATGAACTTCAAGCAAATCGCGGGATGGGTGGCGCGGCGAATTCTCTGCTGGAAACAAGTGGGCGATGAAGTGGCGCGCGGCGAACGAATCGGCATGATACGCTTCGGCTCGCGCGTGGACGTTTGGCTTCCGGCAAGCGCCGAAATTCTGGTGAAACGCGGGCAGCACGTGGCCGGAGGAGCCACGCAAATCGCAAGATGGCTACCGACGAAATAAAATCGATGGGTTTGGAGCCTGATGCGGCACGCCCGATGCGCGACGGCAGATTTCGCCGCGGCGCTTATATGCTGCCAAGTCTCTTCACGGTACTCAATTTGCTTTGCGGGTACTACGCAATCCTCGAGACGTTTCGCGGCGGCGCAGGCGACATGGACAACGCTGCAAAGGCGATTGGCGCGGCCATTGTGTTCGATTCGCTTGATGGGAGAATCGCGCGGCTGATGCACGCGAACTCCGAATTCGGCAAACAGTTCGACTCCCTCGCCGATGTGGTCAGCTTCGGAGTCGCGCCGGCATTTCTAGCCTTCGGCTGGGGAGTAAAGGGCGTGGTTATCGACGATTCCATTTTCGCGCCCTATATTGTGCAGCTCGGATGGCTGGCGAGCTTCGTGTTCGTGATTTTTTGCGCGTGGAGACTGGCGCGATTCAATATCGGCATGGCCGGCGGCTCAAAGTACTTTGTGGGCCTGCCGACTCCTGCCGGCGCGGGCGCGATTGCCGCCGTCGTCCATGCGATGTGGAATCCAATCGAGGATTGGCGCAAGTCGCTCGTGTGGGTGCTGCTCGTGTTTCTTCTGGGATTTTTGATGGCCAGTAAGGTCCGCTATTACAATTTCAAGGGGGTCAACTGGGGCCGCCGCAGAACCTCGCTCGCCGTCGTGGCCATGGCGCTGATCATTGCCGCGATCTTCCGGTATTCGGAAGCCACGCTTCTGGTCATCGCCACGGTGTACGTTTTGCACGGCTTGGTGATTGAGGCCCTCCGGAAAGCGCGCCACCGGACTGTCCCGCATTCCGCCTGAACATGTCTCGCGAAAGCTCCCGCCATCGGATAGCGATTGTCGGCGCATCGTCATTGCGCGGAAAAGAATTGAAGCAGGTCATCGAAGACCGCAACTTCCCAGCCTCGGAAATTGCGTTGCTCGATACCAGCGTTCCCGTTGGGACCCTGGCCGAGGCCGCGGGCGAGCCGACTTTCATCAAGCCCATGGACCGCGAAAGCTTTGCCGGCGCGCGTTTCGCTTTTTTCGCGGGCAGCGCGGAGGAAACGCGTGACAACTGGAAGTTGGCCCATGATTCAGGCGCGACGATCATTGATTTGACCGGAACGTTGGACGAAACGGCGCACGCCGCCGCATGGATCCCGGAACTGGATACATTGCTCGCCCCGCCCGAACACAAAATCAGAAAACATCAGGGCAGTGGGATATTTTCTTCTCCAGCGCCTGCCGTCATAGTCGCTTGCACGCTCGCCGCGGTTCTGAAGAAATTTTCCCCGCTGCGGCTGGCGATTCTATTTTTCCCGCCGGTTTCGGAACGCGGCCAGTTGGGCATCAAGGAACTCGAAAAGCAGACGGTCGATTTGCTGTTGTTTCGGCCCATCACGCAGGCAATTTTCGATACCCAGGTGGCTTTCAATTTGCTCGCCGGATACGGAGAAACAAGCCGTCCCAGTTTGCTGGAAATGCGCAAGGAGATCGCGAGAGGCGCCGCGTCGTATCTCGACGGGAGGATCCCGATTCCGGCGATGCAGTTGATCCAGGCCCCTGTGTTTTACGGATACGCGTTCGCGGCGTACGCGCAATTCGCGGACGCGCGCGAGCCCGCGGAGCTCAATGCCGCGCTTGCCGGCGCGGGCATTCATCTGGTCGGCGAGGACGATCCGAAACCGACGAATATCAGCGTGGCGGGTGAGGGGAAAATTCATTTGGCGCGCGCCGAACGCGACGAAAATGTCAGCGGCGGCGTCTGGCTTTGGGGTGTGACCGATAATTTGCAGCTTGCCGCGGCCAACGCGGTTCGTATTGCGGAGGAGTTGCTTGCTCCGAAGATTTGATTCGCGCCGCGCAACTCTGGCGATAATCCAACTGCCGCTTGCGTGCATGCTTGCCTTGGTTTGCAGCTGCGGCTATCACGTGGCGGGACGCGCCGCGCGCCTGCCGTCCACCTGGCATACCATCGCGGTTCCCGCATTCGTCAATCGCACGCCGACGTATCGCATCGAGCAGCGCGTCACCAATGCGGTGGTCCATGAGCTTCTGGCCCGCACGAAATATCGCGTCGTGCCCCGCGTGGACGGTGCGGACGCCGTCCTCAACGGAGAAATCACGGACATTCAGGCGACGCCGTTGCTCTTCGACGCCACCTCCGGCCACGTCACCACCATGCTCGTCACTTTGAAGTTGAAAGTCAGCCTCGTCGATCAGGCCACTAAAAAAGTCGTCTATCGCAACGACAATTTTGTTTTTCGCGACGAGTATCAGATTTCGAGCGACGTCAGCACGTTTTTTCAGGAGGAGAGTCCCGCGATGGACAGGATGTCGCGCGATTTCGCCTCCGATTTGGTCTCGGCGATTCTCGAGGACTTCTGATGCCCCAGGCAACCTTGGAAAATCTGATGCAGAGCATCGCCAAGGGCAAACCGATCCCTTCGATTCTCCTGCTGGGAACCGACCCGTATCTCCGCGACCGCTGCCGCAAGGCGCTCATCGAGAAATTCGTTCCCGAGGCAGCTCGTGACTGGGCCGTCACCAAACTTTCAGCGGCGGGCGACGGCTGGGAGGAAATGCTCGAGCGCGCGCAGACCGTCCCCATGCTTTCTCCGCGGCAAATTATTTTCCTCGATGGGATGGAGGTGCTCGAACGCCTCGGCGACGAATCCAGCGAAGAAATCAATGAAGCGCTCAAAGCCTACCTCAAGGATCCCGCGCCATTTTCCATCGTCGTTTTCGAGGCGGAAGACCTAGATGGCCGCCGCTGGGTTTCCAAACTGCTTTCGGCGAACGCTCTCGTCGTCAAACTGTCCGCCGGAGCCCAAAACATGGCGGTATTCGCCTCGGAAATGGCGCGCGAACTCGGCGCGGAAATCGCTCCCGCTGCTGCCGCCGAGCTCGTCGAAGCGGTGAATGGCGAACCCGCGAAGATCAAACTGGAACTCGAGAAATTGTCTCTTTACGCCGCCGGACGACAGATCGATTCCGCCGACGTGGAAGCGCTGGTCGTTTCCGCGAGAAAATACACCGTCTGGAGGCTCACCGAAGTCATCGCGGCGCGTGACCGCGGCGCGGCCATGGATTTTTTCGACTGCCTGTTGCGCGAGGGCGAGCAGCCGGCCGGAATCGTCGGAGCGCTCGCCTGGATGTACCGGAAATTGGTTGAAGCAAGGGAACTGCCGCCCGGAACGAATCAATTTCAAGCGGCGCGCGACCTCAGTATGCGCCCCGAATCAGCGGGAATCGCGCTCGTGCAGTCGCGGAAATTCACGCGCGAACAGCTTCTCGACGGGATTGTCGCGCTCGCGGAAGCCGACAGCGCGTTGAAGTCCGGCGGCCCAAACCCGCGAGCCACAATGGAGTTTTTGATTGCGCGCCTGACGGCGACGGCCGCCAAGGCGACGGCTTAGGACTTTTTCGCTTTGCGGAGAACGTTCAGCGCAATGGTCAGACGTGATTTGTAGCGGTTCGCTGTATTGCGGGGCAGCGAGCGGTTCTTGACGGCGCGGTCCAGCTCCGAAAAGGTCTGCGGGACCAACTTTTCCGTCTTCGCCACGTCCCCTGAGGCAAGTGCCGCCCGATACTGCCGCAGGGCGGTGCGGACGCGCGTGCGATTGGAGCGATTCGTAATCGTGCGGTGTTCCGTCTGCCGCATGTTTTTGAAGACTGACTTGGACCTTTTCTTGTGCTTTACGGCGGCGCCCGTGGGCATCAATCGCTCCTTCGGAATTTAGAATCGGATAGCAAGAGTATCGGACGCGTGCACGATTGTCAATTTGGCGCTGCCGCTGCCCCCATGCATGGGAACGGGCCGCCGCGCGGCGCTGCGGGCTTTGACGTTGGCCTCGTGACGCCTTAAGATGTCGCCTCACGATTGCGGTTTTACGTGACTTTTCACCGCGCGGCAGCATAGATTCGTCTACTGAACTGATGACGAGACTCTGTCAATTTCCGAATGCGGGGCGCCCGCCGGCTCTTCTGTGGCCGGTAGTCTCGGCATGCCTCGCCGCGTTTTTCCTTGCCGTCCCCGCGGTGGTGGCGCAGAACCCGCGGACGCTGCGCCCTCAGGGATACGTCAATGATTTCGCGCACGTTCTGGCTCCCGATTCCCGAAAAGCGATTGACGTGCTGTGTCAGGAAGTGGATCGCAAGGCCCAGGCCCAAATCGCCGTCGTCACCGTGCGCTCTTTGGAGGGGGACTCCATTGAGGACTACTCCATTGACCTGGCCACGCACTGGGGCATTGGTCCCAAGCAAAAAGACCGCGGGGTCCTTATCCTGATTGTTCCGAGGGAGCACAGATACCGCATTGAAGTTGGATATGGCCTCGAAGCCATCTTGCCCGACGGGCTCGTCGGTAGTTTTGGCAGGGAAGCGCAGCCGCAACTCAAAATCCATAATTACAGCGGCGCAGCTTTGATGCTGACCGAACGCGTCGCCACGGTGATTGCGAAAGATCGCGGCGTGAAGCTCGAGGCGCTGGCGCAAGAATCGCAGAACAATCCCATGGGCGCGGAAACTCCGCCTCCGCCCTTCACGGCCAGGAACATTGCGGTGCCCTTATTGTCCGTTCTGATGCTATTGTTCTTCCCGCTCCTTGGCCTGCTCATGCGCCTGCGCGCGGGACGCAAATACGGCCGCCGTGGCCACGGCGTGTGGTGGGCGGCGGGCACGCCGTGGTACCTCGGAGGCGCTAACTGGGGCGGCGGTTCCTGGGGTGGCGGGGCATTCGGAGGAGGCGGAGGTTTTGGCGGTTTTGGCGGAGGCTCGTTCGGCGGCGGCGGTGCCAGCGGCAGTTGGTAATGGACGCTTCCGCGAGAAACGCTATGACCGGCTACAGCCCCTTGCCGCTTGAAAAAAAATACACAAAATTGTGATTCGTCGGCGCAACAACGAAATTGCTTGAATGCACCCAGCTTTTGCTCCTGGCAATTCGTCGCTAAAAGATTCTCGTTGTCATTCCGAGGAGCCATGCGACGACGAGCTTGCTCGCCGCAGGCGGGGAATCTGCTTTTGAACGGTTTCGTCAGGGCACGGCTTTAGCCGTGCCGAAACACGGCAGAATTCAGGGGTTTTAACCCCTGAGGCCATTCGTGGCTCTGGGAAAGCAACGGCACAATGGAAGAATTGCTGCAACAGTTGAAAGAAAAGCTAGAACAAGCGGCCGGCGCGAACCTCAAGGCCCTGGTCCTCTACGGCTCCGCCGTCACGGGCGAATACCGCAAGCAGCACTCCGATTTGAATATCCTCTGCATCCTCGAACGCACCGGCACCGCCGAACTCGAGGCCCTCCACGATACGGTCGCCTGGTGGAAACGAAAGGGCTTTGACGCGCCGCAGGTGTTCACGCAAGACGAGCTGCGCGCCTCCGCCGACATTTTCGCCATCGAATTGCTCGACATGAAAACGAATCACAAAATGATTTACGGTGAAGATTTTTTTTCCATGCTCAACGTCCCGACAAATTTGCACAAATTGCAGGTGGAGCGCGAGTTGCGCACGAATCTGGTGCGCTTGCGCCACGGCATTCTGTCCGTGCCGCCAAAGGACCGGGTGGTGGTCAGTCTGATGGACGCATCCGTCTCCGCATTCGTCACGTTGTTTCGCCACGCCCTCTTGGCGTTCGGCGAACCGGCTCCGGCGTCAAAGCGTGAAGTTGTCGATCGCGCGGCGGCTCTTGTGGGCAGCAGCTCGGAAGCCTTTCGCACCATTCTCGATGTCCGCGAAGGAAAAAGAAAAGCCTCCGATGTGGACGCTCAGGAGATTTTGCGAGGATTCGTCGAGTTAGTCGAGCGCATGACAAACCTGGTCGACCGCCGCTTCGAAGGCACCGTTTGATGCACGCTGTCGTGTACGATTTTCGCGGAGGAACAAAATGAAAAAGGGCTGGGCGGCGCTAGGCGTCATCGTCCTGATTATCGTTATCGTCGCGGGAATGTACGTCAGCGCGCGAAACCAAATGGTGCGCAAGAACGAAACGGTCAAGTCCGACTGGGCGCAGGTGGACGTCGTCCTCGAACGCCGCGCCGATCTCATCCCCAACCTCGTGGAAACGGTAAAAGGCATTGCGGCGCAGGAAGTCACCGTTTTCACCGCGGTCGCCAACGCCCGCGCTAACTTGATGAACGCCCAAACGCCCAAAGACAAAATCGCCGCCAACGGCCAAATCGATAATGCCCTGGTCAAAGTGCTCGCGCTCACCGAAAACTATCCTCAGCTCAAGTCCAACGAAAACTTTTTGAAACTCCAGGACGAGCTCGCCGGAAGCGAAAACCGCATCGCGGTCGAGCGCAAACGCTATGACGATGCCATTCAGGACTACAACACGTTCCTCGGCACATTCCCCAACAGCTCGTTCGCGCGCTGGGCGGGCTTCCAGCGCAACGACGCGTACTTCGCCGCATCTCCGGCTGAACGCGCTGTGCCAAGAGTCGCGTTTCCTGCCGCGAAGCAGTGAATCGCGATCACTTGCCTCAAGTGAGCCAGCTATCTACTTGCTAACATTACGGATAGCATAGCGAGCCTTGACCGCGCCCCGGCTCTGCTGTAACGTATCTGCCGGAGCGCAATTAGGAGCGCCCAGCGCACACGCAACCAGCCCAGATGAGACAAACCGTTAGGATGTCGGGGGGAATCGCCGATCTATTCGGCACCTACGACGAGAATCTTAAGCTCCTCGAATCGACCCTCCACGTAACCACGCAATTGCGCGACAGCGATTTGGAAATCGAAGGCGGCCCCACCGAAGTGAGCCGCGCCGCCAAATTTCTGAACGACTACAATCAGTTGATCCGCGAGGGGCGTAAAATCGAGAGTTCGGACGTGAAAGCAATGTTGCGCATGGCCCATGAAGAACCCAATTTCTCGATGCGCGGTGCGGTCGAACACCCGCGCCCGCGCGCCTTCGGCAAAAAGCCAATCACCGCCAAAAGCTCCAACCAGCGCCGCTACATGGAAGCGCTCGAGCAATACGACATGGTCTTCGCCATAGGCCCGGGCGGCACGGGAAAAACGTACCTCGCCGTCGCCATGGCTGCCTCCGCGCTCCTCACGAAGCAAGTCAACCGCATCATCCTCGTGCGTCCGGCCGTCGAAGCGGGCGAGCGTCTCGGTTTTTTGCCTGGCACCTTGCAGGAGAAGGTCGATCCTTACATGCGTCCGCTTTACGACGCGCTCCATGACATGCTCGAAGCCGACAAACTCGAGCGCTTCCTTGAAAAGGACATCATCGAAGTGGCTCCACTCGCCTTCATGCGCGGCCGCACGCTGAACGATTCTTTCGTGATCCTCGACGAGGCGCAAAACACCACCAGCGAGCAAATGAAAATGTTCCTCACGCGCCTGGGTTTCAACTCGAAAGCGGTCATCACGGGAGACGTCACGCAGATCGATTTGCCCACCGAGCGGCGTTCCGGCCTCGTCGAAGCGCTCGACGTGGTGGGCAAAATCGAGGGCATTGCCATCATCCATTTCGACGAGCGCGATGTGGTGCGTCACAATCTGGTGCAGCGCATCATCAAGGCCTACGAGGAATACGACGGCGGGCAGCACGGGAATCGTCCGGCGCTCAACAATCATTCCCGCGAATCCGGCCGCCGCGGCAGCGCGGAGTAGTTCCCAGTCCATGGTAATCAACCGCCAGAGACGTGTATCCGTTGCTTCTCCGTTACTCGAGCAATTCTTCGCCCGCATCGCCAAGCTCCTGCAAATTGCCCCCGACGCGGCCACCGTGTGCCTTGTAACGAACGCGCAGATCGCGCGCTGGAATCGCGCCTATCGCGGCAAAGCCAAGCCCACGGACGTGCTCTCGTTTCCCGCGGAACCAGTCGCAACAAAAAACCGCATAGCCCGCAACGGTTCTACGAAACTGCCGCAAAAAGGCTCAGTCTTTGTGGGTCGTGGCTTTAGCCACGACTTAGGTGCCCCCACTTCGGGGGTTTTAACCCCTGAAGATCGCGGCAAACCGTCGCATCGCCGTCGGTATTCGGCGCCGCGCAACCCTTCGTATCTGGGGGATATTGCCATCGCGCCCGCCGTCGCCCGCCGCAACGCGCAACAATCCGGCCGCGCGTTCGATGACGAAATGCGTGTGCTGATGCTTCACGGCGTTCTTCATCTATTGGGATACGATCACGAAACCGACAGCGGCCAAATGGAACGTCTCGAACTCCGTTTGCGCCGCCAACTGGGGATTCAATAAGCAATGGCTTTGCTTTACTATACGCTCGGGATTCTGGTGCTCGCGGCGAGCCTCACCGTCTTCGCCTATCTCGACCGCATCTACCGCCAACTCGGCCGCGTGGTCGTGGGCCCGGCGCACGCGAACCTCGACGCCTATGTAGCCGAAATCGAGCCTCGCATGCGGATCGGCCGCATTCGTGCCGCTGGCACGTTCAGCCTGCTTGCGCGACTCTGGCTCGTCGTTGTCTCCGTGCTTACGGCGCGCGCCGTCATACTTTTCGCCGGCGAAACGTGGCAAATCGTCGCCGAGATGATCTTTTTCCTCGGACTCGAAGTCATTGTCGGAATGCAATTTCTGCCCGCGTTGCTGCTCGCGCGAACTAAAGGCAAGTGGCTCATCCCGCTCTTGCCCGTCATTCGCCTTTTCGCGTGGCTCGTTTGGCCCATTCAAGCCATCCTCGAATTCGCCATATCGCTGCTGCACATTTCAGACGAGCCCGATAGTGACGCTCCCGCGGACGATCAGCATGCCATCGAAGCCATTGTCGACGCGGCTACGGAACAGGGCATCCTCGAACAAGATGAAGCGCGCCTGATCGAGCAGGTGGTCGAATTCAGCGACAAGCGCGTCCGCGAAGTGATGACTCCCCGCCCGGACGTCGTCGCCATTCCCGCCGGCGCCACAATCGAGCAATTGCGCCGCGTCCTGGTGGAAGCGAAACTTTCGCGCCTGCCGGTCTACGAAAACAATCTCGACGAAATCATCGGCATCGTCATCGCGCGCGACGTTCTGCAAGTGCCCGAAAGCGAATCCGTCCAGCGTACCGTCCGCGAACTCGTCCGTCCCGCCCTGTTTGTCCCGGAAGCAAAAATGGGTTCCAGCCTGCTGAAAGAAATGCAGCGCAAAAGTCAGCAAATGGCCATTGTGATTGACGAGTACGGCTCCATGGCTGGAGTCGTCACGGCGGAAGACCTGGTCGAGGAAATTGTCGGCGAAATAGGCGAAGAGGACCGCCAGCCCGTGCCCGATGTCATTCGCGAAAGTTCCGGCAGCATGGTTCTTCGTGGCAGCCTTTCGGTCGAAAAGCTGGAGGAATTGTTCGACATTCACCTGAACGACCGCGACGTCGAATCCACAGCTGCAACGGTCGCCGGACTCTTGAATCACATCGCGGGACACGTTCCCGAAGCGGGCGAAAAACTCGATTACGACGGCTTGCAGTTCGAAGTCCTCGAAGCCAATCAGCGCAAAGTCCTTCGCCTCCGCGCCCGCCGCCACCCAGAAGTCCGCGCCGCCCTTCCCTAAACCTTCGGCCAAGCCTCCCGCCTTGATATTTTCGCGCCTCGGGAGTAACTTCAAAATCCCATTTAGAAGTGCAATCCAACGCGCGGCAAATGTCTTGCGGAGGGGCCATGGCCATCGACGTCCGAATCAGCGTGAACGGCAAGGAACATGAGAGCAAAGTCGAGCCGCGCCTGCTGCTGGTGCACTATCTCCGCGACACGCTGGGCCTGACCGGTACGCATATTGGTTGCGAGACGAGTCTCTGCGGCGCTTGCACCGTCCTGCTCAATGGCAAAGCCGTGAAATCCTGCACCATGCTTACAGCTCAGACCGACGGCGCGGAAATCACCACTATCGAGGGCCTGGCCGGCACTTGGAAATCGAATGGGGCCAATGGCAAGGACGGTCATGGCGGCCTTCATCCCATGCAGGAGGGCTTTTGGGAAAAACACGGCTTGCAGTGCGGCTATTGCACTCCCGGAATGATCCTCACCGCTGTCGCCTTGCTCAACGAAAATCCGAAGCCCAGCGAATCTGAAATTCGCGGCGCTCTGAACGGCAACCTGTGCCGCTGCACCGGCTATCAGAACATTGTGGAAGCAATTCAATACGCAGCAAAAAAGATGGAAGCAAAAGCGCGTTAGTGCGCGTTCAACGTGACGTAGTTTTTGGTGCCACATCCTCCTTGCACTGAGCGATTTCGCGAAGTGAGCGGTTTTTTGCGAAGCCTGCCTGCCGCAGGCAGGAGAGGGGACTTTCGGCGGCCCGGAGAACAGTGGTTTGGGTTGCGTCAGGGCACGGCTTCAGTCGTGCCGTACAACCTGCCTTAGAGGAGGGCTTCAGCCCCTGAGGCCATTTCTCTGTGGCGGGCAGGCAGGCTTTAGAATATGTGTGGCAACGTCGAGTTTTTGTAAGGGCATGGCTTCAACCATGCCGTAGCGCCTGCGAAATCAATGCGGCTTTAGCCGCTGAGGGGATTAATTTTGAGTCGTCTGGCAGGCTTTTTTTAGCCCATGAAGAAAGTTTCTCTCGGGAGGTCACACATGGCGGCGTCTGCAAAATACGTCGGCAGGCCGATGAAGCGCAAAGAAGACCCACGCCTCATCCAGGGCCTTGCGCATTACGTTGACGACATTCAACTCGCGAACATGCACTACATGGCCGTTGTGCGCAGCCCATACGCGCACGCGAAAATCCGCTCCGTTGATGTGTCCAAGGCCAAATCCGCTCCCGGCGTCGTCGCGGTCATCACCGGCGAAGACGTTCGCGGCGTCATCGGGCCCGTCCCTTGCGCCGCGCAAATCCCGGACATGAAACCCGCCGTTCGCAACGTCCTCGCCACCGATAAAGTCCGCTTCGTCGGTGAACCTGTCGCCGTCATCGTCGCAAATGAACGCTACGCCGCCCGCGATGCCGTCGATCTCGTTGAAGTCGATTACGAACCCCTCACCGCGGTCGTTGACCCCGAAAAGGCCATCGCCAAAGGCTCGCCAAAGCTCTACGACAATTTCGCCGACAACGTCGCCTATCGCTGGGAACTCGAGGGCGGCGACGTCGCGGGCGCCTTCAAAAAAGCCGACAAAGTGATCAAGCAGCGCATGACCAATCAGCGCCTGATTCCCATGGCCATGGAGCCACGCGGCGTTGTCGCCACATTCGATTCCGGCGAACCAAAATTAACGATCTGGACCTCCACGCAAATCCCGCATCTGGTCCGTACGCAGGTGGGCGCGATGCTCGGCTTCTCGGAAACTTCGATTCACCTCATCACGCCGGAAGTCGGCGGCGGCTTCGGAAGCAAGTTGAACGTCTACGCGGAAGAAGCTCTCTGCGCGCATCTCGCGATGAAAATCGGCAAGCCCGTAAAGTGGATCGAATCGCGCCGCGAAAATTTCCAGGCCACGATTCACGGCCGCGATTTCATCAATTACGTCGAACTCGCCGCCAGGCGCGACGGCACGATTCTCGGCGCGCGTTATAAAATCATCGCCGACCTCGGCGCGTATTATCAGCTTTTGACGCCGCTGATTCCCACGCTCACGGGCCTGATGCTCTGTGGCAGCTACAAAATCCCCGCGATTCGAATCGAAATCACCGGCGCACTCACCAATAAAATGGCCACCGACGCCTATCGCGGCGCGGGCCGTCCCGAGGCCACTTATTTCATCGAGCGCGCGATGGATATCGTCGCCGCCGAACTGAAGAAAGATCCTCTCGAGATTCGCCGCAAAAATTTCCCGCAGCCAAAAGACTTTCCTTACGCCACGCCCACCGGATTGATTTATGACACGGCCGCCTACGAGAAGTGCATGGACGCCGCCGCGAAAGCCTCCGGCTACGCGAAACTTCGCAAAGAGCAAGCCGCGGCGCGCAAGGATGGCAATCTCATCGGCATCGGCGTATCGAGTTACGTCGAAATCTGCGCCATGGGTCCTTCGAGCGCCATGCCCGCCGGCGGCTGGGAAAGCGGCACCGTCCGCATCGAGCCGACAGGCAAAGTGAAAGTGCTTACGGGCTCATCGCCGCACGGCCAGGGCCAGGAAACCAGCTTCGCGCAAATCGCCGCCGACATGCTTGGCATCGCGCCCGATGACGTCCTCGTCGTGCACGGCGATACGAGCGAAGTCCCTTACGGCATCGGCACATTTGGCAGTCGAGCCACCGCCGTCGGCGGCACGGCCATGTACAAGTGCCTCGAAAAGCTCCGCGACAAACTCTCGAAAATCGCCGCCCACATTTTGGAAGTTGACCCGTCGAAAGTGGCAGTCGGCGACCGGAAAATTTACTCTAAGGCGGATCCGAAGAAATCTGTCAGCTTCAACGATCTCGTCAGCGCCGCCTACGTTGCCAAAACGCTTCCTCCCGGCGTCGAGCCGGGCCTCGAAGCCACCACCTTCTTCGAGCCCACGAATTTCACGTTCCCGTTCGGCACGCACATCTGCGTCGTCGAAATCGATCGCGACACGGGTGACGTCAAACTCAAGAAATACGTCGCCGTAGACGATTGCGGCAACGTCATCAATCCACTTCTTGTCGATGGCCAGGTGCACGGAGGCATCGTCCAGGCGATCGGCCAGGTGCTTTTCGAAGAGGCCGTCTACGACGCAGAGGGCCAGCTCATCACCGGCGAACTCACCGATTACGCTTTGCCGCACGCGGCTGATCTGCCGCATCTCGAGACTTCGCGCACTGTCACGCCCACGCCGGTGAATCCGATGGGCGTCAAAGGCGTCGGCGAAGCAGGCACCATCGGCGCGACTCCGTGTGTCGTCAACGCCGTCGTCGACGCGCTTGCGCCGCTCGGCATCACGCACGTTGATTTGCCCATCAAGCGCGAGCGCATCTGGAGACTTTTGCAGAAGCCCGCTCCGCGTGCGAAAGCGAAATCGGGGGGGGCGCGATGATTCCAGCCGAATTCGAGTATCAAGCTCCGAAAACTCTCGACGAAGCGCTGCGCGCGCTCAGCCGTCATGGCGACGAGGCGAAAATCCTCGCCGGAGGCCACAGCCTGTTGCCGATGATGAAGCTTCGCCTGGCCGCGCCGCGCTACGTGGTCGACATTGGCCGCATCCGCGGAATGGATTACATTCGCGAGGAACGCGATAAAATCGCCATCGGCGCGCTGGTCACGCACGCGCAAGTCATCGCCTCGGAATTGTTGCGCACAAAGTGTCCGCTGCTCCCCGAAACCGCCTCCGAAATCGGCGACATGCAGGTGCGCAATCGCGGCACGATTGGCGGCAGCCTCGCCCATGCCGATCCCGCCGCGGATTACCCCGCCTCGATTCTCGCGCTCGACGCCGAAATGGTGGTGCAATCGAGTTCCGGCAAGCGCACCATTCCCGCCGCCGAGTTTTTCGTTGATCTGCTCACCACGCAAATCCGGCCCGGCGAAATCCTGACCGAGATTCTCGTTCCCATAAAACGCCCGGCCGAAGGCATGGCCTACAAGAAGTTCCATCAGCCGGCGTCAGGATTCGCGATTGTCGGCGCCGCCGCGCGCGTCATTGCCACCAAGTCTGGACAAATCGAAGACATCGCCCTCGGCATGACGGGCGTCGGCCCGAAAGCCTATCGTGCTACTGCCGTCGAGAAATCGCTGCGCGGCAAAAACGCCACTGAATCTCTCATTGCCGATGCGTGTTCCAGGGCCGCGCAAGGAGTCGACGCACTCGGCGATATTTTCGCCTCCGCCCAATATCGACGCGAAATGGCCAGCGTCTTCGCGCGCCGAGCCATCACCAGCGCCCTCGAAAAGGCCATGGGACGCGCCTCCGGCCCGTCCAAGGGCTACGCGCAGGGTAAAACCAAATGAAAGTACAGGGAACTGCGTCGCTTCCCGCGCCGCGTCAGCAAGTCTGGGATCTTCTGAACGATCCCGAGCGCCTTGCGAAATTGCTTCCGGGCGCCGAACGTCTCGAACCCGACGGCCCTGACCGCTACAAAGTCGCGATGAAGTTCGGCATCGCCGCACTCTCTGGAAAGTTCCAGGGTTCCGTCGAACTCGCCGAGAAGAAACCGCCCGAATCGCTGAAAATGCGCGTCGATGGCCGTGGCGCGCCCGGCTTCATGAAAGGCGAAGGGACACTCTCGCTGCGCGAAAAAAGCGGCAGCACTGAAGTCCACTACGAAGGCAAAGCGCAAGTCGGAGGCGTCATCGCTTCAGTAGGCCAGCGCATGATCGAAGCCGCATCCAAAAAAATCATCCAGCAATTCTTCGACGCCGCCGCCGCGGAACTAAAATCCTCTCCAAGGAAATAAAACTCGATTCGCTCCCTGTAGCTCACGTCCCGTTCGTACCGGTTCTGTGCGAACTGACGTGAGGCCTTTACCTTTGTGCCGGAAGCACCACGCAGGCTCCAAAATCCAAATCGCCGCCCTTCGACGTACTCTAAACGGCGACGGCGTTTTTTCCTGTGCATCATTGCCAAGCGCAGCAGCATCAGTTTAGTATCGGCATTCATGTCAACCACTCAAGGAGCCTCTCTGATGAGAAAACTAGGATTGCTGTGCAGTGTATTGCTTATGACGGCGGGCCTCGCCCTCGCGAGTCCGAAGCAGCAAACGTTCACCGGCGCCATCAGCGACAGCATGTGCGGCGCCAGCCACATGATGGAAGGCAGCGCCAAGGATTGCACGCTGAAATGCGTCAAGGACGGCAGCAAATTCGTCCTCGTCGACTCAAGCGGCAAAGTTTTCCAGTTGAGCGATCAGAAAACACCGCGCGCTTTCGCCGGCGCTAACGTGAAAGTCACTGGCACTCTGAATGGCGACACCATCGAGGTAAAATCGATCACCGCCGCAAAGTAAGCCGCCGCGCAAAACATTTCCCTCGCGCAGCTTGCTTCCATTTGCTCATCGTGTTGGTTTATCCTCCCGCACGACTGGCGGGCTGTGGGCGCTCCGGATTCGCGTCAGGGCACGGCTTCAGCCGTGCCGACACGGTGCAAAGCCCGTGCGGCTTTAGCCGCTGAGGCCTGTCGTTGGAGAATTTCCCTGCAGCCTCTCGCCGAAGACCGGGGGAAAGTTTTACGAGGCAGGATGCTGAACGCGTTGCGTTATTACTGGATCGTCGCGAAAGGCTATCGCCTGTGTCCGTGGCGCAGCCCGTATTTGCGCTGGCGCATGGAAACTTTCTTCGGCGCCGAGGCTGACGCTCTCGACGCGCGCAAATTCCTGCACCTCATGTGGCGCGAGCGCGCCCGCATGAAAAGCTTCGCCGCCTGGGCCGCCGAACGCCGCCGCGCCCAGCGCCGACGCATTCAAGACGGCCGGTGAAATCCGTGTCCACCAAAAATCACGTGGTCCTCGGCTTTCGAGCCCATTCCGGATGGGCCGCCGTTGTCGCGCTCTCCGGTTCTCCGCGCTCGCCCGAAGTGATCGACCGCCCGCTGCATCGAGCTTGTCGAACCCGGCTCCGCGGGAGGCGTGCAGCCATATCACGCCGCGCGCAATCTCGCACCGCGCGAAGCGGAACACTTCATCGCCCGCGTCATTGAAGCCGCAGATCGAGCGGCCATCAAATCCATCGACGCTCTGAACGAGGACCTGCGCAGCCAAGGAAAAAAAGTTGTTGCCTGCGGAATCGTTCTCGCCTCAGGACGCGCTCTCCCCGCCCTCGACGCCACGCTGAAATCCCACGCCCTCGTGCACGCCGCCGAAGGAGAGCTTTATCGCGCCGCCATCACCCACGCTGCAAAGCACCACGGTTGGAAGATCGTCACCGTCAAGGAAAAAGAACTCCACGCACTCGCCGCGAAACGGCTCCGCATCCCGGCCGAAAAATCGAAACTCCGCATAACCGAAATGGGCCGTGCCGTCGGCAGCCCCTGGAGCGCCGACGAAAAATCAGCCACCCTCGTCGCCTGGCTCTCCTTGCTAGCTCCCCAACCGGCCAGCTTGCTCTGAGTATCGCCGGTTTCTTGCCGGTGTTTTTCGAATTTCGCTTTTCGCGTTTCGTCTCTTCTGCCTCTAAAACACTTGCTCATCCGCCGAAGGCCCATAAATCGAAGGCACCGGCACGTCGTTCAACCGCAAGTAGACTCCCAACTGCGCGCGATGATGAATCATGTGGTTCATCACGAACCCACGCAGCACCGCGATTTTCGGCAGCGTAAAAATCGTTTTCCCACCGGCAATCAGTGACCACGGCTTCTTCAGCTCTTCGTCGCTCGCTCCTGCAATTGCCGCGCGACCTGCCGCCACGCGCTTATCGAATTCCTCCAGCAACTGTTTCCGCGACTTCATCATCAACGGCTCGGAGTCGCCCTTCCCAATGTCAATCGAGTCCTGCAAGATCGATTCCTTCGCCCACCCGGGCAGCTCCGCCAGATGCCCCGCGAGCCGGCCCATCGCCATCGACTTCTCGTGCGGCTTGTAGTCCGGTTTTCCTTCCGGGACGCGCTCCAGCACCTTCCGCGTATTCGCTACTTCATGATCGAACTCCGGCAAAATCCCATCGCGTATCGCCATTTTCTCCTCCTGTAAATATCTGAACTTTTTTCGCAACCTTCAACTTCGCTTGACTTTGATGCCTGTAGTTCACGTCCCGTTCGCACCGATTCTGCGCGAACTGACGTGAGCTCTTTCGCGGCTGTCCCTCGATCCGGAGCGCCTGTTGTGAGCGGTGGCGCGAAGCGTGGAGTAGTTGACTTGGATGGGTTTCTCGTCAAGGCTGACACTTAGCCTCTACGCCGTCCCGCCTTTCGCTGTTTCGCTTTTCGCATCCGGCGGGCCGAACACCTGCTCGTCCGCCGACGGTCCATATATCGACGGCACCGGCACGTCGTTCAGTCGCAAATAAACGCCGAGCTGCGCCCGATGATGAATCAAATGGTTCATCATGAATGCACGCAGCACCGCAACCTTCGGCTGCGTGACGAGCGCCTTTCCATTCACCAGCAGTGACCACGGCTTCATCAACTCCTCATCGCTCACTCCGGCAATCGCTGCCCGCCCCGCCGCTGCGTTCTTGTCGAATTCTTCGAGAAGCTGCTTACGGCTCGTCATCTTCAGCGGCACGCGCCGTTGAGACGGATCCGCTGGTTGCGCTTCCAACGAATCCCGGCTGATTATCACCGTCGCAAAACCGGGAAGCTCCGCCACGTGTCCCGCCAAGCGGTCCAGTGCCATCGATTTCTCGTGCGGCTTGAATTCCGCCTTTCCCTCCGGCACGCGCTCCAGCGTTTTTCTTGTGTTCTGCATCTCATGATCAAATTCCGGCAAAATCCCATCTCGTATGGCCATGGCATTCCTCCTCAAATCGGTAAACTGGGTCTCGAGGGTGTTCCCCCCGCTTCGTCATAGGATGCATCCCCGCGCCCCGCGATGCAACTCGCCAACACTTGTTCTTACAGGCACCACGCTCTGACAAATCCTCCCCATTATGCTACGCTCTTTCAGAGGCCGAGCAGTTCGATGCAAGCGGCAAAGCAGCAGCAACAAAGTGGCCCGCGCGTAACACCCCCAAATTCGAAGCCACAAGTCAGCCCAATTTCGCGCAATTCTAATCGGTACAGCGCGGGATTAGAATTTCCCGTAACGTACACAAAACAAACGACAGAACTCAATTCTAATCGGTACAAAAATATCGTTTCGTCAGAGTCTGCTTTTGACACTTTTGGAAGCGAAAAATGCCCGACCTGAAGATTCTGCAGAAATCCGATGCGCTTCACGAAGCCCGTTGGTGGGACCTCGACACCGCCGGCAAAGTACATTGCTTCCTCTGCCCGCGCCATTGTCATATCGGAGACGGCCAGGCCGGTTTCTGTTTCATCCGCGTCAATCAAGGCGGCAAGCTTTATAGTCTCGGGTACGCATCGCCTGCCGCGATTCAAATCGATCCCATCGAGAAAAAACCGCTCAGTCATTTTCTTCCCGGCACAAGAATTCTGTCCCTCGGAACCGCCGGATGCAACATGGGCTGCTTCTTCTGCCAGAATTGGGACATCTCCAAGTCCCACAGCGATCAGGTTCACTCGACGCATCTTGAGCCCGCGCAAGTCGTCGAACTCGCGCTGCACCACGGCTGCCCTTCGATTGCTTTCACTTACAACGAGCCGACCATCTGGGCCGAATACGTCATCGACATTTGCGAAGTCGCCCACGAGCGCGGACTGAAAACCGTCATGGTCTCGAACGGCTACATCACGCGCGAAGCCTTCCACGACGTTTACGATCACATCGACGCCGCCAACATCGACCTCAAAGCCTTCACCGAAAATTTCTACGGCAAAATCACGTTGACGCATCTCGAACCTGTCCTCGAAACGCTTTTGCGCCTGAAAAACGAAACGAATGTCTGGTTCGAGATTACAAATTTGATGATTCCCACTCTGAACGACGACGAAACCGAAACCCGCAAACTCGCCGACTGGATTTTGCAGCATCTCGGCCCCGACATTCCTTTGCACTTCACCGCGTTTCATCCCGATTTCAAATTGCGCGACAAACCTCGCACGCCTCCAGAAACGCTGCATCGCGCGCGTCAAATCGCTCGCGAAGTCGGGTTGCATTACGTCTACGAAGGGAATATCTATAGCGACGCTGCGAACACATATTGTCCTGAATGCAGCGAACTTCTCGTCAAGCGCTCCTGGCACAATGTTTTGCAAAATCGCATCGTCAATGGTGCATGTCCCAAGTGCGACCATCGCATCCCAGGCAACTGGGTAAGCCCGCCTATCAACAATGGCAACGCTGCGCTGGGCGCTGCGCATCGCAAAACCAAATCCGCCGCCGGCACTGGCTTCGAAATTCTGAATCTCTAGGAGGCTGCCAAGAAATCACGAATGACATGGAGACTGCCCGCGAACCACCAATGTCATGAGAGCACCCACAAATTACGATGTCATGGAGGCTGCCCAAATCAGCGATGTCATTCCGAGCCTGCCTGCCGCAGGCAGGGAATCTGTTTTTCGGGGTTTCTCTTGGTGGCGCGGAAGCAACGAACAAACTTCGTGGCCAAGACGAGAATAGCTTTCGTCAGGGCACGGCTTTAGCCGTGCCGAAAGGCGCGCGTTAAGAAAAGGGGCTTCAGCCCCTGAGGCCGGTCTTATCGCTGTCGGGAAAGTTGATTTTCGAAGGGAGGAAATGCAATGAACAAATTCAAAAGAACTGTGATTGCGATTCTCGCAGCGGGCACTTTGGCATGCGCCGCACTCGCTATGGCGCAAACGATAAAACAGGTGCCGCCTCCCCGTGAGCCTTACAGGCAGCTAAAACGCGACGCCGCCATTCTCCGGCCGGGCGATGATCGCGCCGTCGGCGTGAACGTCGTGCGCCTCATCAACACCGCCGAGGCTGAATACAAGCACACGCACGGCGGCTACGCCGCGTGGCCAGAACTCTACAGCTCAGGTTTAATCGCGAAGGACCAGAAGCGTTGGCAACAATTCAGCAATCTCGAACTCGCCGAAGGTCCCGAAGTTGTTCCCGGCTGGACGCTGGCGATGCTCGTTTCCGGCGACGCTCAAAGTTACGAATTATCGCTGCGCAATTTGCAGGACCGCTGCGAGTTTTCTCTTTTCAGCGATCAGCGCGGTCTGATCTTTCGCGGCGTCGTGATCGATTGCGGCCCGGCAGTCGTCCCCGCGCATCAGTAAGTGTGAAGTGGCTCGCGACGGATTTTCCGCTCACTTGGCAGAGTTGAGTAATTCGCCGGCCAGCGCGACGGCTTCCGCGCGTGTAAGACGCGAGCGCTGTTTCAGCGGCTCCCACGGCAAATCCGGAAATCCGCGTCGCGTTAATTCGGCGGGAAGATGGCTCAAAATGTCGCGGGGATTCTTCGCGAATAGCGTCCGAATCGTTTCAAATAAAATTTCATTGTCCCCGTCGAGCCACGCATAATCCGCGAGCATGCGAATCACACTCTCGCGCGCCGGTGCGTCTCCAGCGGCGTCACAAACAAACTGAAGCAGGCGCATTTCGTTGTCCGCGCGGGAACCAGCAAAGTTATTCAACGCCATCGCTCGATAGCCGGCAAGAATTCAGCGCTCGATTATACGAGGGAAAAAGAAGCAGTGAAAACGATTAGAAGTGTGCGCCGGTGAGGAGCGAGTCAGCATCGGCGGCGCTGATCACGCCGCGCTTGACCAGCAGCCGAATCAATCTTCGCGCCACGTCGACTCGGTTTTCGGGCTTCGCGGAAACATTGGTTGATGTGGGCGCAGCCCGGAAATCGGTTGGCTTCGCGGTCATAAGTTCCACAAGCCAGGCATCCAACGCGCGCGCCTTTTCGGGCGGCATATTGTCAAACGCGACGCCCATTCCCAGCCCCGACTGCGAATACGTTACCGTCCCGAGCGCCTCAATTGCCACGTCGTCCTTATGCAAACGCACCCGCACGCTCGAACCAACGGGCAGCGGCATCAGCGTGTCCACGAAGCACCCGCCAGGCCCAAGGTCCGTGGTGCGCGTCGAAAAGCGCGTTCCCGAAATCAATTCAATAACTTCGGCGGAGACAGTGATTTGATAGCGAACGCCGCCGCGGCGCTCGGCCGCCTCTTCCGCCGCCGATGGAGGCACAGCCGTCTTAATCAGCGTTTTGGACAGATGCGACATCAAGAGTCTCCTGCGCTCGCGCGAAAAAAAAGTGCTCTGGGGCGTTTCGGAAATGTACCGCACCCCGAGCAACATCCCAATTGTGGGTGTTAGACCGTGCGCGAGCAAGATGTTCACCGCCATACCGTACGGAAGGGGAACTGTACTTCGCTACTGTACGGAGGGACAGGTGCCTCGGAGTTGCGTTGCGCGATGGCTGGTTTTGTTGCGACTGCGAACTTCCTTTGTAGGCGCTTGCGGCTTCGTCGCCCGCAAAACGCGAGTGTTATTGTTCGCAGTTTTCGGGTAATTGGTTCAACTGTTGAATCGCTTCGGCGTTGCCTTTGTGCGATGCCGTGGTCAGCAGGATTCGCGCCTGCAAACAGCTATGCGAAACTCCCTTACCTTGCAGGTAAAGGTCGGCCAGTGGAATAGCAGCGTCGGTGTTTCCTTTTTCAAGCGAGCGCCAGAGCCATTCGGCCGCCTCGCCCGGATCCGCGGAGACTCCGCCCGTGCCGTTCAGGTATTTTTGCGCTTGCTGAAATTCGAATTGGCCGGTGGCCGCGGCAACTTGGGTCGAACCTGTCGCAAGCGGGACTGCCACAGGCGGCGCAGTCGAAGGATTTTTAGCGCCAGCGATGCCGAATCCGGAAGGCGTGGAGGTCGCGGCGGACGCCGGAGGAATCTGGGCAGGCCTGCTGACTGCCGAGGACGCGCCGCCGGAAAGTACGGGCCCCGTGGTTGACGGCGCTCCCGTCGAAGATGCCGCACTTTGCGGCGCGGCTTCTGAATTTTGTTCCGAACTTGGACTTCGTTGCGAACTCTGTTGAGAGCTTTGTTGCGCCGGTGCCTGCGGATTCCGTCGCGCCCCTTGTGCCGTTTGTGCTGTTGGTGATTGACCCGGATTCGGCGCCGTCTGCCCTGAAACGCTTTTCCCCATGGTCTCGATTTCCAAGCCGATTTGCTGACGATGCGCACGCACGTAGGGCAGGCTGGCAATCGCCGCAGCGGCAAACAGGAAGAGGAGGATTATGGCGATCAGGGTTTTGTGACTGCGCTCCTCTTCGGGAAACGATTCTCCAGAAATCCACGGCGAGCGCGAGAAAAGTTCTCCTGTGTTTCGCGGCGGAAAAACAGGTCTCGCCTGAGCGCGCGAAGGCGCAAGCGGAGGGGCGGCAGCTTCGTGCCTGGGTTCGGTGTGCCGCTTGGGAATTCTCGGAGTGGCCGATGCGGGAAACGATAGCGGAAATCCAGAAGCCGGAGCGGGCACGGAAGCAGCGGCACCGGAAGAAGAGGCCGGCTCGTCGCGCGTTTCTTTCGTGACCGCCGGAAGCGGCTTCGGCTCTGGTTGGGTATCCGCCTGGGGAACCGATGAGGCATGTTGCCCGAGGTCATCCGAAAGCACCACTGTCTCCATGTCCGGTTCTGTAATGCGAGAAGCAACGTGCCCTGCAACTTCTGACTCAGGTTCTGGTTCCGACACAACCGGCGGGGCAACTGGAGGTACGACGGGCGGAAAAGCGGGCGGCGCAAGCGGCTGGAAAATCGGGCGCGCGGGCGGCACTGCCTCTATGGCAACGCCAGGTTGCGCGAACCGCGGGGCGACCGGTTGGCCTATCAGCGGTTCGATAGGCGGAAAATCGCGCTGGGCGGTCAGTTCTGGGGCAGGTGCTTCGAGCGTTGTTTCTGGTTCCGCAAAGTGCTCCGGGAGCGGCGCAACCGAGCCATCGGCCCGTTCGATGACCAGAGGAACATCATCAGGGTCCGGGGCGCGCGTGGAAATTTCCGACTCGACCGCAGCCGCAGCTTCATGCGCTACCACTGCTTCGGAAGTTTTCGCAACCCATTCGCGAATGATGCTTCGTGAATCGGCGGCCAGCTTAGTGAAAGTGGAACCGCCGGAATTCCCGTTCGAACCCACCCACGCGATGCGCGCGCGGGCCGAAATGCGGTATCCGCTACCCGGCGAAAAGGAAACCGCGATTTCATCGCCCTTCTCCACGCGGCCCACGGCTTGAAACCCTATGCCGTCTTCGCTGATGTCCACGACCATGCCGCCATTATCGGCGCCCATGTCGAAATACTCAGGCGAATAAAGCTTTTGTCTTTCGTGTTGGCGGCGTTCGATTTCCACGCTATGACTCTCGAAAAGCTCCGAGTTTCGACGCAGCACTATCGCAAAGGCCGGGGTTTCGAAAGCGCAGTTCAATTATAGGCACGAGTTTCGCCGAGCCGCAAACATAAAACGGCTGTAGTTGTTTGTGCTTCCGGCTGTAGGGCGCTGAACTAAATGATTGCAACGAATCCCTTTATCTGTGACTGCTTTCCGCGAGCAGTTCCGAGAGGTAATTCTGCCACACGGCGGCGAGCGTGTGAGTACCATGACCGCGCGTCTCGTCCGTGATCGGCAGCAGGACAAAACGCCCGTGCGGCACTTTGTGAATCAATTCTTCGTCGATATGCAATTCCGGCGGGTTCACAAAATCATCGGCGGAATTTATCGCGATTAGCGGCGCCTGGATTTTGTCCAAATTCGGTGACGGATCATAAGTCCGCGAAGCATCGAACGCATAAAGCATGTCATTGGCGTCGAGATTTTTCAGCCTCTGCTGCAGGGATTTTTGGAGATAGGCGTCCGCGGCTTCTCGCGTTGGATATTCCTTCTGCCAGTAACGCGGCGCGCTGACCATCAGCATTTCCACATCGAGCGCACCGCGAAGCCCGTTGATCGGCTCCGTTTTGTAATTCCCGCCATCCCATGCGGGATCGTCTTTGATCAGGTCCATGATCATCTTGCGCGTCATGCGATTGCGTCCCGCGATTTCGATCGGCAGGCACGCGAGCGGCACCAGCGCGTCCATGAACTGCGGATACGTCTCGCCCCACATCCACGTGTGCATGCAGCCCATTGACGTGCCCATCACCAGACGCAAATGATTTACGTGCAAGCCCTCGGTGACCAGATCGTATTCGCCGGTGACCATGTCCGCGTAATCGTAATGGGGAAACTTCATGCGCAGGCCGTCGCTGGGCTTGCTCGATTTTCCGTGGCCAATGTCGTCGGGAAGGATGATGAAATGCCTGGATGAGTCGAGCAATTGTCCGGGGCCGAAGAGCACGCCCGCGAACACTGGGCGCAGGAACTGATGTCCGGTGCCGCCCGTGCCGTGCATGATGAGCACGGCGTTCGTAACGCGGCCGCTGGCGTCGCGTTGCGGCGTGCCCAGCGTCGTGTAATGCAAACGCAACTCCGGCAGCGTCTCGCCGTCGCGAAAATGAAAATCGTGAACCACGAAATCGCCTTCGTGAGTCGCCCAGGTTTGCGCGGGCGGCTTGGCGCGCGCAGACTGCGCGAAAATCGCGCCGGGATGGAGAAGCGCAACGGCGAGCAACAACAATGCCAATCGAAATGTGCAATTTCTCAAGGAGTTCCTCCAATCGTTGGAGTATAAGAGCGCCGCTTTGTGTTTCAGGCATTGCATACCACGATGGCTACTTTGGTTCAATCGGAAGTATGCATTTTTATCGCGCGGCGCATTGACATGGCACGGCGTACGGAATAACCTTCCGCGACTTTTGGCGTGACTTCCATGTCAGCGCGGGGTGCGCCGGCGGCCATAAGTTCAAAACATATGAAATTCGGGGGGAAGAATGATGAAGCGGGGAATTGCAATTCTGGGTGTGACGGTTTTGATGGCATGTGCGGCACCGGGCGCGATGGCGCAGGACACCGACGCGATGCCGGTGAATGCGGCGGCGAAATCCAATACGACGTTTGTGCGCTGCGGCAAATTAATTGCGGACGCGAGCCAACCGGCAATCGATGGCGGCGAAGTCATCATCACGTCGGGGAAAATCACCGCCGTTGGGCGCAATTTGACAGCGCCCGCGAACGCGCAGCAGCAGGACCTTTCAAAATACACGTGCATCCCCGGCCTGATCGACGCGCATATTCACATCTGGACCGGCCCGCGCGGGAAATTTCCTTCGCTGCCGCTGGCGACGATTCGCGCCACGAAGGCGATGGCCTATGCAATCGATTCGGGCGTGGTTGCCGCGCGCGTGCTGGGCAGCGGAGGCTTTGTTGACGTTGCGCTGAAAGATGCCATCGAAGAGGGCACGATTCCCGGCCCGCATCTGGTGCCCGCGGCGCACGCGATTTCCATTCCCGGCGGTCACGGCGATTTTTACGATTTTCCGCCTGATTTGACGCCCGAGAATTATTACACGCCGGAAAACGGCTTCATTAATTCCCCGGCTGACGCGGAAGCGGCCGTTCACTGGCAGTTAAAATACGGCGCGCGCGTGATTAAGATTCTGGCGTCTGGCGGAGTGCTGTCGCCGCTCGATTCGCCGCTCGCCGATCAAGTGTCTCCGGAAGAATTGAAAGTGATCGTCGAGCAGGCGCACGCGGCGCACGTGAAAGTGGCGGCACACGATGAAAATCTGCCCACCATCTGGTTCGCGCTGCACGCGGGCGTCGATTCCATCGAGCACGGCGCGGGCCTCGACAAGGACGCCGCCAATTACATGAAGGAGCACGGCGTTTACTTGACGCCGACGCTTTACATCGCGAATAACATTGTCGAGAACGGTTCCAAAATGCGCATGGCCGATTACGTGATCCGCAAAGCCAATTTAATTTGGCAGGGCGAGTTGCAAGGATTCAAAATCGCGCTGGCGGATGGCGTGAAAATCGCCGCGGGTTCTGACCAAAGTTACGAACCGGGCAAGGGAACGGTGCGCGACGAAATCATGACCGATGTGCGATTTGGCGCGACGCCGCAGCAGGCTCTGTTTTTCGGCACGCGCGCGTCGGCGGATTTGCTGGGGCTCGATGATCTCGGCGCCATCGCCGTCGGCAAAGAAGGCGACATCGTCGCCACCGAAGGCAATCCGCTCGAGGACATCCACGCGCTGGCTCGCGTGCGTGCGGTTATCGTCAAAGGCGAACCGGTGCCCGCCGCGAATCGCTATTAGCTGGAAATCCGCTCGTTTGCGGGGACCGCGTGCGAGTTACCGGGGGATAACGCGGTCAAGTGCTTGACGCGTGGATTGTCTGCGCGCCATCTAAGCGACCTATTGCGCCCAATGAATACGGAAAAGGAATCCCGCAGGAAATCGGTGTGGAAGTGGATTCTCGGCGGCTTTGCGTTGCTGCTGTTGGCGGCGTATTTCGTGCTGGCGCATTTCATGGGCGGGCCGCGCGACGTTTACGGATTTTTGCGTTATGCGCTGCCGCAGTGGCATCAGGGTGACGTCCACGTCGGCGATCGCGCGCCCGATGCGCGTATATTTTCGCTCGATGGCCGCACCGCGTTTCATCTGCGCGAGCGCGTCGGCAAGCGTCCGCTTGTTCTGATTTTCGGCAGCTATACTTGACCGCCCTTCCGCCGCGAGATTGGAAATCTCGTCAAGATTTACGACCAGTATAAAGACCGCGCCGATTTCTTGACGGTGTACATTCGCGAAGCGCATCCCCAGGACGAGTGGCAGATGCCGTCGAACGTGAAGGAGGATATCTGCTACCCGCAGCCCACCACCTTCCCGCAGCGCGTCGCCATCGCCAACGATTTCGTCACGCGCTTCCATTATCCGATTCCGGTGGCCATCGACACGATGAACGACGCCGCCGACCACACCTACGGTGGCTGGCCGGAGCGAATCTACATCGTTGATGAATCGGGAAAGATTGTGTATCGCGGCGGACTGGGCCCGTTCAATTACCATCCGGAAGAAGCGCGCGCCTGGCTCGCGCGCCGCTTCCCGCAAACAGCGTCCGCATCGCTCACGACTTCCCAAGCTAATCGTTAGCTGATTCGTTTCGCGGACCGTCGCAGGAGAAATATAAGTTACGCGGAGCGTTCGAGGGAGGCGCGGTCCCAGTTTCCGAGCGACGCGGCCGCGTCGTAGGTGCTTTCGCAAAAATCGAGGAGCGCATCGCGAGGAGAATCGCTTTTGCGCACATCTTCATAGGGTAGGAAGAATTCTGATAGCTCCGCGCCGTAAAAAGCCGCCGCGGGACGCACGGTTGCTTGTTTGAAGCCCGACGGTTCAGGGGCCGCATACGCGTAAAAGGCGGCGTCGCTGACGCCTTCGTTTCCCGGCCAGAATCCCACGCTGCTCGCTTCATGCGAATAGGCCTCGCGCGTCACCAAGTCGGCGCCGGGGCGTTCCGGCGCGCGCCGGCCGGAGAATCGCGTGACAGCCAAATCGAAACTTCCCCAGAAAAAATGCACGGGACTCACTTTGCCGATGAAACGCGCGCGAAATTCCTGAAGCACGGCCTCCACGCTAACGAGCGCCCTCCAGAAACGGTTCGCGTACTCCGGATCGTAGGAAGCATGCACCGTGTCCTGGTCGAAACGGATGGGATTCTGAATCTCGACGGGCATGGGCCAGATTTTGACGCGAATGTCGAGAGACGCGAGCGCCTTCATGAACTCGCGGTAAAAATCGGCGACGGAGCGCGGCTTCAATTCAATAATGCGGGCCTGCGCGTCGCACGTCTGGATTTCGAGAATGTGTTGGAGGAAATCAAATTCAATTTCGAACGCGCCCTCGCCGTAGGGAATCGCCGATGTGGTGAGGCCGCGGCTATTGACGTAAAGCGGAACGTTCCACCAATGGTTGACGAGCGGCGTGAGCGCGAGACGGACTTTCCCGGCCATTTGCGTCCACATGTGCAGAGTTGCGCGCGTTGCTTCCCACTCTTTCACGGGCAACGCGGGCCAGAAAAGATCCTCGGCATATTTTGGCGGCACGTTTTGTGCGGCTTTTGGCTCAGGAGTCATGAGTTCATGATGCAGCGGCGCACGGCGTCAATCCATCATGATTTCGTCGACGTAGCACCAGCGCCAATCTTCGCCGCGCTCGAAGGATCGAATGATGGGGTGCTTCGTGGAGTGAAAATGCTTCGTAGCGTGGCGATTCTTCGACGAGTCGCAGCAGCCGACGTGTCCGCAGATCAAGCACAGGCGAAGATGCACCCACGTGTCGCCCATTAACAGACATTCCTTGCAGCCTTTGCCGCTCGGCGTGACTTTCTGAATTTCCTTAACGTGCGCGCAGCCTTCGCTCAAGTAAACAACCTCTGTTGCGAATTCTACGCCAGTCCGCCGTCAAAAATCGAGTCAAAGAATGCCGCGCCGCGAGCAGAGTACGTTTTCGCCTAAGGAGGTTGCCGCAATGCGCGTTGGGAGCTTTACGCGCCGCGCGGCGAGCGGCGAATCGAGCTAGGCGCGGTAACGGCCCGAGGAGCGGTATTTCTCGTAGACGGCTTCGAGGAATTTTTCAGTGTAGGGCCAACCCGTCACGCGAGCGCCCACTTTTTCGCCGATGCGCATCGAGATTTTGGCGGCCATCGAGGTGCGAAGCGCGGGATCGAAGCTATCGCGGCGGTGCAGGAACGTTTCGATCAGGTGCAACTCGTCCAGCGTGATGCGCGAAGTATCGTAAGCCGGCCCCGACTCTTCGGACTTTATTTCGAGGAACGGGCGCGCTTCCTGAATCGTTTTTTCGTGGACAACGACCGTGCCCGCAACGAAATCGCCCAGACGCTTGTTCTGCTTGCTGAAGAGAATGCTGATCACGCCGACGGCATACATTCCCGGCAATTCGTCCACGATGCGCAGCAAATTTCGCGCCATGGAATCGTAGGCGCTGATGGGACGCCCGTCGTCCTTCATCACGCGAATTTGCGCGTAGCGTTTGCCGGGCGTCTGCCCGTTCCAGATGGCTTCGAAAAACGCAAAATAGCCTGAGTTCAGCAGGAAGACGACGATAACTATGCCGGCGATCATCCATTGGGGTCCCAGCACCGTGACCCATCGAACGGCAGGAATCAAAAACGCGAAGCTGAGGAACACGATGAATCCGACGATGACCTGAATCGCCATATCCACGGCTATGGCCAGGAACCTGCTGCCTACTCCGGCAAGAGGGAAATCAAGAGAAGTTTGCTCCGGAGTCTCGATGGTAAGATTATCGGCAGAGGACGTCATTGATCTCCACGCGCTGGCTTGAAAAGCGACGCCCCTATTGGGCGCGACTCGAACACCTGGTCGGCACAAAGGCCCGGCGCAGTATCTCCGCGTTGACCCCAAGCGAGCTGCAAGAGTTGGCGCTATTATACCGTCAGACTGCTTCTGATCTCTCCACGGTTCGCGAAGATGTGACCAGCACGCAACTCGCCATTTACCTGAATCAGCTGATGGGCCGCGCTCACAACTTGATTTACATGGGCCGCCGCGCAAAACCGAAGGGAATCTGGACGTTTTACAGGAGCACGTATCCCGCAATTTTTCGCGAAACGCTGCCGGATACTCTTACAGCGTTCATAATTTTTTTGGCCGCGGGCGTGGTGTCGTTTTTGGTGGCCATGGCGGACCCGTCATTCGCGAGATATTTGCTGGGGCCGGGCATGATCGACTCAATCGAGCACCATAAAATGTGGACGCAATCCATTGTGACGGTGAAACCGCTGGCATCGAGCGCCATCCTGACGAACAACCTCACAGTGGCGTTTTCCACCTTCGCGTTGGGAATCACGGCCGGCATCGGCACGGTGTGGATGATGCTGCTGAATGGATTGCTGATCGGCGCGGTGGGCGAGGCCTGTTGGAGAGAGGGCATGAGCCTGCAGCTCTGGAGCTTTGTGGCGGCGCACGGCGTGCTGGAGCTTCCCGCAATTTTCATCGCCGGCGGAGCGGGCTTGGGGATAGCGCGCGGCATGCTGTTTCCCGGCAGGCTGCCGCGAGGCGCGTCTCTGGCGAAGGCGGGAGCGCGCAGCGTGCGGCTCGTGCTGGGCGCGATTCCGATGCTGCTGATTGCGGGCTTCATCGAGGGATTCGTTTCGCCATCGAACCTGCCTATCCCCGTAAAATTTGCGCTGGCCGCCGCGCTGGGGACGCTGCTGGTCCTTTACCTCTTGTCGAAAGCGCCGCAGCGGCAAACTGCGACGAGCGATGCGCTGAGCGAAGCGCCGGCGGATGTGCGTGCGGAAGCCGCGAACGAGATCTGACCATCCGCTGATGGCATTTTCATATCGGCTTCATATCATTCCGCGCTCCTTCGCGAGCAAATACTGATTCACCACCGCGGAAGAGACTTTGGCCGGTTCAATTTCCAGAGTCAACGCTCCGCACTGGCGAAGCGTGCGAAGAAGAACCTCGCGGCGATGGACAATTTCTTGAGCCGCAACGTAATGGTACATTTCGGGGTCGTTTTCGGGCCGCGATTCCAGAAGGCCACGAAGCTCGGGCTGGCTGATCACGGTCAAGAGCACCAGATGGCGGCGGGCGAGGCGCGACGCGCTTTCAATCACGTCGGGCATTGCCGCGGTTTCGGCAAGATCGGTGAACCAAACGACCAGACCGCGGCGTTTCTGTATCGAGAGCAGGACTTCCGCGGCGTGCGAATGGTCCGCTTCGAATTCCTCGGAGCGAACTTGCGCGAGCTCCTCGATGAGCGAACGCACATGCGCAGGGCCGCGTCCGGCGGGCAACCGCTGCTGCACGCGCCGCCCATAGGCCAGCAGCGCGACGCGATCGCCGGAATACAACGCCACTTGCGCCAAGGCGAGAGCCGCGCCGACGGCGTAATCGAGCTTGGTGAGCCCGCGAACGCGGGTGCGCAACAGGCGTCCCGTGTCGAGCACCAGCCACACCGTTTGGCTGCGCTCGAACTGATGCGTTTTCGTGATTAATTTTCCGCGGCGGGCCACAGCGCTCCAACAAATGTTGCGCCATTCGTCTCCTTCGCGATATTCGCGCAGGCTTTCGAATTCGCGTCCCTGGCCGCGCAGGTGTTTGTGGCGCGCTTGCAAGGCGACCTGGCGGCTGCGAATCAAGTAAATCGTGTCACGCTTCGACTCCTCGATATTCGGATAAATTCGCACCGCCTGATTGAGTGCGGCGGAGGCCCATCGTTCCGCGACGCGCCACGGGCTCTGGCACCTGAGAAAAACGTTTCCGACGCGCGTGTCTCCGCGTTCCCGCGGCTGCACGGAATACGTCGCGCTCGCGGTTTCTCCGGCCGGCACGGGAATTGCCAGCTCCGGCGCGTCGCCCCGAAACGAGCGCGGCAGGTCGTCGAGGAGTTCAGCGAAAACCGAAGATCTTCCGTAATTCTGAATTTCGAGTTTGACGTCCGACTTGACCGAGAGCTGCACGGACGCGCCCCAAATCCGGCGCACTTCCAGTTGCTCAGGTTTCGGAATGTTCGTCAGATCCCAAAACCAAAGAAGAGCAACGCCAACGTCCCACAGCAACATCGCGTAGAGGTAGCGTGTATCCGACCACGCCGGCCCGAGCCAAACGAGCCCGATCAGCAGCAGGAGGAAAAATCTCCTGCCAAAAGCGAAAGGAAATCGCGAGCCAGGCCGCGCCCGCGCGCGAACGGTTGGAGGAACCAGATGCCCAGGTTCGTTCATTTGGGAACTTCGACCGCGTTGAGGACTTCGCGAACCACCTGGTCGGCGGTGACTCCCTCGAGGTCGGCCTCAGGCTTCAAAATTATGCGATGGCGGAGCACGGGGCGCGCGGCCGTTTTCACGTCGTCCGGAATCAAGAAGTCGCGGCCTTCCGTCGCCGCCACGGCTTTTGCAAAGAGCATCAGGTTCACGGCGGCTCGCGGGCTCGCGCCCAAACTCACGGCGGGAAAATTGCGCGTGCGGGCCACCAGCGTAACGATATAGCGGAATAGCGCCGGCTCCACGCGAACTTGCGCGATTTCGTCGCGCGCCGCTTGCAGCGTTGCGGACGGCACCGTTCGCAAGCCGGCATTCTCGAGTTGGCGCGGGTCGAAGCCCTTCTGGAAATTTTCCAGGACCTGGATTTCCTGCTCCGCGTCGGGATAGCCAATCCGCACTTTCACGAGGAAGCGATCGAGTTGGGCCTCGGGCAGCGGGTAAGTGCCCTCGAACTCGATGGGATTCTGCGTGGCAAATACGGAGAAAAATTGCGAGAGGACGTGGCGGGTTCCGTCAATCGTCACCTGGCGCTCTTCCATGGCTTCGAGCAGCGCGGATTGCGTTCGCGGCGGAGTGCGGTTGATTTCGTCAACGAGGAGCAAGTCCGTGAAGATGGGGCCCGGGTGCAGCGTGAAAGCGCTTGTGCCCAGGTTAAAGACATTCGCGCCCAAAATGTCGGCGGGCATCAGGTCAGGAGTGCACTGCACGCGCTGAAATTTCAAATCGAAAATGTGCGCCAGCGTTTTGACGGCCAGCGTTTTCGCCAGGCCGGGCACGCCTTCCAGCAGCGCGTGGCCGCCAACCAGGAGGACCAGCAGCAATTGGTCCAGGGCGTCTTTCTGTCCAACGATTACTTTGGCGAATTCGCCTCGAACGTTTGCCGCCAGTTCGCTCGCTTTATTCATTCGCTCTGCCTTTCATTCGTGTTGGCCGCTTGACTTCGAGACGCGCCGAATAATCGTGAAGTTGCTGAACCAGCTGGACCGGGTCTTTTACGCGCACATCGCCGCTCCGGCTCGCGAGTTCGCACTGGGAGAGCGTATGCAACAGCGGTTCCTGTTCCCACCCCAAACTTTCGCCGGCGCTTTTTGCCAAATCAGATGCACTGGCGTTTGCCGGAAGCCCCAGCTTGCGCGTAAGAATAAACCGGAATCGCTGGTATGCAATTCCGACGGCGGCGGATGCCACATGCGCGGATGCGTACAAATCACCGAGCGTGTCGACGAATTCCAGCGGAGAGAGCCGGGATTGCGTCACGGGCGGACGAATCGGCCCGAGCCGCCGAGAATATGTAAACACGATTGCCAGAAAAACCAAGCCGAATTGCGCCACGCCCCAAAATACCGGTGTGCGCGCAAAAAAGGCCCACAGAGAACCCCGCACGCCATGAAAATATTCGTCCCAGAAAACATGCGCGCCTTCGGGCGAGCCAACGCAGTTCAAAAAGAAACCAAGATTTCCCGAGTCGCGGATGCCGCCATTCGTCAGAGGAGTGGGAGCCGCCCACCAAATCACTTCTCCCTTGCCGAACCGGTAAGTTACAACGGCGGCGGTGTCTTCGTTGCCGTAAACGACGATTTGCCTCAGCGAAGTTGGCGCCCAATTGTCCGGCGCGGTCATTGAAATTTGCGGCGCGCCGCGCGTGATGGCCGAGGGAACCATGGCGTCGAAACTCTCGCTTTGCGCGGTCGGATAGCCTGCCGCAAACTCCGCGGCGTCGGGCAGGAAATCAGCGGCCGACGAACCTGTGGCGATGACGCGGCCACCATTCTCAAGAAACTCGGTTATCGCGAAACGCTCCTCTTCCGATGGCGGCTGCACGGGCTCTGCGAGAATCAAGACTTCATCCGAGGCGCCCCGTGGCAATTGAGTGGGCGGCTTTTCCCAGCGGGAAACGTTGTACCCAAGCTCCTGAAGCAGCAGGAAGGCGCCCTTCGCGCCATCCCACGAGGGCGAGTAACTCGACGGAATCGCCGAAGCGCCGGTGATCTGCGGCGGCGAAATGATTGCCGACACAATGACCAGGACCGCAAATAATGCGCCAACGCCGATCAGGAGTTTGCGGTCGGCGCTGTCGAGGCCGTGAGGCATCCAAATTTCTCCAAGTGCGCTTTTGCTCCGGACCAATCCTCCGGCGAGGCGGGACGGTCGCCGTACCAGATCAATTCAAAATGGCCGGTCAAATCGCGAAGCGAGCTCTGCTGATTCGGATGCGAATCGAGGAGGCGCAGCGATTCCCGGGGCGTTCGCGAACGATCTCGCGCCAGCAACTTCAGATCTTCCAGCCGCGCGATGGCGGCCCAATACGCGCAGTGAACGGCTTCGCGATATTCGCCGCGTTCAGCTGCCGCGAGGGCGTCGCGCACCCACATGCGCGCATCACTTGGCGCAGGTGGCGCGAAGGCGGGCATTTCAGCCATGCGCGCGCCGCGCGACAGCGTGCGGAAGGCCCAATAGCCGAGCGCCAGCAACGCCAGCGCGATTACGCTCCACGCTAACAAATTGCCGGTCTTGGCGCTGATATGCAGGCGCGCTAATAGCCGGGCAATTTGCCGGGCAATCCAGTTTCCGATGCGCGCTTCGAGCAATTGCCACTGGCTCGGACCTTTCAGGCCTTCGAACTCGCGTCCCTGAAAGACTCTATTCAAGTCGGCGCGAGCCGTGGACTCTGATGCGGCAGCGCGCGGCTTCTCCAACTCGATTGCCGATTGGCGCATTGTTTCCAGTCGGAATTCAATGTCGCGCGCGATTGTGCCGGCATCCTTCGGGCGCGTCTGCAAGTCCGCGAGCGCGGAATCGAGGGATTCCGTTGATACGTGGAAGTTCGTTCCGTTTGCGCGGACGGTCCAAGCAGCGGGGAGGGAACTTCTGAATCGGGAAATCTCAGACGGTTGATTCTTGATTCGGTCGATCAGTTTGGAATCGCGCTCGAGTTCCGCCTCGTAGGAGTGCAGGTCGAGCGCGGGCGTTTGGTTATCCGGCTGCGCATCAGTTGCGCGGGCCTGCTGCGATCCCGCTAAAAAAAGCAGCGCGAACAGGCAGAATGCGGTGGTGAGCTTCGGTGTACGTTTGGCATATGCGAGCCGTCGCACGTTGAATCAGGCAGGCAAAACAGCGCCCGGCGCGGCTCCGCCGGGGGCCGAACCTGTTCCCATCGCTCCCATCAGGTGCTCGAGGTCGAAAGCTTCCTTGCGTACCCGCAGGTTGTAATACATCAGCGAGAACGCGATGCCGCCTACCGGCGCGATGAGCACTTGGGAGATAAAAGCGGTCAAGTCTTGAAGTATGACCATGCCGAAAGGCAGAACATGCGGGTGCGGCGTGATTGCCATAATGGTAAAAGGCAATTGGAAAATGACCGTCGCGATGGTTGCCAGCACCCAGGTCAAGACAAAGATCAGGAACATTTGCATCGCAAAACCCTTGGTGAGATGCATGCTACGACTGATTGCGGTAATCGGACCCTCATCTTCGAGCATCGCAGCCGGGACAGCCACGCCAGTACGGCACATTAGTATGATTCCCGGAATGATCAGAAAGATGAATCCGACCATTACAAGTAAGAAGACCAGAAAAAGCACGCCCAGCACTTGAAGGATGTGTCCCCAGACTTGCCGGAAGGATCCGCGAATGCTGGCCGTTCGGCCCAAATAGAGATCGGAAACTGCAAAAATAGTCGCTGCCTGTCCGATGCCAGTAAGTGCAAAAATGACGACTAAGAATAACAATGCACCGCCCACAGCGGCGCCAATAATTGCGCCTGGGGAATGGGCAGTACCGGCGGTAGCGATATGCGCACGCGTTACCCATGCGAGTGAGACGTTGAAAATGAACAGCACGAAGAACGGCAAGGACATAATTCCAGCAAAGAGCCAGAAGTCGCTCTTGTACAAACGGAACGTGCGGTCCAAGACTTCACCGATGGTCATCGGGCGCAAATCAGCATTCGCCATGAGGCCTCCCAAGCACAAAGTGCCCAAGCATGGGGTGAAAGTCGCGCAGATATAAGCATAGCTTAACTGAGAACGCAAGTAACGCGGACGGGCATAGGGCCGCCTGAAGCGAAAGAAGCAACGCCGCGAAACGCCTTGGCAGCACGGAAACGGGGGGCTGCCAGTATCGTTTAGAGCAACAACGTTCCAATACGGTACAGTCGTACTATTCTCCCTCCCGCTGGTTCTAGTACTACACTACTCTTCACACTAGGCTCGCTCCGGGGAGGTAACGCTCTCATGCCGCGCAAGTTCCCGTTCATTTCTCTCGATCTCGCCAAGGTGGGCAGCCAGTCGATTTTCCTGTGATTTTCCGGTCAATGTCCGGTCAATGTCCGGAACGGCTTCGAGCCGGCATATCAAGTAAGGGGAGAGACCATGGGCAATGGGATGCGGTACGTTCTTGCGGCAGTTCTCGGGATGGCATTTGCGGGAGGATTAGCGGCGCAAACTGAGCAGACCCAGCTTGCGCAAACGCCAGCGCCACTCGTAACAACATCCAACAGACCAAAAACGCCGGGCGAGGCCGTCGATCGAATTATCATGCGAGAGCGTCAGGAAGTCTCAACGCTGCGCCATTACAGCCCCATCGTGGAAACCTACATTCAGGACATGCGCTGGGACGCGCAACTGGGCCCCGTGCCGGAGAAAGATCACTATTTTCTGGGCGTGGCGGACCTGAGCAGGGGCGTGATGGACCGTTCGATGCTCCCGGATACAAATACCAGTTGGAAACACAGACTGAATCCGTTTAAGGGGGCCACTTCGTTTTTCGGGAATTCGTACGTGCCAGTGGGATTCCTGCAGATGATTTTCGTGGATCCTATTGATTTCGACAAACAGCATTACAAATTCGACTATGTGCGCAATGAATTCCTCGGCTCTGTAAGGTGCATGGTGTTCAACGTGACGCCGCTGCCGAAATCGGGCAACGGCAGATTCCAGGGACGCATTTGGGTGGAGACGCAGGACTACACGATTGTGCGGTTTAACGGGGTGTTTCTGCCGATTTCGAGCATCGCTGAGAACAACTTGCACTTCGATAGCTGGCGCACGAACGCGGCGCCGAATCAGTGGATTCCTTCGTACATTTACAGCGCGGAATCGGATTTGAACGACTTTCCGTTTGGACATGTGCGCTACCGTTCGCAAACGCGGCTCTGGGGTTACGATCCGAAGCTGGGAAGCCATGAAAGCGAATTCAGCCAGTTGACCGTGGAGGCCGCCAAGCCGGTCGCCGACGAGGCGGATAGTTCCAACGGCACGGACGAGGACTGGCAGCGCGAAGGCGAAGACAACGTGATCGACGCGCTGCAACACAACGGATTGTTGGCGCCTTCGGGTCCCGTGGACAAAGTGATGGACACGGTGGTGAACAATATGGAGGTGACGAACAATCTGGACGTCGAGCCGGAGGTGCGCTGCCGCGTGTTGCTCACGTCGACTCTCGAGGCCTTCACGATCGGCCACACAATCGTCGTAAGCCGCGGCTTGTTGGATGTGCTTCCCGACGAAGCGAGCCTGGCCGCGATACTGGCGCATCAGCTTGGCGCGGTTTTGACGGGATGGCCGCTTCGCGATGCGTATTCGTTCAACGATACGACGATGGTTTCAACCGCGGACACGATGAAGCGCATGTCTTTCCGCAGTTCGGAGGCGAGCGAGGAGCTCGCGGCGAAAAAGGCAATCGAGTTGCTGCGAAATTCGCCGTACAAAAATCAACTCGCCACCGCCGGACTTTTCTTGAAACAACTCGCCGCGGAGCAGAAAAACTTGCCGTCATTGATCAGCGCCAACCTGGGCAATCACGTGTTCATGGCAACACAGTTGATTCAGGCGGCGCCTCCACTGCAACCGACGAAAGCCGACCAGATTACGGCGCTTCCACTGGGTTCGCGAATTGTGGTCAATTCGTGGAACGACAGCCTGGAGATGGCGAAAGCGAAGCACGCGCAGATGCTTTCCGCTCAGGCGAAAAAGCCGCTGGAAATCGCGGCGTTTCTCCCTTATCTGACGCGCTACCAGGACGCGCCCCGCGCTGCGGCCGGAATTGCGGCAACAACGGACGTGGCCAAGCAAAATCCGAAGTAGCAACAACCTCTCGAAAAGGCCCGGTTGACACCTTCCCGAAGGCAAGCCGGGCCCTTCTGCTCGACCGCGAATCGGGTTGTAATTCGGATGATTCGCAAGACCGATCGAGTTTCCGGCCATCTCGCAGGCTCCTCCGCGCATCGCATTTGCTGTCGCCTAGCCCTCAGCATCTGGCCCGTTAGCAGTGCATCCCAAATCGAATCTATTGGCTCGATCGGAAAGGGCTATCATTCATCATGCAGGTCTCTCAGATTATGCAGGCGTGGGGAAAAATCTTAAGGGGCCAACGTCCGTCTCTCTCCATCGAAATCACACGGGAATGTCCTTTGCGATGTCCGGGTTGCTACGCTTACGATGACGCGCATCTGGGCGGTGGCAAGACGTTGCGCGAGTTGAACGATCGCCGCGGGCAAGCTCTCGTCGACGGCGTGCTCGAAGTCGTTGATCGCCTCAAGCCTCTGCATTTATCCCTCGTGGGCGGCGATCCACTGGTTCGCTATCGGGAGCTCGAAGTGATGATCCCGCAGCTTCTGGCTCGGGGAATCGACGTGCAGATTGTCACCAGCGCCTTCCGGCCGCTGGGATCCGGATGGGCAAGCATGCCACGCCTTCACGTGGTCGTCTCGATTGACGGCTTGCAGCCGGAACACGACGCGCGGCGAGCTCCCGCAACCTACGGGCGCATTCTAAAAAATATCGCGGGACAAAAAATCACGGTCCATTGCACGGTGACAAGCCAAATGATGAAACGTCCGGGCTACCTGGGCGAGTTTCTGAAATTCTGGACGCCGCGTCCGGAAATCAAGAAAGTGTGGTTCAGTATGTTCACGCCACAAATTGGAGATGTGCTACCTGAAATACTCACGCCTGATGAACGCTCGCGGGCGATTGCGGATATGGCGCAATTGCGAAAACAATATCCCAAGCTGGACATGCCGGAGCCCGTGCTTCGCCAATTTTCTTCGCCGCCAGGGAATCCGGAAGACTGCATTTTTGCCTTGACCACCAGAACATTGTCGGCGGACCTGCAAACGGAGATCACGCCGTGCCAATTCGGCGGGCGTCCGGATTGCAGTTCGTGTGGGTGCTTTGCGTCGATGGGACTTGCCTCCGTCGGCGCTCACAAACTGGCAGGCATCATTCCCGTCGCGGCAATTTTCAAAGTATCCATGAAGATCGGCCTAACCGGTGTCACGTCTCGCAAGAATCACGCGGCGAACGAAATATTTCCCGTCTTGCCGCCGGAGAAATGCGAAACGCACCAGGCAACCCGGAATTGATTTTTCGCGCGACGCCGAGTTGCACTTCCTCTTCACCACAACACCGATTACAGCCTGGGCGAGCGAAGGAATCCGGAAAATGCCGGGATGGATGGTGCCGAGGGGCGAGTTGAACTGCCTACGCCGGCCTTTTCAGGGCCGCGCTCTACCACCCGGAAGCTAGGTTCTTCTGTTCCACGGGATACGAAGCCAACGTCTGCGGGAGTACCCTGCCGCAAGAGCCGTGGTTTTTGACATTACTCTGTACTCTGTAAGGTTTCGGGCGACGATTCGATCTCAATTCCGACCCGACGTGCCGCTACTCTCCCTTTGCAGAATGTTTCCCTTGGCGAACACCCACGGATGCGGATTCGGCACGACGGTGATGGTGATCTTCGAGGGATACTCGGCCGAGTGATGGATGGCGTTATGAGCTACCACGTACTGCGTCTCATCGTAATTTTGGCCGCCCGTGTTGAGGTTCCGGTCGAACCGCGGAAAGTTGCTGCTGGAAACTTCCAGGCGGAGCCGATGGCCGGGGGAAAAATAATTACTAAAGTCAATCGGTTGGAAGGTCACTTTGTAGACGTGCCCGGGCTGCATCCAAACCTGCGGCTTATCGTAGCCGTCGCGGTAGCGCATGCGTTGAATGTTTTCAATGAGATTAAAGGCCCGGCCGTCGGGATACACGTCGTTCACGCGGAAGGTGAAGTCAGTGTCCTTGGCACTGGAGGACACGTAGAGGGCAACGGTTATCGGGCCGCTCATCTCCGTGCCGGTCGCAAACGGGGCGGTCGTATAGACCAAGACATCATTACGCGCTTCGGTTGTGCGCTGGTCAAACGAACCGAAATGCACTGCGTCGCCCTCGCAGCAGCCGCCGCCACCGTAGGTGGGCACCGGGTTCCCAGGGTCATACACGAACCGGTCGGCGTGATCAGCCGGCTGCGGACTGTCGGCAAGCGTGCCATCGCCGTAAAGGGTATTCGCGCTTCCTTCACTGTGCAGGTAAAAGGTTTCCGGCTGCGCTCCCGCTGGCGGCCAGGTTGGCGACGACTCCCAGCGATTCTCCCCCACAACGTAGTAGAGAACCTTGGGCATTTGCTGCAATACGCCGTTGGTTTCTCCTTTCAAGAAGTGATCGAACCAACCATACATGAGATTGTCATAGTCCAGCCGGGCGTCGCCCACGCTGAGATCGCCGATCATGGTTTGTTCCGTAGCGCGCGTGTAAGCGCAGTGCAACACGGGCGCGATGATTGCGTATTGCTCGTTAGCTGTGGCTGGCGGCGCAGTGCGCCGCACGAAGTTGTAAGCTGCCAGGTTCGGTGATACCGAGACGTCGTACCAGCTCATGAACCAGAGGCCGGGCTTGTTGATCGGCATGCTATCGTTCCACAGTCCCCCTTTGTACCAAGCCGGATCGTTCGGCGTTCGTTCGATCATCGCGCCGCCGGTAGCGACGGGCATGTGATCAGAGAAAATTCCGCGCGGCCCGTCTGCGGCCTTGATGATGTCCATCTCCGGCAGGTGCCAGAGTGCGGTTGACCAGTCTACCGGCGGGAAGTGCGAGGCGAGATCGAAGGCCTTCGATGCACGGATCAACTCCGGCTGTGTGGCGTCCGGAGGAAACATTGGCCTCACTTGGTTCTGTTCGCCGTACAGCCAAGCGATAAATAGCATCTGTACCGCTCCGCCGCGATACCAGTTTCCCTGCTCGTAGTACGGCCCGACGCGCCCTACGCCGGCACCGAAGCCCTGCACGTTGAAGGTCGTCAGCGCCGGATCGTTTTCAGCGACGACGCCCAATTGCCACTCGGCAGTTGAGGAGCAGCCGGTCGTGCCGATGTTGCCATTCGACCACGGCTGCGAGGAAATCCAGCGGACCTCGTCGGAGCCATCGGTGCGCGGCGGGCCGAGGATGTCGTAGTTCCCTTGGGAGTAGAAGTGGCCGCGCTCTTGAATCTCCACGTAGGCGTAGCCCCGCTTGACCGCCTCGATTTGTCGACTCATGTCGGCCGGGACTCCGTTATCGATATCCCAGTAGTTGAAGTTGTACGGCGTGCGAACGAAGATCACAGGAGCTTTTTGGGACTGATCCTTGGGACGATAAATGTCGGCGGCCATCAGCTTGCCGTCGCGCATGGGTATCATCACCTTGCGGTCGATGATGGCGACCGATTCGAGTTCTTTTTCCAGCGCCTTTCTCCGGGCGACCAACTGCGGATCGGGAGTGTAACCCCGCATTCCTTGGGTGAACGCCGCGGGGATCATTGCCATTGCCCCAGCGAGCAAGCCAACAACGACACTCGCGGAACGAACCGTATGGATTCGCATGCGGAATCCCTCCTTGTTGCGCCCGATACGCGACAGGCGCCTTTAGCCAGCGTATCTTACCTCAGGCGCTTTGAGGCGTCGCTTACGATTCTCCTCGGTGACGGCACAGCCACGGCAGACGATACGCCGCTTCGGGGAATTGGAATTTGCTTGGCCAGGGATCCTGGGATGGTGCCGAGGGGCAGAGTTGAACTGCCTACGCCGGCCTTTTCAGGGCCGCGCTCTACCGGTGAGCTACCTCGGCACGGGAGTGAACAAAGATTGTACGGAGGCGTTGTAAACGTGTCAATTCAGATTGAACGTTTGCAGATTATGGCGAGTCAGTGCGGTTTCTGATCGTGAGCGGCGCCGAAAATCCAGCGGTTCCAACTTTTGGGTGCGATGTGAAGTTTGGCCAAGAACCACGCGAGGCGATGAAATCGAAAGGCAAAATATGCGATCAGGACCACGGCAATCACAAGAGGATTCATCACCTTGTCGACATTCGTCATTTTGCATTGACCTGAATCCTACTCTAGCACCGTTGAAAACGAGAGTAAATGCTTGCCGGCGTCGCGAAAGGTGCGTGTAAATAGCTGGCGGCTTATTTCACGGATTCGTCGAATTTGCGGAGCCTGGCGCAGAAGCTCAACTAAGCCGGCGCGAGTGCCGGCATCGTGCCAAACAAGTCAGCGAGTCCTTGAAGAGCGAAGGTCTTCACGATAGAGGCTGCGGTCGCCCAAATCAGAGCTTACGCGGCATTTTGGCGCGTGAATAGGCTGCACGCCCTACCCGGATGAGGGCCGCGCGGCATGCGCCAGCTAAGGCAAGAACGCACAACAAAATACGCGCTTAACCTTATAGCCTGAGCGAGTTGATGGCTCTAAGGTTAAGGTATGTTCGCCTCGGCAAATGCCCCGGGCAGTTCACGGCTTCACCCGGGAAGTGCCCCAAACCGACACCTGTTAACGCGAACGCGTTTTATCCTGGTTCTCGCAATCCTGCTTTGTGGACCCGTGCCAGTCCTGCCTCAAAGTCCGGCACCGCAGACCTACGAACATGTTTCCGAGAACATGCCGATGTTATCAGCGACACTTTTGCCGAGCGTACCGGCGCTGCTGTCGACGCCCGCCCCTTCCGCGATCGTGCCGACGTTTGCATCAAGTCCCGTTGGTTTGGCGCCCATCGTTTCGACGGATGTTTTCGCCTTGCGAGGCATACCCGAGCATTTCCAACCTGCGCCGCTTCCATCTTCGCGGCACATGGGGCACTATGTTGTCCGTCATGATGCGTTGCCGACGGACGCTGCCGAGCGCCCGGAGAGCCGCTGGCGCCTTCCGCAGATGAACGAGGTGAAAACGCTGTTTATGACCCAGTCGAGATTGCCGCTGGTTTCCCTGTGGGGCGGAGGACTGCAAATCGACGGTTTGAACACCACGCTTAACATGGCTAACATCGAGCTGGGACCTTCGGGCGGGACCGGTTTGCGTGACTTTCATCCTGTTCGACAGAAATATCTAAGCGATCCACATTCCGTCGATCTTTATGCTATTGGCGTGAGCTTTCACTTCAGAGGGATTCCGCAGGCAGCACGCCCCGCTCCCGTGTGGCGCGTGCTAGGACAGCTGATCCATTAGATTCGCAGTAGACGCGGATCCTACAGCAGGTGGAGGTTACTTCACCGATTCGTCGAATTCGCGCATCCAGTCTTTTTTCTTCAGCACTTCGCGCGGGCGCGAGCCGTCGGGCGGGCCGACGATTCCATCTTTCTCCATCAAGTCAATCAGCCGCGCGGCGCGGCCGTAGCCGACGCGCAACCGCCGCTGCAAAGTGGAAGTGGACGCGCGACCCATTTCGCAGACCACGCGCACCGCATCCTGATAAAGCGCGTCGTCAACTTCCTCGCCGCCATCGGCTCCGCCCTCAGCGCTGCTCGCATTTTCGTCGCGCGGCGGCTTGAGCAGTTCCTCGTTGTAAATCGCTTTCGCCTGGTCGCGCCAGAATTCGCAGACGGCCGCGACTTCCGATTCCGTGACGAGCGGTCCGTGAATGCGATGAATGCGCGAAGATCCCGCGGGCAGATAGAGCATGTCGCCGCGTCCGAGCAGCGATTCCGAGCCGTTGGTATCGAGAATCGTGCGCGAGTCCACTTTGCTGGCCACGCGGAACGAAATGCGCGCCGGGAAATTTGCCTTGATCAAACCGGTGATCACGTCCACCGAAGGCCGCTGCGTGGCCAAAATTAAATGGATGCCCACGGCGCGCGCCATTTGCGCCAGCCGCGTGATGGATTCCTCCACGTTCGTCGTATCCACCATCATCAAATCGGCAAGCTCGTCGATGACAATCACGATGTAGGGCAGCGGCTTGTGCTCGGTTTCCTCGACGTCGTCAAAGAGCGACATCGGCTGGCCCTTCTCGAACGTGCGATTGTACTGATCGACGTTGCGGACGCCGCGTTGCGCCAGCAACTTCAATCGCCGCTCCATTTCGCGGGTTGCGTTGCGCAGGACGTTTGACGCGACTTTCGGGTCCGTGACAACCGGCGTATACAAATGCGGAATGTCTTCGTAAAGTCCCAGCTCGATGCGCTTCGGGTCGATCAGCACTACTTTCAATTCGTCGGGCGTGGATTTATACAGCATGCCCATGAGCATCGAGTTGATGAAGACGCTTTTGCCCGTGCCCGTTGCGCCTGCGATCAGCAAATGCGGCATCTGCGCCAAATCGGCGGCGCGAATGTGTCCGACGAGGTCTTTGCCGAGGGGCAATGCCAGTTTTGTGGACGAATGCGAGAATTCCGGCGACTCGATCACTTCGCGCAGCGCAATCGTTTCGCGATGCGGATTGGGCACTTCGATGCCAACCGTCGATTTGCCCGGGATGCGCTCGATCAAAATGGATTCGGCTTTCAACGCGAGGCACAAATCGTCCGCAAGTCCCGTGATGCGGCTGTATTTGATTCCCGCTTCAGGCTTCAATTCGAATGTGGTGACCACGGGGCCAGGATTGATTTGCGTCACGTGCCCAGCGACGTCGAATTCCGCGCATTTTTGCTCAATGGCGCGCGCGTATTCTTTCAACTCCGGCTCCGTCATGCGCTCGCTGCGCTCGGCTCCCCGCAGCAATGACGGCGAAGGCAGCCGGTACGTCGTTTTGCCCTTGGCAATTTTTGGCTCGGAACCGGATTTCCGCGACGCAGGCGCAGCTTCGGCCGTTCCGCTGAACGTAATCACGGGGGTGAAGCGGCGCGACTGCTCTTTGGCGCGTTCCTCGTGTTCGTCTGCGGTGATTTCTTCCACATCGCGTATCGTCGTCGCGACTTTTGTTTTTTGTTGCGCGGGAACCGCGGGCCTGCCGGCGATCTTGATTTCCTCGACGCGTTTCCGCAGCTTTTCTGACTCGCGCGCCTCGCGCCAGTCTTTCACTCGGTCAACCAACCCCAGAATCCGCCTGCCGATGAAGCCTTCCGCGCCCAGCGGTCCGCGCATCAGTTTTGCCGTGCCCACAAACGTAAATTGCGTGGTCATCAGCAATGCCGCGAAAATGCATGCCGACGCTACCACGTGCGCTCCAATGGAATTAAATGCCGAACGCAGAGCGTGCGCCATCAGTTCACCCAACATTCCGCCGGGAGGCAAAGCGCCGCGCACTTCGGGGACGCCTAACAGCGAAAGTTCCGCGGGCAGCGCGAAGATGAACAGCGCGCATCCCGTCAACTTCGCAAGCGGCGCATTCACTTTTTGACTGCGGAAGCGCCGAAACGCCAGCAAGAACAGTCCGACGGGGAAGAGAAACGCGGCGTATCCGACGCCCTGAAAAAAAAGATCAGCGATATGCGCGCCCACGGGGCCGATCCAGTTGTGCGAAGGAGCGGCGGCAGGCGGCGCGGCGGCTACATTGAATGCCGCGTCCTGCGGCGAATAGGAAAGCAGGCTCAGCGCGAGCAAGACGGCCAGCGTGATGCCCACAAAGCCGATCAGTTCGTTGATGCGGCGATTTTCGGTCAAAGCGAGTATGCGCACAATTTCTCCTGGGCTGTGGTGGGAAGACCTCAGCTTCGCACGGGACGCGTGGGCGCTAGCGCGCGTGGCCCATGTGGAAGAACAATAACAGAATCACTATACCGAGCAGAATGCGGTAGTAAATGAATATTTTCAGTGTGCGTACTTGCAGATAACGCAGGAAAAACGCAATCACGATAATGCCCACCACCGCCGACACCGCGATGCTGATGAAAATCAGCGAGAAGGGAAGCGCGAGCGTGCCCGCATGGTGCATTTTCAACAGCTTTGGCAATTCGACCACAGCCGCGCCGGCAATCACCGGCGTGGACAGGATAAACGAGAAACGCGCCGCCGCCTCGCGCGTCAACCCGCGAAACAGGCCCGCCGTGATCGTGCTTCCCGAACGCGACACGCCGGGAAACAACGCGAAGGCCTGCGCGATGCCGATAATCATGGCGTCCGCGAATGTGACGCGCTCGATTGGCCGCTCGAGCCGGCCGGCGTATTCGGCGTACCACATCAGCACGCCCACGACGATCAATGCTATGGCGATCGCCAGGATGTACCACGGTTCGCCGCTCCGGTCTTCGATCTGATGCTGAAACAGCACGCCCGCGATGGCTGCGGGAATGGTGGCCGCGACCAGATACCAGAACATTTTGCGCTGGTGCTCCACAAATTCGTAACTCGCATGGCGTGGATAGTGCAGCCCGATTCCCGCCGCGAGCAGCTGCATCCAGTCGCGCAGAAAATAAAGAACTACTGCCAGCAGAGTGCCGACGTGCAGCGCAACGTCAAATGCCAGTCCCGGATCCGGCCATCCGGCCAGCCATGGGAACAAAATCAAATGCGCGGTCGAACTGACGGGAAGAAATTCCGTAACGCCCTGAATGATCGCGAGAATAATCGCCTGGTAGAGGTGCATCGGTGCTCAGTTCTCCTGGGACGCGATTCCTGCCAGCGGCTTCGACATGCTGAACGCGTCGAGTCCGCCGGGATAGTAATTGCGAATCCGGCCGCGTGTACGATAGCCGTGCTTTTGCCAGAAGGCAATCGCGGCTTCGTTGTCGGTTGCCGTTTCCAGCCACACCGTGCGCGCGCCGTGTTTTCGCAAACGCGTCTCCGCCCTGCGGAGAAGGGAAGCGCCCAGGCCCTCGCGCCGGTGCGCTTCGAGCACGTCGATCGTGACGATGTGACCATGCAATTTCTGCTGCGCGGTGAGAATGAACCCAGCGATCTTCTTGCGCGGAGCTTTTCCGCCCGCTGCGCCGCCTCTGCCGCTGGCCGCGCGAATTTCCGCGACAAGACATTTTGCGCCCGGCAAACTCAGATACCAGCGCAGCTCACGGCGCGAATACGCAATGTCCGCCGCGTAGCACGCCTGATCGATGGCGTAAATCGCCTCGAAGTCCGCCGCACGATATTCGCGAATCGAAAATCTCACGTTTGAAATGATAACCGCTAACGACGTTCCTCATAAGCAACAGAAGCATCTCAGTCGCTCGACGCCGAACTGTATACAAAATTGGTCATCCCTGAGGCTTAGTGGGCACAACTGTAGATAAGAATGCCGAACGCGGCGAGGATGATGAGGAACAAGACAACGGATTCTCTTGAACGGGCGCGCCGGACTTCTTTTCCGATTCCTTTGCTAGCTTTTCTTCGTTCATGCTCATTCTCCTTGCGGCGGCTTCGGCATGTCCGTTTTCTGAACTGCAGATTGAGAGACAAGTGCAGTAGCAAACTTCTTGACGAGGGCAATTGCAGCCTCGTGCCCATAGTCTCCACGCCAATCAACAAGGAGTTTACCCGAGTGCCAACCAGAGTTAGATGACAAGATAACGGTTAGCTCACAATACTTCGGGCCTCCCGTGACCTCTTGCGTATTTCCCAAATTATCGGATTTTGGCTTCCAGTCATAGCTGACGCCGTTTGGACATGATACGGAAACCACCGCTGCGCCTTTAGGTGCGTCATCGGCAGTACGAAAGGATTCGCCACGCATAATTGTCCGCCCAGCAGGATTGAGCGCATCGCGTATGTCATAAAAACTCAGCATCGCGTCACGCGCATTGATATTCGGTACAAACACGTATAGCGTTTTCTCCGACAGCACCTCAGGGGGCAGATGTGTGTCGGTTGGATCATGCTGTGGTGATTTGGACTTTTTATCGCGTGTGCTTGTGGCCCTGCAACGGGCCACTGGGCACGCCACCAGCGCGAACGCCAAGATTGCCACCATTGCTTGTTTCATTCTCGTCTCCCTTACACCATTTGCTCATCCATTGTCTGCTATCCGTGTGAGTTCGTTTTTCACTGCTACCTTCACTTGTCTAATGAGTTAAACAACATGGAGAGTTAAAAACGATTTCTCGAAACTGCTCTCTAGCCAGCAATTGAGGTCCCCGTGTCTCGTCGTTTGCAGCTTTTTCTTCTGCTTGGGCGAAAAATGTGCGGCGTCAGACTTCGAGGATGACCGGCAAAATCATGGGGCGTTTGGAGGTTTTCTTGTTGATGAAGCGTTTCAAATCCGTGCGGATTTTTTCCTTAATGACGCTCCAGTCGGTTTTTTCCTCGGAGTTGGATTGCTCGATGGTCTTGA
>JBOGNJ010000121.1:0-15020 GCA_050746905.1 Candidatus Acidiferrales bacterium
GCCCGCGCGACCTTCCCCGGAATCCGATCCGAAGCGGCCCCAGATGGTGGTCGGGCGAGCAGCCAGGAAAATGGCGTCAGTGGCGATGGGCTCCATCAGCACCGTATATCGCAAAAGATGAAAAGAATCCGCGGGAAGCGGCGCGACGCTTAGCTGGTAAGCGCCGGAAGCATCCGGCGTGATGATCACGGAATCGATCGTGGGCGTGAACCACCGCCTTCCGTCAAAATTCGTGAGGATCATGCCGCGCCAGTGAATTTCCTGCGCGCGCGCCGCATCGTTGCCCTGCACGCGAATGCGCATCACGACTGCGCTGCTCTGCTTGATCACGCCGATTTCGCCGAGCGCGACGTTGTCGGTGAAGCCGGTCATCAGTGTCGGCTGCAGGTTGAACGCGCTCATGTAACCGGCGGTGAAGCGCGGGATGAGAAAGAAAATCAGTCCGCCGATCACCAGCGCGCCAGCGGCGACGAGCGCGGAAGTCAATCCCAGGGCGCGATGCAGGCGGCGCGCGGCGGCGCTCCCCGGATCGAACGATGGAGAAACCGCGCCCTCGGAACTGCGCCGGATTTCGAGCCCGACGAAGCTGGAGACCGCCAGCAGCAGAAAAACGGCCAGCGCAACCAGAAACGTTGTATTCACCGTGAGAATTGCGGAAGCGAGCATCGCGGCGAAGGCGAGCAGCGCCAGGAAAATATAGTCGCGAACGGTGCGCGAGGAATAAAGGCGGACAATAGACGCGAAAATCAGCAGGTGAATCGCGGCGAGCAGCGCGGCAAAAAGCAGAGGATTGGGCGCGCCTGCGGCCGCGTCGCGCGAGAAAACCCACAGGTCGATGGGGAAGAAGACAAAATAGCCGAGGACCAGCGCCGTGGCATTGCGATGCGTCAGCTCGGGATCGCGCCCGCGCGCGATGCGCAGGCCCTTATAGCCAAGCGCGACAGGCGCGGCGACCGTCGTCACCAGGTCGAGTTTGCCCGTGGCGATCAGCGCCAGAATGCCGGTCGCGACCAGCAGGAAAAGCGAGACTTCGAAATACCGCTGGATTACGGGAAGCGGCTCCGCTTTGAACGCAGGGGTAGCTGAGAGGGCGTGAGCCATTCAACGATTTTAGCATTTCAGCGCGAGATGGATTTCGCCAGTGAATTGCGCGGGGGCGAAGGTGTTACTGGGCCAGGGCGTTGAGGGCGGCGCGAGCGATTTTTTGCGTGGCGCTGGAAATGGGAAGGCGCGCCAGGTTTGCAAGCGGCAGAGCGCGGCAGCCTGGGCGCTTTGGAAGGCGCACGACGCGCGCGAAAAAAGGCGCGAGCGTGATTTTGCGAAATGTGACAGTGTGCGAAGCCACGGGCAGCGGCGTCAACGACTGATTTGAAATTCCCAGGGAGGCGCGCAAGTGCTGGGCGAGTTCGTTTGTCGCTCCATTGGTCGGCTGAGCGGACGAACCGCGCGCTGAATGGTGCGCGGAATTGCCGTCGGCCGCGATGGCGACGGCGGGGAACTGCCACAAACGCGAAAAGAGCGCCGAATCGTGCGCGCCGGGAGTTTTCGTAAGCAAGGTACGTCCGCGCGAATCGACAAGAACGGCGGCGGCGATGTGGACATTGGCGCGCGCGCGTTTTTGACGCGCAGCGGGCAAACTTTCCGCGATGCCGAGGGCGCGCGCTTTGCAATGGCGCGCGATTGGGCAGGCGCTGCAATTGGGCGAACGCGGCGTGCAGATCGTTTCGCCGAGTTCCATCATGGCTTGATTCCAATCGCCTGGCGCGTGTGATGGCAGAAGCTCTTGAGCAGCGGTGGCGAGGCGCTGCCAGGTTTTCGGCGCGCGAATATCTCCGCCGGCGGCGAAAAGCCGGGCGAGAACTCGTGCGACGTTGCCATCGAGCGCGGCGAGCGGAACGTCGAAGGCAATGCTGAGAACTGCGGCGGCCGTGTAATGGCCGATGCCGGGAAGCGCGAGCGCTCGCTTCGGGTCTTGCGGAAACTGCGCGTCGTGATGGCGGACAATTTCTTTTGCAGCGCGATGCAAATTGCGCGCGCGGCTGTAGTAGCCAAGCCCCGCCCAATATTTCAGGACTTCGCTTTCGCGGGCGCGTGCGAGTTCGCGGACATTTGGGAAGCGTTCGAGGAAACGTTCGTAGTACGGCAGCACCGCGGCGATGCGCGTCTGCTGCAGCATAATTTCTGCCAGCCAGATGCGATACGGATCGCGTCCGCGCCGCCACGGAAAATCGCGCCGGTTCGCGCGATACCAGCAGAGCAGTTTGCGGCGCAAAGGTGCGAGTTGGCGGCGAGGAATCATCACGGATGTTCGTTGAATATGGCATTGTCGCATAAAAACTAACGGCTGGGCGCGAAGGGCGCGCGGCTAGAGAATCGTGTGCATTGCTTCCATGGCGAATCAGGCGCGGAATCTTGCCCGGAGCTACCTGTGCGTATATCATCTCGGAATTAACGGCTGGCGCGCAGAGCGAATGTGCGGCTGCCGATTTGATTTGGAGCGAGGTGCTTATGAAACGCGCCGCCATGATCCTGGGTTTGCTTTTGCTGTGTGTTCCACTTGCCGCCGCGCAGGACTGGGCGCAAGCGAAAGTCGAAAAATCGCCGCGCCATCGCGAATGGGTCACGGTGAAGCATGGCAACCGCGCCGTGGAAACTTTCGTCGTTTATCCGGAGTCGGCGTCCAAGACTCCCGTCGTGCTGATCATCCACGAAATTTTTGGCATGACGGATTGGGCGCAGGACCTTGCGGATCAAGTCGCCGCTGCCGGCTACATCGCTGTCGCGCCCGACCTGCTTTCCGGCATGGGACCCAACGGCGGTCGCACCAAGGATTTTCCGCAGGGGCAGGCCACTGAAGCGGTCAGCCATTTGAATCCGGATCAGATTACGGCGGATCTCAACGCCATCGCCGACTATGCGCTCAAAATTCCCGCCGCGAACGGCAAACTTTTCGTCGCGGGATTCTGCTGGGGCGGCGGGCAAAGCTTCCGCTTCGCCACGAATCGCTCGGATTTAGCCGCGGCGTTCGTTTTCTACGGGCCGCCGCCGGACAAGGATGCGATGGCGCGTATCAAGGCTCCTGTTTACGGCTTTTATGCCGGCAACGACGCGCGCATCGGCGCCACAGTCCCGGGCACAATCGTGGAAATGAGAGCCGCGGGGAAAAAGTACGAACCCGTTACGTATGACGGCGCAGGCCACGGCTTCATGCGCGCCGGCGAAGCGCCGAACGCATCGGAGGCAAACCGCAAGGCTCGCGACGAAGCCTGGGCGCGCTGGAAAGGCCTGATGATGCGAGCGCAGTAGTTCCCCAACTGGATTGTTAGAGGCTTCGAAACAATCGATTGCGCAAAAGCAAAGCCGAAAAACGCAATCCGCGATGTGCGCGTGAGTCAGAGCGAGTCGAGGAAGATGAAATAGGACGACGCCCACAGCGAAGTAGGAATTGAACCTTGCGGCTGGTTGGTGATGACGATTTTGAAGCCTTCGGATTCGGTGGCGACGGTTTCCAGAAAATTTGAGCGTGCGGCGTCGCGCTGCGGCTGGATGTAGGCGAGCTCGCGCAGCACGTCGTAGATGATGTCGCCCGCGGCAGTCATGGGAGTGGACATCGAGGGCGTGCGGAATTGCATCACGGCGCGCGCTTCGTAAAAATGCCAGGCGATACAAGCCGCCAGCGAGACGGCGCGCTCGAAACGTTTGTCCTGCTCTTCAACGCTAGAGCCGTCGCGCAACGTTCTCGCCCCGTGTGAGCCGCCTGCTTCACGCGATGCCTTTGCGTCACGTAGTGCGTTCGCCTCCCGCTGTCGCGAATCAGGCTGTGTCTTCGCCGGCTGGCTCATTTCAGAATCGGCAAGACCGATGAAGGAATCGAGCGCCAAAACGAGGCGGCGTTCATCCTCGCGCGCGAATTCGCGGACCTTCAGCCCGCCGGATTTCGCGGAGGCTTTCCAGTCAACGAAACGCGCGCTATCCGTGGGCAAATAATCGCGAATCGAGTAGAGATCGTGCCCGCGCCCGCGATGCAACGTCTCAATCTCGCCCGTCAGCAAGGGGAGAATTTCGTAAAATTCGTCCGTGGGCTCGATGTGCGGGTAGACCACAAGTTCCATCTCTGAATCGACGTGCCGCGTTTTTTCGAGAAAGCCGAACGGAAATTTTGTACGAATGCCAAAGGCGCTTTGCCGGTAAACGCCGCGGCGCGGGAAAAGCAATTCCACTTTCTGCCGCGAGGCGCTTTCGTGCGGGATGTACGGAAAATAAACGGGCCGCGAGAGGATTTCATCGCCCGTTTTTTCGCCCGTGCCGACCACGCGAAGCGAAAACGAAGGCGTCATGTTCTTTTCGTTGCGTACCTCCACGCTCGCAAGAATCGGCTGCCCCGCGAACACGTGCTCGGGCAACTCGACATTCAATTCCAGTCCCGTGAGCACCGCGCGAGAAATAATTCCCGAAATCAGAATCCCTGCCAGCAGGCAAGCGAGAATCATGAACAGGAGATTGTTGCCGGTATTGATCGCGGCGAGAACGATGACGAAAACGACGGCGAGGTAAATGATGCCTTCGCGCGTCAGGCGGTAATCGACTTGATAGAGAAGCCAGCGCAGGCTGGTGCGGCGCGCCATTTTCGGCACGATGGCGACGGCGACCCATCCGGCCATGACCAGGGCGAGAACTGCGGACAACGCCGCGAAAACCGTGCGGCCCGTTTCCGCCATCGCCGCGGAATAAAGCGCGAGGAGCAGCGCGAGGCCGAGCGTGATCATCGCAGCAGCGAAATTGCGCCAGCCGGGCTTGTCGCGCTCTCGCCACCAATTCAACATTCGCGATGCGGCCATTGGATTAGAGCGGAACGCGCGTGGAGTCGATGATTTCGGAGAGAATCGATTCAGCCTGCTCGGATTTCTTGCGCGTCGAGGTATGACGCGAACTGACCACCACGCGATGCGCGAAAACGGGCAGGATCAAATTCTTAAAATCGTCAGGCAAACAATAGTCGCGGCCTTCGAGGAAAGCGCGAGCCTGCGCGCCTCGATGAAGCATCACAGCGCCGCGCGGACTGACGCCGAGGCTTAGCTGCTCCGACTGCCGCGTGCGTTCCACAATTTCCAGCGCGTAATCGAGCAGACTGTCGTCGACGCGCACGCGAATCACGGCTTCCTGCATCGCGGAAACTTCCGCGGCGTCCATCACCGGCGGAACTTGTTCTACGGCCGCCGAGCCATTGTTGCGCAGAATTTGTTTTTCGCTTTCGCGCGCCGGATAGCCCATGCGGATGCGCATCAAGAAGCGGTCGAGCTGCGATTCGGGCAAGGGATATGTCCCGTGATGCTCGATGGGATTCTGCGTGGCGATCACGAGAAAAGGATGCGGCAACGGATGCGTATGATTGTCCACCGTGACCTGCGCTTCGTTCATCGCTTCGAGCAGCGCGGATTGCGTTTTCGGCGTTGTGCGATTGATTTCGTCGGCCAGCACGATGTTTGCGAACAGCGGCCCCGGCTTGAATTCGAATTCCTCGCGCTTGGGATTGAAGACGCTGATGCCGATCACGTCGCTTGGCAGCATGTCTGAAGTGAATTGCACGCGTTGGAAGGAGCAATGAAACGCGCGCGCGATTGTGTGCGCCAGCGTGGTTTTGCCGGTGCCCGGAACGTCTTCGATCAGCAAGTGCCCGCGTGCCAGCAGCGTGACGAGCGCCAGTTGAATCACTTCTTCCTTGCCCTTGATGACGCGGCCAATCGTTTGCTGGACTTGCGCAAGCTGCGAGTTCGTCGCGGTGACCATGGTCTCCAATTTGTGTAGCCTTTTGTGCGATAATCCTGTGCAATACTATTTGACGCGGGCGATTAGCTCAGTTGGTTAGAGCGCTCCCCTCACACGGGAGAGGTCCAAGGTTCAAGTCCTTGATCGCCCACCATAACCTTACAATTTTGCCATCACCTCCGTATCAAGACGCATACGCTGGCGATTCTCTGTGTTCAATTGGCCATCAGATTCCGAAAATACTCGCTGGCCCTCAGACGTTTCACTTGAACGTTCGTGAGGGGCTGGCGTCATTGATTTTTTGGATACTAAAGCGATAGCGTATCGTTGAAGCAATGAGAGGGCTTTTTGCTGTGAGTCTGGATCCTATTCATCGACGCTTGTTGGGGGAATCTCTGCGGGAAATCGGCGTGCTGGTATTCGTATTCTTTCCGCTCGACATTTTGCTCGAATCCAAAGCTTACGCGGCAATCTATCCGCAGTTCTTTTGGCTACGCTGGGTGTCCATGCAACACTGGGTAACGATTTTCTTTGCCGGCTCAGGAATCGCTCTGCTATACTTTGGCATCAAGATAGACGCAAAGACAATTTTAGAAGAAGGAGGCGACCACGATGATCTTCCCGATGCTGGTATTTAGTGGAGTATGCATTGGCATGATTTTGTTGGGCCTCCATGATTCACGCAGAAAACCTGCTCGCGGGTCTGCTAAAAGGCGCGCCGCATAATCCTGTCCGGTTTTCCCTCCTCAAACCTCGCCTCCGCCCACAGCAGCAAGGCTCTGCCTTTGGTCAATTCAAAGATCCCGAAATTCTTTGAGATTGCCTCGCGCGGGCGTATTATCGCGCCCGGGAACGAAACTCCATTTTAACGGAAAAAGCGATGACGACAGTCTGGCGTTTCCTGAAGGTTTTCACGTTAGGCACCTGGGTCGGCAGCATGATTTTCTTCGGCATGTCTGCCGGAGTGCTGTTCACCACGCTGAAAAGTCCTGATGACGCCGGAAGCATCGTCGCAATATTGATTTGGCAGCTGCACATCCTGGGGATCATTGCGGCGTTGATTTATCTGGTTGTCGCGATGATTGCGGCGCGTTCGTGGAAGGGATTGGTGCAGCCCGCGTCAATTCTCGTGGCATTGATGCTGCTGGCGACGCTCGTTTCGCAGTTGTGGATTATGCCCACGATGGATCACTTGCGGCAGCAAATGGGTTCGTACGCGAGCAGCGCTGCAAATAATCCGCTGCGCGTGCAATTCGACCACTTGCACGTTATCTCGGTGCGCCTGGAAGGCGCTGTATTGATCGCTGGTATAGTCGCGCTATTCCTCACCGTGTGGCAGCGATTCTCGTCTCCGCTGCCGCTTCCGCCCGCTGCCTCCACTCCGGTTGCGGCAAGTAAATAAGCCATTGCTGAAACTTACCGTCGCGCCCGTTTGACCTTCGCTCTCGCCGCGCGTTTTCGCAACGCCGTTGTGGTTTTTGTGACTTTGCGCGCGTCTTTCCCTGCGAGTTGAACCGCGCGCCACATGTACCACGAAGCCACAGTGCGGTAGGGCCGCCAGCGCTCGCCGAATTTCGCAAGCTCGCGCGGCTTGGGAATTTCTTTCTTGCCGTAAGTCAGCGCAAATCCCTTTTGCACGCCGTAATCGTGGATGGGCAGCACGTCGGGACGCCCGAGGCGGAAAATCAGAAACATCTCGACGGTCCACGCTCCGATGCCGCGAACGGAAATCAGGCGGTCGACCAATTCCTCGTCCGACATTTTTTGCGCGTCTTCAAGCGTCGGTACCACGCCTTCGATGGTCTTTCGCGCCAAATCTTTCGCCGCCAAAATTTTCGCGCCGGAGAGTCCCGCCTTGCGCAGCGCCGATTTGCGCAGTTTGAGAATTTCCTGCGGCGTGGGGCAACGGCCATTCGCGCCGAGCGCCGAACCAAGAGCTTTGACGCGCGCAAAAATCGTGGCCGCAGCTTTGCCGGAGATGCTCTGGTAGGCGATCGCTTCGAGCAGCGCCTCGTACGGACTTTGCGCCTCTTCGATTTCCAGGCGAAATTCGATGGATTTCTCGATCAGCCGCGCCAGGCGGCGGTCGTTTTTAGTCAGATGCTCGACTGCGAGCTTGTGATCGAACGGCCACGCTGATATTTCGCTCATGGTAGGACAAACAGGATACGCCAGCCGCCGAGCGCAGACAATCCTCCCAAGGCTCGGAGCCTTGCGTGGCACAGGCTTCAGCCTGTGTGGGTTCCGAACGCGAAACAATTAAGATAGCGAGCGGACGCGACGGCACAGAGCGCGAACGTTGGAACACAACAGCTATGCTAGTATCGAACGCCGTGAAAACAGGAGCTCTGACATTCAAACGGGAATAATTGGCCTGCCGCAAGTGGGCAAAACGAGTTTGTTCCGCATTCTCACGGGCGTGCGCGTCGACGCGAAAACGCAGCCGGGGCAGATGCACGTGGGCATCGCGCGCGTGCCCGATGCCCGCCTCGTGAAGCTCGCCGAATTGTTCAAGCCGAAAAAGATCACCTACGCGACGGTTGAATATGTGGACATCGGCGGTTTGCAAAAAGACCGCGCGAAGGATTCGGCGTCGCTTGTGCCGTTGCGCGAAGCGGACGCGCTGATGCATATCGTCAGATTATTTGACGATCCCTCGATGCCGCATCCGAGCGGCTCCATCGACCCGCTGCGCGATATCGAGAGTGTCGAAATCGAGCTGATGCTGAATGATTTGGAGCAGGCGGCGAAACGCCTCGAACGCGTCGAGAAGGATTTGAAAAAGAAGAAGGACCCGTTGGTCGAAGCCGAAAAAAACGTCCTCGACCGCTGCATCAAGGCGCTCGAATCGGAAACGCCGCTGCGCGAGGTCGACTTCAAGCCGGACGAGCTAAAAATCGTGAACGGCTTCATGTTCGTGTCGCGCAAGCCGATGCTCTTCGCGCTGAATTTGGGCGACGATGAAGCGGCGGACATGCAGGGCGCGGTCGTACGGCATAATTTGTCGAAGCTCGCGGGGAAAACGCGCACGGCCGTCGTGGCATTCTGCGGCAAAGTGGAATCGGAGCTGGTCGATTTGAGCGACGCCGAGGCGAAGGAATTAACGAGCGCGTACGGCCTTGCCGAGCCAGGTCGCGACCGCATTTTGCGCGCAACCTACGAATTGCTCGGTTTAATCTCGTTTTTGACTTGCGGCGAGCCCGAATGCCGCGCCTGGACGATCCCGCGCGGAACTTCAGCGGCGAAAGCTGCCGGCGCGATTCACAGTGACATTGAAGCGCATTTCATCAAGGCCGAAGTCGTCCGCTGGGAAGAATTGCTCGCGGCGGGAAGTTGGGCGGCGGCGCGCGAACGCGCGCAGGTGCGCCTCGAAGGCAGAGATTACATCGTGGAGGACGGCGACGTTATCCTTTTCCGCCATTCCGGTTGAAGCGCAGTTCAAGGCAAATGCGGCTCGCGTTGCGTTTGCGCTATCGCTCGGCGTGCTCGCGGGAGCTGCCGATCTCGTTGGCGGATTTTTCGTCATACGGCGGCACTGGTCGCGCGAATACCTGAAATATTTCATCGCGCTGGGCGCGGGATTCATGCTCGCGGTCGCGCTGCTTGAAATGGTTCCGGAATCGCTGCATCTCGCTTCCGTGCAGCCGTTTTCGATTTATCCCCGCGACGTTGGCCTGACCACGGAGGCCGCCGAAGTTTTATTGCTGGTGCTCGCCGGATATTTGCTGGTGCATTTCTTCGAGCATACGCTCGCGCCGCATTTCCATTTCGGCGAAGAGACGCACATGGAAGCGATGACCAAAATACACGTGGGCTACGCGGCTGTGCTGGGACTCGCGATCCACACTTTTTTTGACGGTGTGGCGATCTCTTCGGGATTGCTGGTGTCGCGCTCGCTGGGCCTGCTGATTTTCGTGGCGATTTTCCTGCACAAAATCCCCGAGGGATTCACCGTCGCGTCGCTGATGCTCGCCAGCGGGCAAGGGAAGCGCAGGGCGTTTCTTTCCTCGGCCGTGTTGGGCGCGGCCACGCTTGTCGGCGTCGCCTTGATGCTTGTGTGGCGCGCGCATGTCGGCATCGCGCTGCCCGTTTCGGCGGGCGTTACGCTGTACGTGGCCGCGTCCGACCTGATTCCCGAGGTCAATCACGAGCCCGGCGCGAAAATGGCCCTACTGGTGTTTTTGGGCGTCGCCATCATGCTGGCGCTAAGACTCGCCTTCCAAGTATAGTCATGCGGAGTTGACTGCCAATATAAGCCACATAGAATCAGCTATTTGCGGCCTGTCAAATCAGTCAAGACTTCGAGGTTGTCGGCCTGGGCACGCGCTTTCCTCCCGCAACTTTAACCCTCCGCGCGTGTTAGATACAATGTGGAGGCTATGGCCAGGTCCGACGTCCAACTGATGCTGGACGTAAAGGCGGGGGACGAACTGTCCTTCGAGCTGCTGTTGCACAAGTATCGCAAACCGCTGGTCAATTTCCTCTGCCGCATGGTCCGCGATCAGGCTGCCGCCGAAGACTTGGCGCAAGAAGTTTTTTTTCGCGTTTACCGGGCGCGCAAAGAGTATTCGCCCAGCGCCAAGTTCACCACGTGGCTTTTCCGAATCGCGACGAACCTGGCGTTGAACGCCATTCGCGACGGCCGTTACCGGCAAATGCAAATTTCGATCGACGCTCCCGCCGCCGAGAACGAACCGGCGTTCCAATTGCCGTCGAGGGAATCGCGCGCCGACGACAGGCTGATTGAGCGCGAGCGCAACCAGATGATTCGCGGCGCCATTTTGACGCTCCCGGAAAAGCAGCGGGCGGCCGTGGTGCTCCACAAGTATCACGATATGGACTACGCTGAAATTGGGAAAATTCTGGGCTGTTCGGAAAGCGCGCTAAAGTCGCTGCTCTTCCGCGCCTATGAAACCTTGCGGGTACAGTTGGCGTTGCTGGTCGTAAGGCCGGCGACGCAGTCCGCGGGGGAGGGGAAACGACATGAGCTGTGAAAAAATCTCGAACGCATTGATCACTTATCTCGATGGGCGCGCGAACGCCGAAGAGCGCTTCGTCGTGGAAGCGCATCTGAAGTTGTGTCCCGGCTGCCGGGAGCGCGCCGAGGAATTCCGCCGCCTCTGGCATGCGATGGCGGAAGTTCCGGCGGTCGAGCCATCGCCGGCATTTGACGCCCGGTTGCGGCAACGAATCGCCGAAGCGCCAAAGCCCAAATTCTGGGGCTGGATGATACCCGCTCCGCGATTTGCTCTCGCTTTGGTGCTGCTTGTGGCATTGTCGGTGTGGGTCGGCGGACGCCAACCGCGTTCCGTGAGTCCGCAAAACTCAGCGGCCAACAGTGAAGAGCAATTCCGTATGATCAAAGACCTGGGCGTGCTCGAAAACTACGACGTGCTCAGCAATTTCGACGCGCTTTCGGATTTGCCCGCTTCGGCGCAGCCCGCTCAGGATGAGCGGCCAAAGCCGCAGAACGATAACCCGGGCTCAGGGAGCGGCGTTTAATCGCGATTCATAATGCGTAGATTCTTCCAACCCGGCTCTGTGCTCGCAGCGCTGCTCCTTGCGGCGACTCTCGCTTGCGGAGCGCCCGCGCAGCGAGGCTTTCTGGGCGCACGTGGCCAGGCCCCGCGCGCGCAGCAGCGGGCGCAAAGGCAAGCCATTCGTGAGCAGCGAAGGGCCGAAAAACAGGCGCAAAAGCAGCAGGGCAAGCCGAACGCTCGCGCCCTGATGGGTTTGCCGCCGAAATGGATTGAGAACCTGCGCAATCGTTCCCCGGAAGAGCAAGAGCGTTTCATGCGCAACAACGCGCGCTTCCGCGACCTCCCGCCGCAGCGCCAGGAGCAGATTCGCCGCAACCTCGAACGGTGGAATCAGTTGACTCCGCAGCAACGAGAGGCCATGCGTAACCGGGAACGTCTCCTCGAACGCATGACTCCGGAGGAGCGCAAGGAAGTTGTCAACGATCTCGCGCCGCGTTGGAAGAATCTGCCCCAGGATCGCAAGCAAGTGATTAACGGGCGACTACGAACGCTGCAAGGCATGACACCCCAGCAGCGTCAGCAGGCCTTACGAGACCCACAATTCATGCAGGGTCTCAATCCGAACGAGCAAGACCTGTTGCGCAAGATCGCGAATCTGCAGCTCCAGCCCGATCAGGGGCAATAGTTGTTCCGTTCCGGCATGCCTTCCATCGACTCCGCACGCTTTCGTTAATCGTTAGAACACATTTGCATCCGCTCCGCGCAAGCGTGCGCCTATGCCTAGCGCGCGTTTCGCCGCGAATACACCATATGTAGTGATATCTCATGGCCGCTGGCGAAGCGCGAGCGAAGCACTTTTTCGCGCGCCGGCAAAAATACTTTACTTTTTCGCGCAATTCCTCTTGACAAGAAACGAAGCCTGACTAGAATCGGGGCACAAAGTGGTAGGAAGTGGTAAGAAGTGGTTGGGGCGAAATGGGGATCGGAATCACGAACGTCGCGTTAAGCAAGGTCTGGAATGCTCCGGGGAAGCTATCTAGCGACAGTCGACGAAAAGGGACGGGTGAAAATTCCCGCCGGCTTTTTGGCCGAATTGCGCCGGCAGGGCAAGCGCTTCTACGTGACCAGCGAGAACGGCGATTGCGCCAAAATCTATCCCATGAAAGTCTGGGACGAGATCGAGCGCAAGCTCGCCAAGCTTTCCTCTCACAATCAGGCCAAGCAGAAATTTCTGACGCGAACGAATTACTTCGGACAAGTGGTCGAACTTGACGGGCAAGGGCGGATTTTAATCCCGCCAGTTCTTCGGGACACGGCGCAGATGAAGGGGGAAGTCAGCGTCAACGGGCAACTGCGGTACCTGGAAGTTTGGAATCACACCCGGTTCCTGGAACAAATGAAGAGCAATCCGATCACGGTCGAAGACGCGAAGGCACTGGACGACCTAGGCATTTAAGTTTTGAGCGTGCTGCATACGCCGGTTCTGGCCGAAGCCATCTTGGAATGGCTGCGGGTCAGGCCTGACGGCACCTACGTCGATGCGACGCTGGGCACCGGAGGACACGCGCTCGAAATCGTCCGGCGGCTGACGACGGGGCGGCTGATTGGAATCGATCGCGACCCGCAGGCGCTCGAAATCGCGCGGGAGCGGTTAAAAGAATTCGAAGGAAGGGTGACGCTGGTGCACACAGAATTCTCGAAGATCGATGAAGTCCTGGGCGGGCTGAAGGTCGTCGCAGTCAACGGCGTCGTCGCCGACCTTGGCGTTTCGAGTTTGGAACTGGACACTCCGGAGCGCGGTTTTTCGTTTCGCTGGCCCGCGGCGCTCGATATGCGCATGAATCCGGAGCAGTCCCTGATGGCTGCGGAAATTGTGAACCAATGGTCGGAGAAAGATCTGGCCAACGTGCTCTACCAATTTGGTGAAGAGCACGAATCACGCAAGATCGCCAGGGCGATTGTTCGCGCGCGGCCTATCCGCGACACGGAACACCTGGCAACGGTTGTGGCAGGGGCCCGAAAAGTAAGGGGAAGGCAGAAGCTGCATCCCGCGACAAAAACGTTTCTGGCGCTGCGGATTGCGGTGAATCTAGAGATGGAGGAACTCGGGCAGTTTCTTTCTAGGGTTCCTGCCACACTATCTCCAGGCGGGCGATGGGTGATACTGAGTTACCATTCGCTCGAAGATCGTCCGGTAAAACAATGCTTTCAGCGGCTGTCCCATGAGGGCGTGCTGAAAATCCTGACTAAAAAAGTAATTCAGGCTTCGGATGCGGAAATTCAATCCAATCCCCGCGCCCGCAGTGCAAAGATGCGCGTTGCCGAAAAAACAGAACCCGACCAGCACGGGATGTCGCAACAGAAAGCGTGGCAGCAATGACCGAATTTTATACGGTGAAACACATCGACAACTCCCGCCTCTCGCGCCCCATGGCGCCGAACCGCATGCGCGAGTGCGCGCGGCTGGTTCTGCTGGGCGGGATGCTCGCCCTGTGCGCCCTGCTGTATGCCTGGCAGCATTTTCAGACCATTCAGTTGCGCTACCAGTTGGAGTCGCTGCGCGGCGAGCGATCGCAAGCCGGGGAACTGAACCAGCAGCTCACATTGGAACTGGCCGGCCTGAAATCGCCGGGCCGCATCGACATGATCGCGCGGCGCCAGTTGGGACTGACCGCGCCGGTTCCCGGCCAGGTAGCCCCGATGGATTTGCCCGCGAACGCAGTGGTGGCGGAAGCCAACCCGACGTGCGTGCCGGACGCGCGGCAATAAACTTCTAGGAACGGCGTAGCGGCAACGCGCCGTGGATCACAGGCAATCCAGAGCAATTTACGATTGAGCGCTTCGGGAAAATCGTCTCGCTCATGAAGAGCCGGCGCGGGAAGGGTTGTGTCGGTAACCCCCGGTAAAAATATGGATCGAAGCAGTTTCCGGACCCGATTACTGGTTGTAGCCGCTGTCGCGACGATTTGGACCGGGGCGGCGCTGGGGCGTCTGGCCTACCTGCAACTTTTCCGCTACAGGGAATACTATTCCAGGGCGCAACATCAGCAGCGTCTGATCGTCGACGTAGGGGCGCGGCGCTCCGATATCTTCGATCGCAACATGAACCCCCTGGCGATGAGTGTGCCAGTCGATTCCGCGTTTGCCGTCCCCTCGGAAATTGCCGATCCGCAAATGGTCTCACGACTGATAGGAGAAGTCCTGGGCGAAGCGCCGGAGGAAATCGCGACGCGCATCGCCTCTTCCCGATCTTTCGCGTGGATCGCCCGCAAGCTACCCCCTGAAAAAGCAGAGCGAATTGCGGCATTGAATTTGCGGGGTATCTACTTCAAGCGCGAGGGAGAGCGTTTTTATCCCAAAAGGGAACTCGCCGCGCATGTGTTGGGCTATGTGGACATTGACGAAAAAGGTTTGGGCGGAATCGAATATTCGCTGGACGAACCGATTCGCAGCAAGCCGGGTAAAATGCTCATTCTGACCGACGCGCGCCGCCGCTGGTACGACTCTACGGATAAGGTGCCCGAAACGGGGAGCAGCGTGGTGCTGACATTGGATGAAAACATCCAATACATCGCCGAAAAGGAACTGGACCAGGCCATCCATGATACCCAGGCAAAATCCGGCACCGTGATCGTGGAAAACCCCACCACGGGCGAACTGCTGGCGGTGGCCAACTGGCCAACGTTCAACCCCAATGCGGCCAAAGACAGCACTCCCGAATCGCGCATGGATCGTGCCACCAGCGCACTGTACGAGCCTGGCTCGGTCTTCAAG
>JBOGNJ010000122.1:0-10545 GCA_050746905.1 Candidatus Acidiferrales bacterium
CTGATCCACGGGCGTCGCGAAATCCATGTATTGAATGCCGAAGAATCCGGAGCGCGGGTCGTATTCGCGCATGTGAAATCCGGGCAGAGGTGACTGCACAAAAGAAAAATGTTCGCGCACGGTAACGCTTTGCGGATCCGGCGTTACTTCGCGCACCCAGCGTCCGGGGTCTTCGCTGGTAAACGTGAGCGTGGATTCCATGTCGGAATTTTCAGGGAAGTTTTTGGTGCGCGGCAAGTAAATGGCGCAGCGCGAAGGATCGAGGCGAAACGTACCTTGCTTGGTAGCTTTCAGTTTTGCGATGACGTTGTGAGTGTCATGCAAGAAGAATGGCGTGGCGTCCACGAGCACATCGTCGCCATTTTCGGCGGCGGCATCGAATCCCCAGAGGACGGACTGCGCGAAGGCCTGCTTGACGGCTTGCTGCTGCGCGGGGTCATCCGTTACGGCGCGGTAACGCTCGTTTTCTGCGACCAGGAGCACGCGCGGCCCGCTGCGCTCGAAATGAACGACCTGAACTTCGCCCGGCTGGCCGCGGTCGAGGCCTATGTCATTCGAGCCGACGCCGTTCGGCAGCGATTCGACGTAGAGGAATTCGGTGTTCCATTTGTCTACCCGCAGCCAGATTTTTCCTTCGCGCGCGTCCCAGTAATAGGTGAAAAAGCCGGGCATCTTTTGCATACCGGAGGTTTTCTGGTCGATGCTCGGCAGTGGCTTCGCTTCGGCGTTTGTTTTCGCATTTTGAGCGGCGACGGGCAGTGCTGTTGCGAATAGAAATAGCGAGACAAAAATCAGGACGCGCTTCATAGATATGCTCCTCCGTTATGGTTGATGACCGTCCGTGTTTATATCAGAATTCACGATGCCTGGATTCGATTTTTGCGTGCGCCCGCGTTCACGGCTTTGCGCAGCGCCTGTGTTATATTTGGGATTCGCGGTTTGTTCGCGATAGCCCATGACTAAATTGCGTATCTCTGTGGTCGAATATTTGAACACCGCGCCGCTTGTGTGGGGCTTCACGGAAGGGCCGCTCGCGGGCAAATACGATCTGTCGTTCACGGTTCCGTCACAGTGCGCGGAGGCACTGCGCCGGGGGGACGCGGACGTGGCGATCATGCCGGCCATCGAATACCAGCGCATGGAAGGCATGGTGATTTTGCCGGGAATGTCCGTGGCGGCGAAGGGCGAAGTGCGCAGCATTCTGGTTGTGTCGAAAAAGCCGATTGACCGCGCAAAGCGCATCGCGCTCGACAAGAGTTCGCGGAGTTCGGCGGCGCTGGTGCGCTTGCTGGCGGAGGGTGCGTGGGGCATTGATCCGGAGTTCGTGGAGGCCGCGCCGGATGCTTCGGCGATGCTGGCTGACGCCGACGCGGCGCTAGTGATTGGCGATCCGGCGCTGCGCATCGCTTTGAAAATGGAGTTTCTGTTTGCCAAGAAGCCGCAACCTGGCGCTGGGGGCGTTTGCTGTCAGGGCGATGCGGACGAATTGCCCGTGGCGGGATTTCCGTCCGTGTTTGTTTACGACGTGGCGTATCAGTGGCGCGAAATGACGGGCAAACCGTGCGTCCTGGCCATCTGGGCCGGACCGCGCGACAAGATTACGCCGGAAGTGGTGGCCGATTTTCAGGCGTCAAAGGAATTCGGGCTGGCGCATATCGAAGATATCGCGGAAGCGGCGTCGGTGAAGCTCGACCTGCCCGCCAGTTCGCTCGAGAGCTATCTGCGCGACAATATCGATTTTTCGCTGGACGAAGAAAATCTCGCGGGACTGAAGCTTTATTTTGAGAAGTGCGCGGCTGCGGGGTTGGTTCCGGGCGCGCGGCCGATCGAATTCGCGGCAGCGCCGGCTGGATCCGTCGCGGGCCGCGGGGCCTGAAGCGTTGGAAATGCCGCCGGCTTCGTCTCCGTCTTCACTTTCATCACCCGCCGTGACTGCTGCAAAGCTCGGAACGGTTGAGATCCTGCGAAGGTATCCATTCAAAGGCATGGCCGGCGAAGATTTGCGCGAAGCCTTCGTTACATATGCGGGGATTGCGGGCGACCGCGCATACGCCTTCATCGATCCCACAAATCCGGCCAGTTTTCCGTGGATGACGGGCCGGCTGAAACGCGAAATGATTCTGTTCCGTCCGCGCTTTATTGTCCCGCCCGAGCCTGCCAATGAGCATCCGCCGTCGAATTCCTTTCGTATGGAAGTGATGACGCCGGAGGGTCACACGCTTTACGTCGACGATGCCGCATTCACGCCGTTTTTCGAGGAACGCTTCGGGCGGAAACTCGAGCTGCGATTTTCTGAGCGCGCCATGCACGACGCTTGCCCGCTTTCACTGCTGGGACTCGATTCGATTCAATCCCTTTCGCAGGAAACTGGCATCGAGCTCGACCATCGGCGGTTCCGCGCGAATTTCTATGTGCGCTGGGATAACGGTAGGCCGTACTGTGAAAATGAACTCGTTGGCGCGAAGCTGCGCGTCGGCGAGAAGGTCGAGGTGATGATTGTGAAAAATGACGCGCGCTGCGTTATCATTACTCTGGATCCGTCGACCGCCAAGGCTTCGCCGAAAGTACTGGAAGCGGTGGCGAAGAATCACGCGAATTGCATCGGCGTGTACGGAGCGGTGTTGCGCGAAGGGATTGTGCGAGCGGGCGACGCGGTCTGCGCGGTTTCAATCTGACTAGAGCGAACAAAGGACAATGGGAATCACGCAACAGGAAGCGCTCGATCTTTTCAACTCCGATGACGTGGTAGCCATCGGCATGGCGGCAAATGAAGTGCGCCGCAAGAAAAACAACCCGCGTGTGGCCACGTATCAGATTGACCGCAACATCAATTACACGAATTTCTGCACGGAGTATTGCTCGTTCTGCGCGTTCTACCGGCCGCTGGGCGCGAAGGACGGCTACATTTTGCCGTTCGAGGAAATTTACGCAAAAATCGACGAGATGATTGAGCTCGGCGGCACCGGCATTCTGATGCAGGGCGGATTGCATCCCGATCTGCATATCGAATACTTCGAGAATCTGCTCAGTTCACTGAAGCAGCGCTACCCACAGGTTCATCTCCACTGTTTTTCCGCGCCGGAGATCACCTGCATCGCCGAGGTTTCCGGTCTTTCGATTCGCGACACGATTGCGCGGCTGGCCGACGCGGGGCTCGATTCCATTCCCGGCGGCGGAGCGGAAATCCTGGACGACGAAATCCGCTCGCGCATTTCGCGCTTGAAATGTTCGGCGGATGAATGGGAAACGATGCATCGCACCGCGCATTCGCTGGGCATGCGCACGACGGCGACCATGATGTTCGGCTGCGGCGAGGAATATCGCCATCGCGTCAATCATTTCGAACGGCTGCGCCGTATTCAGGAAGACACGGGCGGCTTTACGGCATTTATTCCGTGGATGTTCGCGCCGGAGAATACTCCGCTGGGCAAGAAGGTTCCCGAAGCAACCGCGGTGGAGTATCTGAAGACGCTGGCGATTAGCCGGTTGTTTCTGGACAACATCGATCACATTCAATCGAGCTGGCTGACGCCGGGAATCAAGGTGTGCCAGGTGGGCCTGCAATTCGGCGCCGACGACGTGGGCAGTATTTTAATCGAGGAAAATGTGGTTTACGCCGCCGGCGTCCGCAACCGCACGAATGAATCCGAGCTTCGTCGCATCATCACAGATGCGGGTTACATGCCCGCGCAACGCGACACGCTGTACCGCTCCTACGTCCTGAAATAATTTTGCCCATCTAAAAACCATGGGAATGCGGAACTTGCGTTCCGTCGGGGATTACCACGCGCGCGGTGGCGACGGGAACTTCGAGCGTGACGCTGGCGCCGAAGGGCTGGCGGTTGGCGAGTTGAATGTCGCCGCCGCATTCACGAATGATGCCGTAGCAAATGCTGAGACCGAGGCCGGTACCTTTGCCGACGGCCTTCGTTGTGTAAAAAGGATCGAAGGCGCGGTTGAGGTCGAGGAATCCGGGACCGGAATCGTCGAAGCCAAAGACGATCCGGCCGCCCCGTTTTTTGGCGTGGATGCGAATGGATCGTTCGCGGCTTTCCTCGAGAGCGTCGCAGGAATTATTCAGCAGGTTCAGCAGGATCTGCTTCAATTCGTCTTCGCTGATGGCGAGCGGCGGCAGGGATGGCTCGATTTCCGGGCGGACTTCGATATTCAGTTTCCGCAAATGAAACTCGCGAAGCTGTATTGCGTCGCGGAGCGAGGCTTCAAAATCGGCCGCGCGCTCGGTGGAGTTGTTCTGGCGCGCGAAACGCAACAGGCCGCTTACAATGCGTTGCATGCGGCGCGCCTCGTTGCCGAGCTTGACCACTTTTTTGGTCGCGCCCTCACCGGTGACTTCTTCGGAGAGCAATTCCGTGTAACCGATAATACCCGTGAGCGGATTATTCAATTCGTGCGCGACGCCGGCGACGAGCTGACCGAGCGCGGCGAGCTTTTCCGTGCGCATAAGCTGAAGATGCAGGCGTGCATTTTCAATCGTGACGGCCAGGTCGGCGGCCAGCATTTCGACTTTCATGATCTCGGGCGCGCTGGGTTCCGCGGAGTTCCGCAACGACGAAAGAGCGATCCATCCCAGGCATGTTCCGCGGGAAGATACGAGAGGAACGATGGCTTCGGGATGCGCGCTATGGTCGGATGCCGGAACGCATGCCGGCGGCAGGCGGAAGGAATTATTGCCGATGAGTTCCCCTGTCGCGCAAAGTTCACCCATTCGGCCGAGGCTCCAATCCGCGGCCATTCGTTGCAGGGCCTGGCGCTCCGTTTCCGCAAATCCGCTGGAGCCTGCCACCAGGAGCGAACCATCCTCCTGCGCCAGCATCACCGCGGCACGGGTGAAGCTGACTGTCTCGGTAATGGCTCCGGCAATCTCGGCGCAAAGCGCCGCCGGTTCCGAGCCGCTCAAGAGCCGCGAAGTGATCTTGGAAAAGCGCAACAATAATGCGTTCTCCGCATGCTCCCTCGCGTTGCTTTCCTCCACAATGAGCGATTTTTCTTCCAGGACAGAAAGGATCATTCCAAAAGCGACGAAGAACTTGGGTACGTTCCAAATTTCAGGATTTATGTTCAGGTGAGGAAGAAAATGAGCGGTGAGCTCGCCGGCGGGGAATACGGCTCCCCAGCAGAGGAAGCCTGCCGTAACCGTGACGACGCCGGGCGAATACCTGGGAAATCGCTTCCAAAATAAAAACCCGGAGATCGCGAAACTTAGAGTGAGGATCATGATCACGCCGGGATTCGGGTCGCCGCTCCATTGCGCGAATTCAGCCCAGCTTCCCGCCGCGATCAGGGACACGGCTAAAATAAAATTGAAACGCGATACTTTTTCATGAGCGAACAGGGCGAATCCCGCCATGCCGAAAAAGAAGATCCCGAGCGCGGCGCAAAGAGCCCAGTGATTCTGCCATCCAAAAGTAATCGCGGCCGCGTGGAATGCGACGGCCGGAACGAGAATTGCGAGCAGGATATTCCTGCGCGCGTAGTCCTCGGCCGAACGCGCCAGCGAAACGAGGAACAGGACGCCGGAAAGCTCGAGCGCGCCCAGATCTATCGATTCGAAAATGTTTTCGAGCCTTCCGGTGTGCGTCTCGAAAATCTGCACGAAGAAATGCACGAATATCAGCGCCCAGGCAAAAATCCATAATTTTGTGCGTTCCGACGGGGAATGTTTGCGCAGGGAGACGAAAATCGCCACCAGTACGGCGAGGATGAGTATCGTCGGCAGCTTGTCGAGCAGTGAAATCACAGGTCGCTTCGTTCCCCGAGGATGCAGAACACTAGCATCGCGAAGGAGCACGGCGCAATCCACCATCAGTACTAATTTTTGAAGATTAAGAACGTGTCAGATTAGGTAAACATCATATTTTCTTGGGGATACGAAATTGCAGTTCCAATGTAGCACCTTCGGGAAGCTCTATTTTTTCGGAGGGAACGAAGATTCCGCCTTTGTACGTGGCGCGAACGGTTCGCGTAACCGCGGGGCTTTCCGACGTGCGGACGACGGCAGGAGTGACAGCGCGGGCTGTTGCGCCCAGCGATGCGCCGGACAGCGACGAATTCCCGACGCTTCCGCCGCGATCGAGCGCAAGATTGCCGAGCGCATCGGCGTCACGATTTTGTTCGCGCATTACGTGCTCGATGACGAAGTAGTCCAGCACTCGCGCCAGTTTTTGCGCTCGTTCGTGCAGCGGCTTGAGCGCGGCATTTTTCACTTTGTAGCGGCCCTGCATCTGGCGCACAAGCAACTCCGAATCGCTGCGGACGCGGAGCGCGCGTATGCCGTGGCTGGCGGCATAGTCGAGTGCGGCAATCAATCCGTAATATTCGGCGATGTTGTTTGTCTCGCGGCCGATTGTTTTCGCGAATTCGCAGAGCTTCGAGCCGTCCGGCGCGCGAAAAACGACGGCGTAAGCGGCGGGGCCGGGATTTCCTCGCGAAGCGCCATCGATATTTGCGACGTGCACGCCGGCGGGAGGCGCGGCATGCGATTCCTCGAACAGGCGCGCGCTCGAGGGTGGCGGCGTTTTCGCTGTGCGTTTGGTCATTGATGGAATCGGTTCAACGGACTTGGGAGAAGGCTATCGCACGCCTGTTGATAAGGGGAAAATAATTTAAGCGGGCGCGGGCTTGCGGCGAAGCTAATTTTCACTGGTGTGCGCGGCCGCCTGCGCCGTGGTTTCAGCAGCTGGGGGCGGCTCGATGTAGTAGAGGATGCGGGTACAAAGTTCGCAGTGGTAAAGCTCGGGATTGTCCTCGCGGCTCAGTTCCTGAAACACGTGCGGACGAATATGCGCGCCGCAAGCGCCGCAAGCCTCTCCGCGAATTGCGGCCACAGCCACGCCGCCATGTTTCCGGGCGATGCGCTGGTAGTGGTCGACGAGATCCTCGGGAATCACCGCAACCGCTTTGGCGCGTTCGGCCTCTAGGCCCGCGAGCTCTTTTTCCGCCACGGCCTTTTCGGCTTCGATTTTGGTGCGTTCCGTGCGCGCCTCGTCTTCGACTTGCTTAAAACTTTTCTCCGCTGCTTTCACCTGGCGGTCGTACTGCTCGCTCGAGACCATCTCTTCGAGCAAGCGGTCCTCGGATTTCGCGATTTCCGCCTCGGCCATTTCGGCCTCGTGTTGCAGCGCCTTGAAGGCCTCATTGGTTTTTACCTGGTAGGCCTGGTCCCTGTATTTCCGCGCCTTTTCTTTCCACTGCTCGACGTCCAGCTCGTACTTCTTGCGGTCTTTGAGCGCGGTGGAATGCGATTCCTTGCTTTTTTCGAGTTGGGCTTTTCCGGCGGCGAGCCGCGCGTTCACTTCGGCCAGGCGTTGCGGGAATACGGCGAGGCGCGCGCGGACGGCGTTCAAACGCGTATCGACTTCCTGAAGCTGCAAAAGTTCCTTGAGGATTGCTCTCACTGGCCGTTATTTTAGCACACAGAAGAGATTTCGCCGCGTTTCAGAATTTGTTCATGAAAACTCAGCGCGGGCGAATCACAAGGAATTGCGAAAGAAGGCGAGCGAGCGCCGCCAGGTCTCTTTTTGGGCTTCGGCATCTGCCTCCGCGGTGCCTCCGAAAGAAATCGGAAACTTCAATCCAGCCGGGCGGGTAGTTCGCGCGGTGGTGGGCAGAAACGGGTAGCGTAGCTCGTGGCCCGCTTTGGGATAATGCAAATGTTCGACCGAGTGCGAGAAATTTCGCGCGCGCAAGCGAGCACAGATCATTTGCGCCATGCTTGACGCGGGCCAAACGTGATCGTCGCCGCCGGAAACAAGCAGAATCGGACCGCGCGTGCGCTCCACGGGAATTTGCGCGCGTTCAATTGCGTCGCGATTGCGCAGCGCGGCGCGAAACAGATTGCGAAATTTGACGGGGCGGCGCAGCAGTCCCACCGGCAAGGCCGAGCGCGCCATGAATCCGCGAAGCGGCAGGGGCGCAAACGGCAGAGCTTCGCCACGCTGTGTCCAGCACGGAATGATTTCGCCGGTGGCTTTGTCACGGCCGCCCGAGCCCCACGCGACGGCGCTGGGCGCATAGGCGACGACGGCGCGTATTTCCGTAAACATTGAGCTGAGCAGCAGTGCGAGTTCGGCGCCGCGCGAAATTCCCAGCACGCCGATGCGGCGCGCGTCCACCTCCGGCTGACGGCCAAGCCAGGCGATCGCGCGCGCGAAATATTCAAGAGGCACGCGATGCAGCCACGGCGGGAGTCCGGGCACTCCAAAATAGGCGAGCGCCAGCGTTGCGAGTCCATGGCGGGCGAGCACCGCGGCCTTGTCGAGGTCATATCCGCCGCCCGAACCGCCGAGAACAATCACTGCGGCGTGCCTTCCGCGACCGGGTGGAACAAAAAGTCGAGCGGCAAGGCCGTCTTCATCCGCATCGCGAATTTGTGTACCGGCAGCGAGCCAGCGCCTTTCGAGTTTGCATGCTGCGATTGTTTGGCCGGCGATTGCCGGCGTCAGCGTGACGGTATCCGGCGCAGGATTGTCCTTACGAAAGGTCGCGCGTCTGCCGTGTGCAGCGGATGCGAGTTTCATGGACCAGAAAAGGCCCATCGCGTCGCAGCCGCGATAAGTGCCACCGAGCGATTTGTGGCTTGCGACGTTGACGGAACCAGCGGCGTCGGCCGTATAGCCGGCATGGGCTTCCCAGGTACACGCTGCGTCGTCCTCGACTTTTGCGTGCAGCATTACGCGAGCGCCCGCCGGCACGCCGCGGATGCGTATCGAGACATCTTCATCAATGAAAGCGGGATTCGGCGCGATTTCGAATTGCGCGCTGCCAGTGCCGGCCGCTTCAGCCTGCGTGTGCGTGGTTGCCACGGTCAGGTTTCTCTCATGCTTCCCTTATGCTACTCGAAGTTCCGCACATGTGCTCCGCGAGCGATAGGAACGCGATGCGTCCTTTTGCACGCCTCATTCGTATATTGGAATGTATGATGGGCCACGCTGCCATTTCGATGGAGGTGCTGGTGGGTCTCGAAGCCGAAGTCGCCAGGCTTCGACGCGGAGACCTGGACGCGCTGGCGGAGCTGGTGACGCGCTACCAGCACCGCCTGTATCGCTATTTGCTGCGCATGGTGCGCCAGCCCGCCGAAGCCGAGGATCTGTTTCAGCAAACCTGGTTGCGCGTGGCGGGGCAAATCGCGCGTTTCGATCCACGCAGAAATTTCGAGGCGTGGCTTTTTACTTTGGCGCGCAATCTGACGATTGATCATTTGCGGCGCCTGCGCCCGGAAAGTCTCGAAGAGCATGAAGAAAAACATTTGGGAACGCCCGCTTCATTGCGGGCGTCCGAGCCTGCGGCGCTCGACGTGGTGATCGCGCGCGAACGCGCGCAGTTGCTTGCCGAAGCGATGGACGGTTTGCCGGTGATGTACCGCGAAGTGCTTGCGTTGCGCTTCGAAGAGGAAATGAAGCTCGAGGAAATCGCCGAAGTGCTGAATGCACCGCTCTCGACGGTGAAAAGCCGCTTGCGGCGCGGACTTGAAAATCTTCGCCAAGGACTGGAGGCACGTTACCCGAAAACGGAGTGGCAATGAAGAATTACGCGATGAAGGAATTCAGAGAATGAGCGGCAAAATGAGCGAACACGACGAAATTCGCGAACTGCTTTCGCTGGCAGCGGCTGGCGCTCTCGACGCGGCAGGGGACTTAAAAGAAGACCGGCGCGTCTCGGCGCATCTGCGAACTTGTGCGGCTTGCGCCGCTGAGCTTTCTTCCTGGCAGGCGATTGGAGCGGGGCTGCGCCGCATGCCGACGCCGCAAGCTCCAGCGGAGCTGGTGGCGCGAACAATCGCACGCGCGCAAATGCGGCTCACTGAAGAACTCGAACGCCGCTCCGAGCGCAAAGTGATGGCCCTGGTCATTGTATTCTCGTGGATTTTTGTGGCTCTCAGTTGGCCCGTGGCGCAGCTTCTGGGCCACGGATGGCTGAGCCTGCTGGGACTTGGTTTTGAGCAGGGATGGAAGAATTTCGCCGTCTTCACGGCACTGTGCTGGATAGCGGGCGCCGCTGCGGCGATTCTGCTGGCCATGCGCCGTGACCGCGAAAGGAGAATTGCATGAGCTTCCGCAAAGAACTCGGCGTGATTCCGCGCAACGCGTGGATTGTGGCGCTGGTCTGCTATATCGGCCTGATGATCACTCTCTATTTTGTTATTCCCATCGGCAGTGATACGTCTTCTTGGCCGCGCCCCGGGCAGCTTTGCTTCATTTTCCTTTTGCCATTGGTTTTCTTCTTGGTCATTCCGCTCTACGGCTACATCTACGGAGACGCGAAGCGTCGTGGCATGCGCCCAGTCATGTGGACGCTTCTGGCGATTTTTGTGCCCGACTTGATTGGCGTCATCCTGTATTTCATCCTGCGCGATGCGCTGCCCATTGATTGTCCCAGTTGCCACAATGTCGTGCCCTCGAAATTCACTTTTTGCCCGACCTGCGGCCATGCCCTGCGTCCGTATTGTCCACAGTGCGGAAAGGCTGTCGAGCGGGCGTGGACGAATTGCGGCTACTGCGGCACAAAACTCCCCGCCTGACCCAGGCA
>JBOGNJ010000123.1:0-26878 GCA_050746905.1 Candidatus Acidiferrales bacterium
AGCGCGAAGCGGCGCGCGTAAATTGCGATGTTGACCACGAAAACGGCGGCCGCGCCATACTCGAGCAGCCACAGCGGAAAATGCGGCGCGACAACGGCCCGGAAGTAATGCAGCTCGAAGTTACCGCTATAGGGTTGGACGCCTGCGTAGCTCTGGCACCACTTTTCGAGCACAGTCAGCGGACATTGAAATGAAGCGTTCTCCGCAATCACTCCGTAGAACAGCGCCAGAATATGCAGAATTTCCAGCCCTGGACGGCCTTTTGTTACCAGCGCGCCGAAAACATACCAAAGATTGAACAACAGGTGCAGCCCCAGAACTGCAATGGCCGCGGAAAGCCACAGGTCCTGTCCCCAAGTGTGGTGAACCATGCCGCGATCTCCTTCATGAACAATTCCACCGTGGATGCTTCCCTGCTCTCGATTCTATTAGATTCGCGCTGGGCGGCACGAGTCTCTTTTTATACACTTTTATCGGATGGGCGAGCCTCGTGTTATTGTACGCATGGAACTTCGAGGAGCGGCGCGATGAAAAGAACAACGTTGGCAATGATGACGCTGCTAACCGGCTCAATCATCGGGGCGGCCCAATCGGCGCGCGCGCAAACGCCGGTGCAATTCAAAGCAACCGACGGCGTGACGATTTACGGAGAATATTACGCCGCGAAGAGCGAGCGGCAGCCGATGATTTTGCTCTTTCATCAGGCCGGTTCGAATCACTACGAGTACGCGGCGATCGCGCCGAGACTTGTCGCCGCCGGATTCAGTTGCCTGGCAACGGACCAGCGCTGGGGCGGAAAAATGTGGGGACACACAAACGCAACGGTGCAAAAGCTGGGGCACGCGGAAACCAGCGCCGACGATCCCGCCGATCTGGAGGCGGACCTGCACGCCGCGCTGGCCTGGGCGCGCCACAAGAATCCACAACGCAAAGTGATTTTGTGGGGCAGCAGTTATTCCGCGTCGCTGGTTTTCACGGTGGCCGCGGCGCATCCCGAGGAAATTGCCGGCGTGCTCGCGTTTTCGCCGGGCGAATATTTTCGGGACGAGCCGACCCTAATCGAGGATGCGGCGAAGAGAGTGCGCGTCCCCGTGTTCATCACGTCGGAGAACGACGCGGACGCGGCCGCCAATGCAACGAAGATTTTTAACGCCGTGGCCTCGCACGACAAAGTGCATTACGCCGGCCATTTCGCCGTGCATGGTTCGTCCACTTTACGCATGGATCGCAATCCCAAAGGAGCGGCGGCCAACTGGCAAGCCGTCATGAAATTCCTGAAGCAATGCGAGACTTAAAACTTTTGGCGCGGAGCTGACGATGAAACAACTGATGGCGGGTGCGATTATCTCTATGTTTTCGCTGCTGGGCGCGTCCGGATTTGCGCAACAGAAATCACAAGCAGGCGGCGAAACCGAGCAAGTCTGGGCGCAAGAAGAAGCGTATTGGCGCATCGTCAAGAACCACGACGCGAAGGCTTGGGCGGATTTGTGGAGCGAGGATTTTGTGGGCTGGCCGTTTCCAAAGGAGCATCCCGTTGACAAGGCCGAGGGCGTCAAAGAATTCAAATCAGGAGCAATGTTTAGCAGCGCGGTAATTGCCTACGAGCTGCAGCGCGAAAGCGTGGAGATGCACGGCGTCGCGGTGATCACGTTTTATCGGGTGAAGGAGCGCTTACGCGACGCGGACGGGTCGGAATCGACGCATACAGCGCGCCTGAGCCACACGTGGATGAAGCGCGGTGGCCGCTGGGTCATCGTCGGCGGAATGAGCGCCATCGACCCGCCGCCGGCAGCGAATTCGGCCGGTGAGCGTTAGCCGAATCGCATTTTGCGCGAGTAGCGCTCGCTGGTTGACACTAAATGCTTTTTCCCTGTATAAAAGCGTTCCCCTGTATAAAATTTTGAATTGACCTGCAATTTTTCCCAAAAGGAGGCACTTCAATGAATATGGATAAAGTGCACGAAATGGCCTTCCGCGTCATCGGCGACACGGGCGGGGCATTTACCGTTGCCCTCGGATACATCGGCGACCGGCTGGGCCTGTTCAAGGCGATGGCCGGGGCGGGGCCGCTGAACAGCGCGGAACTGGCGAAGAAAACACAGCTCAACGAACGATACGTGCGCGAATGGCTGCGCGCCATGGTGGCGTCGGAATACGTTGACTACGATCCCGCTACGGAGAAGTACAGCATGACGGAAGAGCAAGCTTTCGTGCTGGCCAATGAAGACAGCCCGCTTTTCGTCGGCGGCGTGTTTCATTTCTCAGCGCCCTCGATCCGCAATGTGGACAGGATTGCGGAGGCGTTCAAAAAAGGTGGAGGCATTCCGTATAACGAGATTGGCGACGAAATTCCGCACGCCATCGAGCGGCTGTTCCGCCCGGGTTATCTGAACTTCCTCGCCAAGGATTGGCTCGGCGCGGTGCCGGGACTGGTCGCGCGGCTCGAGAAAGGCGCTTCGATTGCGGACCTTGGTTGCGGGCGTGGGCAATCGTCGGTGGCCATGGGGAAAGGCTATCCGAAGTCGAAGGTCTTGGGCATTGACTATCATGAGCCCAGCATCGAGAGCGCGCGCAAACTCGCCGCGAAGCAGGGCCTGACGAACGTGGAATTCCTGCAAGCGGGCGCTCATGAGATTCCGAAAGGCCGCAAGTTCGATCTGATCTGCAGCTTCGACTGCATTCACGACATGGTGGATCCCAAGGCGACTCTGCAAGCGATCCGTTCGGCGCTTGCCGACGATGGCGTTTACGTGTGGTCTGAGCCAAATGCTTCAGCGCACGCACACGAGAACCGCAATCCCGTGGGCAAAATGTTCCACGCGATCAGCCCGCTGCATTGCATGACCGTTTCGCTCGCGTATAACGGGGCCGGCCTGGGCACGGTCATCGGCGAAGAGGGAGCCCGGGCGCTGGCGAAAGAAGCGGGATTCTCGCGGTTTGAAAAACTGCCGATCCAGCATCCGCTGAACCAGTTTTTCGCATTGGGGCGATAGAAACTGCGCATACGTTGAAAATGCGCGCGCCACTCCCGTCGTGTTTGCGGCCACGGCATGGGAGTGACGCCGCCGTATCGTACGAGGAGAAATGCGTTGAGCGACTGGCATCATGCGCAGGAAAACCGCGCGGAGGAATTGAGCGAGCTTCGCTTCTTCACGATGAAGAAGCAACAACCGGACGGAGAAGTCGCTTTCCGGATCACCGTGAAGGAATTTGCCGCTCCTCCGCCGGGCCAATTCATGCGATTTTTCGCGCAGGCGGATAAGGCCGTCAATCAGAAGACGGCGCCAATCGTGCCGACAGGCTGGGGCGACACGGCGCTGAAAGCGCTGGCCGACTGCATGCGTATGATTCGGCAGTTCCCTTACGAGGGCGAAGAGCGCGACTGAGGTGACCGTGGACCTAAAGCGGAAAACAATCCATCCGGACATTGCCGTAATCGAGATGAGCGGCCGTCTGCTGATGGGGCCGGACTGCAAGAGCATCGAAAAAGAAATCGATGACGTGCTCGGGAAGAATCAAAAGCGCGTGATCCTGGACTTCACGGGAGTGACGCAGATCGACAGCGCCGGCGTGGGTCAGGTGGTGAAGTCGTTCACGCGGATAAAAAAGGCCGGCGGCGAATTGCGCATCGCGGGCGTCAAGGGAATGCTCGATGGCGTTTTCAAAATGACGCAAGTCCACAAAGCCATTGCCATGTATCCCACTCAGCAGGACGCTTCAGAAAACTTCTGAACTCGAACACACGCGAGCAGGATCCCGTGCTCCGCAGCAGGAGCACTCAAAGCGAAAATATTTTGGCAATCGAAATTCCGCCGCTAGAGCGCGTGACGACGAGAATCAGCGCTGCGAAGAAACGGCAGCACGCCGAGGAGCAAGGCGATGCCCGGAATTACAACCCATTTCAATGTGTCGACTGCCAATGCGGGAACGAGGGCCTTGGCCGGCGGAATGGCGTCCAGCGCAAAATTGAAGTACACCATAACCGCGAACATCGGGATGAACACGAGGAGGGGAGAAAGGCCCACGACGGCTTGTGTTCCGCGACCGCTGCCTGCGCGACGCGACCAGTACGCCCCCGCCGCGCTGAAAATCGCCAAAATGCAAAGCCAAGCGATGTTCCTCGAACCATAAATGCGCCAGAAAAATTCGCGCCAGTGGGCTGCCCCGCCGCGGAGCCAGAGCGTTCCGTACGCCGGATGAGATAGCCCGGGGACTTGAAAAATCGTGAGAAGAGCGATGGTGGCAAGCAGCATAGTTATACCGGGAAGCCAAAGACGTTTGGTGCGGTCGTTCATGTTGTTCTCCTTGCGGGCGCGGCGGAGGTTTGCGCCCAGCTTTTTGTCTTCATCAAGCTCCGCGGACGCGCGTTCGACGGCAGATGATTCGCCGAGGCCGCTGCGCCGCGCGTCATCGCACAAATCCTCCAGGTAACCGGAAAGCTCGCGGCTTACCTCTTCGCGCTCTGCCGCAGAGAATTTTGCATCCGCGAGCCGGCGCGCCGCTTCTTTACGCCAGTCGGGGAACCCATCAGGCATGGTGCATCTCGGCAAGTCACGGTCGCGAGAACCGGAGCTGCGCAGGAACGGAACGACGCCGATGAGCAAGGCGATCCCGGGGATCGCGACCCAGTTCAATATGTCAACTGCCCACCACTTTAATGTGGGGAGTGCTGCAAAACTGAAGTGAGTCATGGCCAGGAAACTAGCTGGGAACACCAGGAGCGGCGAAAGCCCCACGGCGGCTTGCACGCCGCGATCGCTGCCAGCGCGACGCGACCAGTATGCACCCACCGCGCCGATCAACGGCAGGATGAGAAGCCAGGGGTTATACATCGAAAAATGCCAGTAAGGAACAGGGTGGCTTCGACCGAGGCGAAGGAAAAGCACTCCATAGTACGGCTGAAAGGTTGCAAGAAGAGCGGCGCTGACGAGCAGCATGGTCGCGCCGGGGAGCCAAAGGCGTTTGGTGCGGTCGTTCATGTTGTTCTCCTTGCGGGCGCGGTAGAGATGCGCGCCCAAATGTTTGTCTTCATGAAGTTCCGCGGATGTGCGTTCGATGACAGCCCGTTCGTCGAGGCCGCTCCTGCACGCGTCGTCGCACAAATCCTCAAGGTGACCGGCGAGCTCGCGGCTTACTTCTTCGCGATCGGGTGGCGGAAACTTTGTCGCGGCCAGTCTGCGCAACACTTCCTTCCGCCAATCGGGGCGCGAGTCAGGCATGATGCGCCTCCGCCAGCCGCGCGAGCGCGCGAAACAGCTCATTCCATTCCTTGCGCAAAGGCGCGAGCTTTTTGCGTCCCGCCGAAGTGAGCCGGTAACATCGCCGCGCGCGCGCGTCGCCGGTTTCGCTCCATGCCGCCTTGAGCCACCCGCGCGATTCCATGCGGTAGAGGAGCGGATAGAGAGAAGCCAGCGTGAAGCGCAGAGCGCCACGCGTGTTGCGCTCGATGCGCCGCGCGATTTCGTAACCATGCAGCGGTCCGGCCTCCAGCACCGAAAGGACTGCCAGTTCCGCGCTGCCCCGCTTGATGTTTGCTCCGATCATAATGTGCTCAGTATATAGGGACGCTATATATAAGCACAACTGGCTCAACGCTCCGCGATGTCCAATGGGTAATCACGCTGCGGCGCGGCGAAAGCCTGTCCCGAGGAACAGTTCGCCTCGCGGCACAAAAACGCGCGTCCGCGGAAACATCCCGGAGGAGCGCGCTAAAATTGCAATATGCAGTGTCCCAAGTGCAAGACGGCGAGCGGCGACGCGGAGCGATTCTGCCGCCGGTGCCACACTACCCTGCTTTACAAATGTCCTGCGTGCACGGCCACGCAGCGCCACGGCGGAACGTGCGATAAATGCGGCGTTGATTTTGCGAAGTATGGCGCGATGCTGATCGTTCAAGAGCAATCGCGAACGAAGCTCGAGCGCGAAAAGATGGTCGAAAAGGCGGCCATCTGGAAGCAAATTCTGCTGCTGCCCGTGACGGGCGGCTACTCGCTGATTCGTTTTTTCCTCAATCGCGGCCGCGCTTAAGCTGCCGTTGTCCTGTTCAGACAAACGTGGCGATTTCTTTCAGCGGCTTCTTGGAAATGACGGGCACGCAGGCGTCCTCCGCCGGGTAGCCCACAACCAAAATCAAAAACGGCCGCTCGTGAGCGGGCCGCCCCAGAATTCCATTGAGGAATCCCATCGGGCTGGGCGTGTGCGTCAGTGAAACGAGTCCGGCCAGGTGAATCGCCGAAATCAGCATTCCCGTTGCGATGCCGACCGATTCCGTCACGTAGTAGTTTTTCATCTTTCGCCCTTCGAGGGTCACTCCGTAAACCTGGCCGAAAATGGCAATCAGGTAGGGCGCGGCCTCGATGTAGGGCTTGTTCTCGTCAGTCCCCAGCGGAGCCAGCGCTTCCAGCCATTCCTTCGGAGCGCGCTCGTGATAGAAAATGCGCTCTTCGGCTTCGGCGGCCTCGCGAATCTTGCGCTTCACTTCCGCGTTGCTGATCACAACGAAATGCCACGGCTGCATGTTGGCGCCGCTGGGCGCGCTGCCGGCGACTGTCAGACAGTTTTCGATGACTTCGCGCGGCACGGGACGGCTGGAAAACTGGCGCACCGTGCGGCGGCGCAGCATGTCGTCGCGAAACGATTGCGAACGCTGCTTCATCTCGTCGACAGAAAATTCGTGATAGGTGCTCAACGGCAGAAACACGGGCGCGGACATACAGCAGCCTCCTTCGAGGAAACATTCTGCTGACGTGAGTGCGGAGCGTCAAGTATTGCTGTAGCGGTGGGTGCCGACCCGGCAGATGTTGTTTGGCCTTATCGCGGTTGCCCTTGCAACGCCTTCGCTATTTCCGTTCCGAGCTTCGAGTGCCCGGTCCAGAAATGCACCGGACCGGCCGCTACGCAAAACGTTGCCAGAACGGTGCCCCTTTTGGCACATCGACATAAAACCGCGCCGCGAAAAACATCGCAGGGTGGCGATTATCCGCCGGCGATGGCGCCAATGACGAAGAAAGGCTCTTTCCCTGAGGTGACCGCTTCGGGCAGCGGAGCGTCGGGCGAGTCATGCGAGAGGTCCTGCTCGCAGGCGAAGAAACGCACAAACGGGCGGCGTTCCTGCGTGCTGTGATCGCGAATCGTCCCGCACAGCATCGGATAGCGCGCTTCGAGCGCATCGAGCACGGAACGCTGCGTGACGGCGCCCGCGACTTCCACCATCACGTCGCCATGGTCGACGCGCGCCAGCGTCCGCAAATGCGCGGGCAATGCGACTCGTATTGTTGCTCGGCTCATTTTTCAGCTCGTCGTTTCAACTCATCGTTTTAATTCGCCCTTGAGTCTACGGCAGCGTTTGCGCCTCGACGGAAAGCACGGCGGGCAAATCGCGCACGATGGGCGACCAACTGTCTCCCGCGTCCGGCGAGACGTACACCTGGCCGCCCGTGGTGCCAAAATAAACGCCGCACTTATCGAGCGAATCGACGGACATCGCGTCGCGCAACACATTCACGTAGCAATTGCGTTCCGGCAAGCCCTTCGACAGCTCCTGCCACTCGTTTCCGCCCGTGCGGCTGCGATAGACGCGCAATTTCCCGTCCAGCGGGAAATGCTCGCCGTCGCTTTTGATCGGCACAACGTAAAGCGTCTCGGGCTCGTGCGCGTGCACGTCAATCACGAAGCCGAAATCCGTCGGCAAATTGCCGCTCACCTCGGTCCACACATCGCCCGCGTTGTCCGTGCGCATCACGTCCCAGTGTTTTTGCATGAACACCGTGCCGGGGCGCGACGGGTGCATCGCGATGTGATGAACGCAATGACCGATCTCGGCCGTCGGGTCGGGGATGTATTGCGAGCGCAATCCCTGATTGATGGGCTTCCACGTTTTGCCGCCGTCGTCCGTGCGAAACGCGCCCGCCGCGGAAATGGCGATATATATTCGCTGCGGATTGTTGGGATCGAGAACAATGCTGTGAAGGCATAGTCCGCCCGCGCCCGGCTGCCATTTCGGCCCCGTGCCGTGGCCGCGCAGTCCGGAAAGTTCATGCCAGCTTTTGCCGCCGTCGCTCGTGCGGAATAAAGCCGCGTCTTCAATTCCGGCGTAAACCGTATCGGGGTCCTTCAGCGACGGCTCGAGATGCCATACACGCTTGAATTCCCACGGATGCTGCGTGCCGTCGTACCACTGATGCGTGGTGAGCGGCTTGCCGGTCGGCCCGGAAGTGTCGTAGACAAATTTGTTGCTCTCGCCCTTGGGCGATCCGTCCGGCGCGGTGGTCGGTTCACCGGGAGGCGTGCCTGGCTGCATCCAGGTCTTGCCGCCGTCATCGGAGCGCTGAATCACCTGCCCGAACCAGTCGCTCGTCTGCGAGGCGAAAATGCGGTTGGGGTCAACCGGCGAGCCTTTCAGGTGATATACCGGCCAGCCCGCAAAAAACGGGCCGCTGACGTCCCACTTCTCGCGCTTGCCGTCCGATGTCAAAATAAACGCGCCTTTGCGCGTGCCCACCAGTACGCGTACTTTGCTCATCCTCGTCTCCTTGGTTGAATTTCACGAGTGCCCCAGAATCTACCACGATGATGCAAAACTGCTCAACTTGCGACTCAGCCTGACGACGCCACGCCGCCTGTCATTCCGAAGGCCGACTTTGCCCGAGCCTGCCTGCCGCAGGCAGGGAATCTGCTTTTCCCCCGGCGTACCCCAGAAGCAAATTCATCGTCGCGCTGCTACTCGGAATGACAAGCAAGGATTTTATTGTTGCCTATGCCGTGGCGAAATCCTCCATTTCGAATATCTGACGAAGCTCGATCTCCGCACCTCCGTCAAACGGGGCGCGCTTGAGCCACTCGATCGCTTCTTCTTTCGACTCCACCTTCCAAATCCAGTATCCGGCAACCAACTCGTTCGCCTCTGGGAACGGTCCATTCGTTACCGTGGTCTTTCCGCCCGAAAATTTGACGCGCGCGCCCTTCGAGCTTGCCTGCAACCCATCCCCCGCAAGCATCACGCCGGCCTTGAGCAGCTCTTCATTGTACTTCCCCATTTTGCCGAGAAGTTCCGTGCTGGGCATCACGCCTGCTTCGCTGTCCTTGTTCGCCTTGACGAGTACCATAAATCGCATGTCCCTGATTCTCCTATGAGCGCCGAATGACGGCGTTATTTTCCTTCATACGCTTGCTGCAAGCCCTTTATGTCAATTTTATTCATTTGAAGCATCGCTTTCATTACGCGACCCGCTTTTTGTGGGTCCGCATCGCCCATCAGTTTGCCCAGTGCTGTAGGGATGATTTGCCACGACAATCCAAACTTGTCTTGCGTCCAGCCGCAACGATTCGGCTTCCCTCCAGCAGATAGCTTCTCCCACAACTCATCGACTTCCGGCTGCGTCTCGCAGTTCACGAAGAGCGAAATGGCCGGCGTGAAAGTGAATAGCGGCCCGCCATTGAGCGCGTAGAAATCCTGGCTTTCGAGATGGAATTCCACGGACATTACCGTTCCCTTCGGTCCCGGCCCGGCGTCTCCATAACGCCGAACGGTTCCCACCTTCGAATTCTTGAAAATCGAAACGTAAAATTTCGCCGCCTCTTCCGCCTGGCTGTCAAACCACAAGAACGGGACGATTTTTTGCATCTGAATTCTCCACTTTCATTTGTTAATTGTGCGTGAAATCTTTCAACCGAACAAGAGGCGACGGAACTTGTGCTCAGTGACTCCGCCGCCCTCGTGCTCTCGGGCACAAATCAGGCTTTCGCTGCTGTTGATTGTTGCTGGCTCATCTGCTTCATCATCTGCCGCATGGCCGCCATCTGGCCCGGCGAGCGCTTTTCGCTCCAGGCTTCGAAGCGCTCCGCCGCCTTTTCCAAATGCGCGGCGAAGGCTTTGTTCGAGAAGCGCTGGCGAGTCTCCGGCATGGCAGGTTTGAGCCGCTCCCACACACCGACAAATTCGCCGCTGGTTTCAAAAAACAAATCCTCGTGAAGCAAGCCATAATTGAGCATGGCGCATGCCTGGTCCCAGTAGCTGACCACCATCATAAAGAAGGCGCCCTTCTCCGTGCCCATGGGTGCGATCTTCATGGCTTCGTCGAGAGTTTCCGCGAAATAATTCTTGAAGAACCAGTCGCGCGCCTGGCGCATGCGGTCCTCGCGGCGCAAATCGTAGAGGTGTAGTTGAAGTTGCGCTTGTTCGTGCGTCGGTTTCGTTTCCATGTTTCATTTCTCCTTTTTTATTTTCCTGCCAGTCAGATTTATTGCGCCGAGCCAAAGCCCGGCCCTACAAAAGTTAATTCCGTAAAGGAATCAGCGCGCGCAGTTGGCCGTCTCGAAAGAATAGCCCGGCCCACACGAGCACGCCGAAAATCACCGAAGCCAGTATCACGATTGCCGGATATCCGGCGCGAAAAGTGGTGACAGTCGCGCCGCCCAGGTAGCCAGTCAGCAAAATCGCGCCGAGGATCGCCGTAGGCGGAATCGCGTAGATGGCCGTGCATACGAGCAAAGTAATTCCTATCTCGACAGTCTGCGCGACGGAAAAGTTGAGCTGCGCCGCTGCTTTCAGCACTGCAGGCACCTTCAGCACTTTGGTGACACCATCGAAAACAAAAAACAAGATGACGAAGCTGCTGATCACACGGCCTGTCCAAAGCATTCCCTTTGAGGTTGGACCCGTTTGCGTCGTTAATTCCATCGCGTTACCTCCGTTTTTTGGTGTGCCAACGGGCGATTTCAAGCCGCCTGTAGTTCAGGTCCCGTCCCGATCGTTCTTATCGGGACTGACCTGAGGTTTTTTCGCGTCCAACGCGCAAAAGCTTCGCCGTCGCCAACGTGCATGAAAGGCCTCACGTCAGCCCGGCACACAGCGCCGGTCGGGACGTGAGCTACAACAGCCAAAACCGGCCGGCGCTGACCACAATCAGGCCGCGCCACGAGCAGTCTGTTGCTGCGCCTGCTCGCAATTAATCATCCATGGAATTCCGAATTTGTCGACCAGCATGCCGAAACGCACGGACCAGAAGGTCTCCTGAATCGGCATCGTTACTTTCGCGCCTTCCGACAACGCTTGAAAAAGGCGATCGGCCTCTGCCGCTTGTTTGACGCTGAGCGTAACGGAAAAGCCCTTTGGCTCGTGATAATGTTCCGGCGGGACGTCCGAACCCATTAAAACCTCTTCGCCCACAGCAAGGCGGGCGTGCATGATCTTCTTTCGCCATTCCGCGGGCACGTGGCTCTCAGCCGGCGTGCCTTCGTGCGTGATCATGGCCGCTATTTTGCCGCCCAAAGACTTCTCATAGAATTTGAACGCTTCCTCGCATTGTCCCTTGAAATGAAGATACGGATTCAGTTGCATGACTCGCTCCTTTGATTTAGTTGGTTGTCACAAATCCCGTACGCAATTTCATCCGCTCGCGGATGCCTCACGCCCTTCGTCGTGTTCGAGCTCGCGGTGAAATGCCCTCGCCGCCCACATTTGCGAAGTTGGGTAGAAATGGAATGGGATCGCATTCCCGCCATCGCCGCCGCACCTCGGCCAGAACTTCGTCGCGATTCGCCGCCATTTTTTCGATGACGGCATTCGGCGCGCCGGTTTCCTCGTGCCGCGCTCCCCAAACCAGCAAATCCAAAAGCACAGGCGCCAGGTCAATTCCCTTCTCCGTCAGCCTGTAATTCACCTTTCGTCCGTCGGACGGGTCCGGCTCAGCCGTGATGATGCCTGCGGCCACCAGCTTCTGCAGACGGTCCGCCAGGATGTTCGTGGCGATTCCCTCGTCCGATTCCTGAAATTGTTTGAATGTGTGGAACGCGCGCACCATCATGTCGCGAATAATCAGCAGCGACCAGCGGTCGCCGAACACTTCGAGCGAGATGCAGACCGGACAGCCGGAGCGTTGTTTCGGCCTGGATGCTCGCTTCATGCCCGCACCCTATCAAATATCGCTTGCATATTGCAAGTGATATTTCACTCTACACAAATCCAACGAAAGCGGATGTCCGGCTGATTTTACCGCTGGCGGGCGCGGAAGGAAAAGACTCACGCCCGTCCCGATAAAAATACCGGGGCGGACGTGAGTTACCGAGCAGGAACCTATAGCGCGTTATTTCTGGCCGATGTGGTAGACAAGCCCGACGGAAATGCGGAAGGAATTCTGCGTGACGCCATTCGAGCGCATCCCGATGTAGTCGATTTGCGGGCGCACGGCAAGCTTGCCGCTCCCGCCGATCCCAACATCAACGCCGCCACCAAAGCCGAAGGCAAACGGGGTGGTCGATGCCGTTGCGCCTCCCGCCGAAGCCGAAAGATGCGAACCGCCGAAGAGCGCTTGAGCGAACGGCACGAAGTTATTCGATTCGCGGAAGTTAATCCGCGGGCCGAACATGAACGTCTCGGTCGTCAAGCCCACGCCGCTCGGAGAACCGTGATACACACCGAAGTCCCCCACAATGCCGAGCCAGTTATTGGCGTTGACCCCCACCGATGCGCTAAAGCCATTTAGATTTGCGCCCGAGGAGCCATTGGAACCGTTCAGGTGGAGATAGGAATACCCGCCCGCGACGTCCGCAACGGGAGTATTCTGCCCGTGCGAGGTCATTGTCAAAAACGAGAAGGCAAGCGCTGCCCATACGAGTTTATTCATCTGTATCTCCTCTGTAGTCTGTGATTTGCGTATTCGCCGGCAGCCGGTTCCGCTCCTGATAGAGACGGCCTTCGCGGGCCCCCGGATCCTACCCCCACAGGTGTCTTTGCTGCGGGATTTGCCTGCAATTCAGGGTAGGAGAGATGCCATTTTTCGTCAATTTCTCTTCGAACTGAGCGTTCCTAACGAATAGCTGTACGAAAGAACGGGTACCCGCGGGTCTCGCCAGGCATCGTTGATGTATGATACGGGGCGACGGCTAACAGCGATGCCCGAAGCGAAATGACTGGCGCCCAAACACCTCCCGGAGCGAGCGGCGGTCTATGTGGCGCGAACGATTTGGTTTGCACGGGATGGGCCTGCGCGGTCTGGTGCGCGTCCGGCTTCGCGTTCGCCACCGGATTCTCCACGGAGCACTGGCGGCCAGTTTTGTGGATTGCCAGTCTGGGGGTTACAGGCGCGCTATGCCTGGTGAATGCCGCGCGCTGCCATCGCGTGCACTGCTACATCACGGGGCCGGTAGCCTTAATCGGCGCGCTTCTCACGGCGCTCAACGCAGCGGGCGTGACGCACATTCCGTGGATGCGCATCGGCTGGGGCGTGGTTATCGGCGTTGCGCTGGGGTTCATCGCGGAAATATTTGCAGGGAAATACGTGCACGGAGCCGCTTCCCCGCCGCATTGAATGCCGCCGCGCAGAAACAGCCTGCATCCAAATGAGAGCAGCGAGGCGTACCGAGGGATGCACTGAAAATATTTTGGCGTGGAAGCCGACAGGGAAAGCGCGCGAGAGGAGAATGCCATGAAGGGATTTATCCTGGGGATCATCGTCACGCTCATAGTGATCGCCGCGGTGGGGCTTTTCGTGTTGGAGACGGGACGCGTGAATATGCGGGGGGACGTGCCGCCATCGTCGCTAGAAACGAGCATTGCGGGGCACGCGATGGATGCCAGCGTCACACGGAATTCGCCGAAGATTGCGGACCCGATTCAGCCGACGGAGCAGAATCTGGTCGACGGCGCGTTGATTTACGCCGCCAAGTGCGCGCAATGCCACGGCGATGCCGCAAACACGAAGTCGAAACTCGCGGAGACCCTCAGTCCACCGCCACCGCAATTCTTCGGCGACGACCGCCCCGACATGCCCGAAAACCAGAACTACTACATCACGCTGCACGGCGTGCGTCTGACCGGTATGCCCGGCTGGAAAAACGCGCTGACGGATGAGCAGATATGGAAAGTCGTCACGTTCCTGTCGCACCTGGACAATTTGCCGCCCAAGGCCAAATCCGTCTTTAGCCTCACCGGCTCTCCCAACGCCTCGCCCGCGCCCGCAAAGCCAGGAAAATAGCAACGTCGCCGAATCCTGTAGCTCACGTCCCGCGCGGGGCACTTTGCCGGGTTGACGTGAGGCTTTTCGCTGCGGTCGGCGATTCGATTCGCTTCCGGTCGCATGCGAGAAGAACCTCAGGTCAGTCCCGATAAAAACCATCGGGACGGGACCTAAGCTACAAATGCAGTCACAGCGGGACGCAAGCTATAAGAAACCGCTTATAATTAGGCATGTCCCGGCTACGGCGACTGCTGGAATCTCATCGGGTATTCTTCATTACCACTCACTTCGTGCCCGAGGTGCTTCCCATTGCGGACTCCGAACGCGACATTATCCTGCAGTCGCTCGCGGAAACCCGAGCGCGTCGAAAGCTCATGCTCCTTGCTTATTGCCTGATGCCAACGCATTTGCATTTGCTCGTCGCGCCTTCCGACGACGATCGCCTTTCAGGCGTCATGCGCGAGGTTAAAATTCGTTCCGCCAAGCGAATTCAAGCATCCCGGCGGACACAGAAGATGGTCTGGCAGGCCCGCTACTTTGATCGGATCATGCGCCATCGCCAAGAGCTGTCCGAGACCCTTGAATACATTCACCTGAACCCCGTAAAGGACGGGCTTGTCAAAACCGCGGATAAGTGGCCATGGTCAAGTTGGCCGGGCTGGCAAACCGACGGGCACCCACCGATACTCGTGGACCGAATCGATTTGGCGATCGATGCAAAAACACCGCTGCGCTGGTGATCCTGTAGCTCACGTCCCGCACGGCGATTTTTGCCGGGCTGACGTGAGGCTTTTCACTGCGGTCGGCGATTCGATTCGCTTCCGGTCGCATGCGAGAAGAACCTCAGGTCAGTCCCGATAAAAAACCATCGGGACCGGACCTGAGCTACAAAATCTGTCACGGCGCGACAGGCCGCCCATTCGCGCGCGGGCGGCTCGCAAAATATAGCAGCGGGCCGAGGGCGATCAGTACAGCGCCAACCGCGAGCGAGCTCATCGAGCCAATCGTCTCCGTGCGATTGCGCAGCACCGCGATAATCATCAGCACAAGCGGCGGAATGGAAATCAGCACGGTGCCGGCGATTCCTCCCGGGACACGAAACGGCCTCGGCAGCTCCGGCTCGCGCACGCGCAACGCAATCAGCGCGCCAAATTCGAGCAGGATACTGAAGCCCGTCAACAGCACGTCGATGATCACTAGATGCTCGAAATTCAGGAACAAGCACGCGCCCCAGCAGAGCGCGCAAACGGTGATTGCGACCCACGGTAAGCCCGTCTTCAACGACACGCGCGCGAAAATGCGCGGCAAGTAGCCGTCCTGCGCCATCACCAGCGGCAAGCGCGAAAAGGAAAGCATCAGCGCGTTGAACGTGCCGATCGCGCCGATCGCGCCGCCAATCGCAATCGCAACCGACAGCCATTCCCCGCCGAGCGCGCGTCCTATGTCCACCCATCCGCCCGTCGACCATCCCGCCGCGCTGATTCCCGAGCGCGCCACAGCGCCAATCGGCACCACGTAACCGACTACGACGAGCAAAACGCTGAAGAGCATTGTCAGCGGTAGTGTCCGTTGCGGCCGCACGACTTCTTCTGCAAACGTCGAAGTGTTGTCCCAGCCCATGTAATTCCACATCGCGATTAAAATTCCGCCGAGAATGTCGAAGTGCCCAGATCCGGCAAGCGCTGCACTCTGCGGAGGCGCTGCCGCCGCAAAGTGCCAGCGCGACACGGCCAGCGCGGTCAAGACCACAAACGGACCGAGGAGCAGCACAGACATCCAAAGCGAGCCTGCGCCGACCGCTCCCGCGCCACGCAAATTCCAAATCGTGCAAACCACAATCAGCGCGAGCTCGATTGCGATTCCTCGATGCCCTGCCGTGATTGCCGGCGCGAAATGCCCCACGTAATCGACGAACAGCGTCGGATACAGCGCCATTTCGAAAACGCTTCCCGCGAGCGACAGCCACACTTCCTGAAATCCCCAGAAGCGTCCCATCCCGCGCCGCACCCAAACGTAAAAACCGCCCTCTTCCGGAATCGCGCTCGAAAATTCGCTGACCATCAGAGCGGCGGGCGCGCTCCACAGCAGCGGCGTCAGCAACAAAATCGCGATGGCGCCTCCATAGCCCGCCATCTGCACGATGTCTTCCAGGCCATACGGGCCACCCGACACCATGAAGTAAGTCGCCGCAATCAGCGGAAGCAAACTGATCTTGCTGCGCGAACGCACGCGCGGCGCGTGTTGTCGGGGGATACGCTGAGCGGTCGCGCTCATTCGTGTATGTGCATCAATCGCACAGTGCGAAGATTTATATCACCGCAAATCTCGATTGCAATCCAATAACAATGGGGGGAGGGAGTACGAAGGTTCTGTTGTCGAATGCGCGGCGCGTGTTTCTGCGCACGCGAATATCGCGGCCGATTCCACGTAAAATTCAGGAATGGACTGCCCGAAATGCGGCGCGGCGAACGCGGAAGCCGTTGAGTTCTGCACGAACTGCCACGCCACCCTGCTTTTCAAATGCCCCAACTGCGCGCACATGCAAACGCACGGCGGCACGTGCGAAACCTGCGGCGCGAATTTCGACCTTTTCTGGGCCAGCTACCTGGCGCTGAAATCGAAAGAAGAGCAGCAGGTCCAAATCGACAAGTTCAAGGCGGAAGCGTCCCTGTTTATGCGAATTCTGACGCTGCCGCTGGTTGGCGGCGCTTCGCTGACGCGCTTCCTTTTCGGTCAAGCCGCGTTCGAAGCCATTGGCCGCATATTTTCCCGCCTCACTTCGCGCTGATCGCGCTTCCCCGATTTTCTCGCGTTTGCTCTCGTCGATAATATACGCGACCTCCTCGCCTCTTTTTTGCCGTCGGGAAGTGGCGCAATGCGTGTTAGCATCACCGGCCATGCGCCCGCTAGGCAAGGAAATCCTCACCTTTTTAGGTTTTGTCTTCCTCTTCAGTTCCGTGCCGTACGCGCTGATGATCCACACACATCATATTGGAGCGGGCGGAGGCCTTGTGGTGCGAATGGTGATGTGGTGCCCGGCCGCGGCGGCATTCATCACCTGCTGGCTGCGCCGCATCCCCCTCCGGACGCTCGGCTGGAACTGGTTGCCTGCCCGCTACGAAGCCTGTGGCTACTTTTTGCCGCTACTCTACGCCGTGCCTGTGTATGCACTCACCTGGATCTTCATTCGAGACTCGTTTGTATTGGGGGAGTTCGAGCGGACGACTGCGGCCTCGTTCAGCCTGCCGCATTCGCCGCTTCTCGCGACCTTTGCGCTGGGGATTCCACTGCTGGCGACGCTCGGAGTGATCGGCAGCCTGGCGAATGCACTCGGCGAAGAGATTGGCTGGCGGGGATTCTTGCTGCCCCGTCTTACCAAACAATTTGGATTCACTCTGGGATGCACGGCCAGCGGCTGCATCTGGGCGGTGTGGCATTATCCGGCGCTGCTCTGGGCCGACTACAACGCCGGAACCTACGCGCCCTACGCGCTTGGCTGCTTCACGCTCATGGTGATCGCCATGGCATTCGTCATGGGCTGGCTACGTCTCAAGTCCGGCAGTCTGTGGCCCTGCGCGTTGCTCCACGCCAGCCACAATTTGTTCATCCAGGCGATTCTCGACCGCATGACCGCTTCGGTCGGCCGCGCGCCCTACGTGACCACGGAATTTGGTTTCGGCCTGGCGCTCACCGTCAGCGCCGCGGGGTTTTACTTCTGGCGCAGGCGCAAGGAACTGCCGGCAAACGCGCAATGAATAGATAAAGGCGTGGACGCCTGCATGTCCATGCGCTTCCTTTTTGGCCGGGCCGCTTCCAAGCCGTTGGCCGATCTTCTTCCGCCTCACCTCGCGTTGACTCTGATTTCCGGGTCTCTTTTTCTGCCACGCTCCGCCGCACGCGCTCGTTGTACAATGCGCGCGCTCACTCGCAACCGGCGCAAACGCGCGCCAGAAAAGGATACGCGAATGCGACAAAACCACTCGTCACCCACCACGAAATCAGGCGCGACAACATATCTATCGCGCGCGTTTATTCTCTCCCTGGGATTTTGCATTGCGTCGCTCGCCTGCGCCCAAACCCCTAGGTCGGCGCACGCGGATAAGGTTGACGGCTACGTCCTGCAAGCCATGCACGCGCAGAAAATTCCCGGCCTCGCGCTCGCCGTGGTGCGCGATGGCAAGATCGTGAAAGCCAAAGGCTACGGCCTGGCCGACATCGAGTTGAATGTGCCGGTAATGCCGCAAACCGTCTTCGAGTCGGGCTCCATCGGCAAGCAATTCGCAGCCACCGCCGTGATGATGCTCGTCGAAGAGGGGAAAATCGGCCTCGACGACAAAATCACGAAATATTTTCCCGATGCGCCCGCTACCTGGCGCGACATTACGGTGCGGAATTTGCTGAGCCACACGTCCGGAATTAAAAATTACACGGACGGCAAGGAAGTGAATTACCGCAAGGACTACACGGAGGGCGAACTGCTGAAGATGGCCGAATCGACGCCCCTCGATTTCCCGCCAGGCACGGGCTGGAATTACAGCAACACGGGATACGTCGTGCTGGGAATTTTAATTCACAAAGTGACCGGAGAATTTTACGGCGGCTTTTTACAGCAGCGCATTTTCCGCCCGCTGCGCATGAACACAACGCGCATCATCAGCGAGAGGGACATTATTCCCAATCGCGCGTCGGGCTACCAACTCGTCAAAGGCCAATGGAAAAATCAGGACTGGGTCTCGCCCTCGCTCAATACCACCGCGGACGGCAGCCTGTATTTCAGCGTTCTCGACTTGGCGAAATGGGACGCCGCTCTTTACACCGGCAAGCTCCTCAGGCGCGCAAGCCTCGATCAGATGTGGACCATCGCCAAACTCGATAACGGCCGGCCCAACAAAGGCGATTATGGTTTCGGCTGGTTCATTCACACTGTGAACGGCCACCGCTTAATCGAGCACGGCGGCTCCTGGCAGGGCTTCACAAACATAATTTCGCGCTACGTCAATGACAAGCTGACCGTGATTGTGCTGACGAATCTCGATTCCGCGCATTTCAATCCCGGCAAAATCGCTCACGGCGTGGCAGGTCTGTACGTTCCCGCGTTGACGCCGCCTCTGCCGCGGAAATCCGCCGCGCCGCGCAAGTAACGCAGTAATGCAACCGTGCCTTCGTTGTCATTCTTCGTTTCGCCAGAATGACGCTGTGGACGCCGCGGTTCGACTATGCCGCGGTGGCTTTTTGGCTGCGACCGTCGTCGCGAATGGCGGCGCGCACCATCGCCATAATTTCCGGCGTGATTCGCCGTATGTTGTGCTCGATCCGTGCGTGCTCCGCGGCTTGCCGCATGACTTCCTCTTCCGTGGCGGCGTTGACGACGTAGCTGCATCCGGGAATGACGTCATTGCACTGAAGTGACTTGGCCATCGGGAACTCCTTTCGGCTTGCGCCGATAACTCGCCATGGCCTGGGGCTGGTCAAACGCTGCTCAGTATTGTACGCCCGCGACATCCGCAGCACAATCGCCGCCACTCGGCGCGCGCCAGTGTGTCGAATCCCGGCGCAATCCGCACCGGACCGTTGGCCGCGTCGTTTCGCGCGTTGCAAATTCCCCCAACCAATATGTTCAATATTGCACATCGGCTAAATTGGGAGTAGAGTTACGCCAACTCATCAATGCAGGAGTTGGAGTTGCTCATGGAAGCCAACGGCGACCATACCTACGACATCTTTCAAAGGCTTCCCGACGGCAGGCCCATCTGGGTGGAAGCCGTCAAGGGCGAAAAACCGGCGCGGCAGCGAATGGCTTGGCTGACCGCAATGAGTAGCTGGGAGTATTTTCTTTACGACGCGCCATCGAATAAAATCGTGGCCTGCACCGATTCCGCGCAACGGCCCGGCTCATAGCAACTTCAAAAGCAAAGCTATTCCGGCCGAGGCTCCGTACTCCGCGGCCATGTTGACTTTCCCCCGCTCCCATCGCTCCCGCCGTCTCGCGGCAGACGACGCGCGTCATTTCCGTGTTTTCCAAACACCACGCTCTTTTCCTCGTCGTAAATCGCGCCGCGAATAATGGCCACCACTCCGGCGGACATTTTTTGCAGATTGTGTTTCGCACGGACATGCCTCGAAGCCTCTTGAATCACCTCGTCGTCACTCTCTCCGCGCGCGATGAAATCGCATCCCGGAATTAATTCGCTGCAACGCAACATCTTGGACATGGCTCCTCCGATGATTTCTAGGCTGGAGGTATTCTGTTTAGCCGGGGAGTAAAAAGATTATGCGGCGGCGGCCCGCTCTTGCCCATCGGTAGATTCCTGTACACGCGTTTCTCCTGTAGCTCACGTCCCGCTGCCCCTGATGCAAGAAGGGTTGCGGCCGTTTTTGCCGCAACTGACGTGAAGCCTTTGTCTAGCCAATGTGCTCAGATCGCACGCTGGCGCGGCGTAGCATCAATGAGTTTCGGCCCGCATTGCGAGTCGGCGGGCGCGCGGCGCTACAATGGCATCGTCAAACGGCCGTTCCTTTTTCGTCGGTATCAAACAGCCAGCGAGTCGCCGTCGTGGGGAATTTCTTTTCGTACAGTCCGAAAACCACGCGCGGCGTAACGCGATAGAACGGCTCGTTCATTCCGCGGATGTTCATTTTGTACTTCTTCTGATATTCACGCGCGAGCTCTTCGAAGCGTCCCTCATCCTTCCAAGTGCCGGCCGTGCCTTCCACAATGACGCCCTCGCCTGCATTTTCATTGCACACGATACAATTCGGATTCGCGGCAAGATTTCGCGCCTTGCGGGTCTGGCCGCCAGTGCTGAAGTAAAGCGCGCCTTCGCGCCACAGGCCCCATACAGGCATCACGTGCGGACGCCCATCCGGTCGCACCGTGACCATCCAATACTGCCGGCTCTTTCGCAACCGCTCTTCCGCCCATTTCCACGGCAACATGCCTCTCTTCGTGGTTGAGATTCCGTAGCCCGGCATGTTTGGACGCGTTGCGCGCGGTTCCTTCTTACTGCTCGTGTTCTTCTTCGCTGGCATAGTGCCTCGTTTCTTTTCTCCGGCGATCAGAAGTGTTCCTTTTCTTCCGCCTCGGAAAACGGCGTTTCGATATCCGTCGAGATGCGCGCCCACGCGCTCGTGCGCCAGTTGTCGACGATGGCTTTCGACGGCACCCACTTGCCGATGGGCATCAGTAAACGGCCCGAGAGCGCCTCAATATAAGGCTCATACATGCGCCGCAATTCGCCGAGGCGCTGTTCGTCTTCCTCGCGGTTATCCTCGCAGCATTCCGATAGGTTTGCGGCGATCAGCAACGTATGTAGTTTTCGCAGCTCGTCCGCGGGCAAACGCTCGCCGTCGGTGCGCTTCGGCGGGCAATTCAGTACTTGCGCCAAGTCCACCACGGCGTGACGCGAAATCGCGAACGTCAGTTTCGCCTGCCAGCGCAACGCGCCTTTGCCGTACGCAATCAGCAGCGCGGTCACGTCGAGAATGGTCGTCAGCGCCGCCAACCACGATTGATTGTTGTGCTGCGAACGGAAATAACACAGCACGGGATACGACAGGTGGCTCTCCATCAGCTCCGCCGCCCACGTTTCCCAGTCGTGGAAATATTGCTCGAGCGCCGCGACGCTGTGCGGCTGCGTGTGCCGCCGCAGCAATTCGGAAGCGGTGGGCGGCGAGCCGGCGCGCGCGTCCAGCAACGAAATATTCACTTCGCGCTGCGAGAACGCGCCATACAGCACCGGCAAATAGCTGATCACCACGGCCAGAAAACCGAAGCCGATTCCCGCTTCCATCACCGTGATCACGCGCGCCAGTTCCGTGCGCGGCGTCACGTCGCCCAGGCCCAGCGTAAAAAACGTGGTCCCGCTCAAGTAAAGGTCGGTGCGGAAACCGGGATGCCCCATGGGCGCAATCGGCGAATTAATTGCCGAGCCGGCGCCAAGATGCAAAAGCGCAAACGCAATAATCAACCCCGCGGCCCACACCACGAATAACGTCAGCAGTGACAGCGGCCCGAAGTAACTCAGAAATGATTCGCGGCGGTTCCCTGCCCGAATCGAGCGCGCCACGCGGCTCCACGGAATCCACGTGGAGCGGTAAAATAGCCGTACAAGACGGAATCGCCGCGTCACGCGTCGCGGCAAAATAATTGTCTCGAACACGTCCCACAAAATCGCCACGAGAACGACCAGCCCAATTATCGTCGCCGCCATCGTATGTGCCCCTCGCGCCGTTCACTGCGCGCCCCGCTATTCTAGCCCGTGTGCTGTTCGTCAGTGAGTCGCCGTTTGATGCAGGAGTGCCTTGAGCTTCTGCGGATCAACGCTATAATTCGGGCAACGTTTCTGCACTTCCTTCCAGTCCTTCGCGCTCATTTTATTTCTGAGGCGAATGACCTGCTGCAGCGCGTCTTTGTCATTTGACATAGCCAGCTCGGCGTACAAGACCGCAGCTCCCATGAGATCCGGCTTCGCGCCCTGACCAGATTCCTCCATTCGGGCCAGAGCTCGAATTGAAGATGCCAAACCGGCATTAGCCGCCAGTTTGTACCATTTTCGGGCCGCTTTCGGATTCGCCGGCACACCAAGGCCGTGCTGATAGATGTAGCCCAAGCAGTAATCACCGCCCCGGTCGCCCACGCCTCCGCCCTTTGCGGCTCGACTGCACCAGTATCGCGCGCGGCCAAAATCCTGCGCGACGCCCTGGCCCTCGAGGAACATCTGGGCGATTCTGAGCTGGGAGGGCGGGTCTCCGAGCGTGGCGGCCTTCAGTGCCCAGGATGCCGCTTCCACGCGATTCACTGGTGCATACTTGCCGTCTGTGCAGATCTCCGCGAGTCTCCTGTAACCTACGGTAATCTCGAATGGCGACAAATCCGATTCCGCTCGGCCCACAGCTTGCACGGCCTGCGGACTTCCAGCTTCCTTGGCCAGAACAAACCAGGCGTACGAAAGACTGTCATCGACAGGGACGCCGTCGCCGTTGTAATAGGCCGCGCCAAGATCAAACATCGCGCTAGGATTGCCCTGCCGCGAGGCTTTCTCGTACCATTGCACGGCGGCTTGAAGATCTTCGTCAACCCCTTCGCCCGAGCGATACATCACTCCTAAAGCTGTTTCCGCGTCGGCGTTGTCCTGTTCGGCTGCTTTCTTGCACCAATCGAACGTCAGCTTCAAGTCCTTCGGGACGCCGTTCCCATTCTGATATGCGAGTGCAAGATTGTATTGCGCCACAGCATTGCCGCCGGCCGCAGTTGATTGAAGCCTGGCAATTTCTGCGGCCGTGAGTTGAGGGTGAACCGCTTGTGTGGGCCGGACGGCTGTCTGTTGCGAGGCTGCCTGCGCCGGTGAATTCGCGGCAGGTGCGGCGTTTTTCACCGATGATTGAAAAAATGCGATGTAAAGGACAAGAAAAATTGCCGGCATGTGCACAAGCATAAGCCTGCAGAACTCCACACGCAAGACGTTGGCAAATCTGATGGTGACTCGGTTTCGAAACGCCCACCATCGCCGCCTTCGATAGGGCGAATCCGATTCGAGGCGCGTGGAATGCGCTTGCGCCCCGCGCATCCCAGCGGGATAATGGCGGCGCTCGCCCGCCGCCTGCTCGCCGTGGCGAGCCTGCCCACCGTGGCGGGTGGTGGGCTCGCGTCGTCTGGACCGCGTTTTCGGAGATTGCTCATGCGACTTCTGTTCCCGGCCCCCGAAAAGCACTCCCCGTTTTCATTTGCCGCGCGATTCGCACTGCCGCTGGGTGCGCTTTTCGCGCTCATTGTTGCGGCCGCTTCGCCCGCTCGCGCCCAGAATTTTGCCGACGATTCCAAATGGGAACTCGGGGGCCACTACGCTTTCCTGACGCTTCCCTCGCAATGCACCAGCGGTTCCACATGCGAGACGAGCAATTCCGGCCTCGGCGCAAACCTCACGTACAATTTTTCGTCCTGGGTCAGCGTAGACACGGAGATGAACTTTTTCGGCAACAATGGCAACGCCCCCACCAGTTTCACAGGCGGCAACGTCACGGAAGGTCTCTTCGGCCTGCGTTTTGGCCCGACGACCCGGCGTTGGGGATTCTACAGCGTGCTGCGCCCGGGCTTCGTGAACTTCGGCCATGTACTCGGCTCCATTGCCGCCGGCGGAACCCCCGCTGCTGCGCCGGATGCCGTCCCATCACTTGCGCCAACCGCTGTCCCGCGGTTTTCGGCGGCCTTGAATTATCAGGCTTCCTCGCCAACGCCCATCGCCATGCTCGGCTTCACGCGCGCCACGGACTTCGCCTTCAATTACGGCGAAGCCATCGAATATCGCCCCACCAAGCACGTTGCGCTTCGCCTCGACGTCGGCGACACAATCGTCAGCTACCCCGGCGCGACCCTCGGCTCGCAGTACCACCAGCACAACTTCCAAATCTCCCAAGCCATCGTCTTCCGCTTCTAACGGCTCCCGCTTTCACCGAGGCCCTTAATTACGGGCGAGTTTCTGGATTTTCTTCGAGAGCTTCTCAATCTCCTTCGCGTTCTTGACGAAATCGACGGAAAGCGTTTGCGCTGAGTCGGTCTTATTCGACTGATCGTTTAGGCTCTGCGCCAAAGTGAGCAATCGCTCCACGTCGCTGCGAAGCTCCTTGCGGTTGGCCTCCAGCAACGCCTTTTTGTCGATTGCGTACGGGTCAACAACTTTGGGCATCGGCGGAATTTGAAGACGCGCGCCGGGCGGCAACGTGCCCTGGCCCTGCTGTGGCGAATCGCCGAACTCAGGCGCGCTATTGGCGGGCGTGGCCCAGCACATCGCTGCGCATAACACGAGCACTCCTGACAAAAAGAAGCTCAGCAAAAATCGGTGTACGTGATTCATTCTTGCGTCCATGTCCGCCTCCTGCGGTCGCTTTCGGGCTGGTTTGAGTGCGTCCAGTGTACGCCTGTTGCATTTTCAGCGCTCTTGAACGCGATGCGGGACGACATCCACAGAGCATGCAATGCGCGCAAAAATCTCATCCGCGGCGCCTGCGATGCAATAGAATTGAAGATGCAGCAACCTTGACGCAGCGATACTTCTCGCGAGGAGGGAATGTGGCGACGGTTTGCAATCTTGGCCGCACGGATCGAACTCTCCGCATCGTGTTGGGCCTGGGCGTGGGACTCACAGGCATTCTCATCAGCGGGCATCCGATCCTCGGCAGGCTGCTTGGCCTCGCAGGGGCCATCATCATTCTCAGCGCCGCGTGGGGCGCTTGACTCGGCTACCGTGTGCTCGGTCTGAGCACGAAAAAGCAAAACAGTAAAGTGACGTGACGGTTTTCGTCACCGGATTCCTCCGCCAGTCCGCCCCTAATCTCGAACCTCGTGCGGCACAACCACATCCTCGGCCCTCGCGGGCAGATTCGGCAGCAGCCACCGGAAAACCAACGTCGCGCCGATTCCTCCGGCGAATTCCGCCACGATGAACGGTAAAATATCCGCCGGCCGGATTCCCGCGAACGTATCACTCAATGATCTCGCAATGGTCACCGCAGGATTGGCAAATGACGTGGACGCCGTGAACCAGTACGCCGCCGTGATGTAGGCTCCCACGGCGAACGCGACATTTTGCGAACGCAGCCGGGAGCAGCCCCAAATCACCGCCATCAGCCCGAACGTGGCCACGAATTCGCTGAAGTATCGCGGCGCCCCGCCTCGTTCGTGTTGCGACACCGAAACAATTCTCAGCCCAAACATCACGTTCGCCGCCAACGTTCCGCAAACGCCGCCAATGATTTGCGCGGCGACATAATGCGGCGTCTCCGCCCACGGCAGGCCGCGCTCCATCGCGTCCGCAATCGTCACCACGGGATTGAAATGCGCGCCGGAAATTGGCCCGAAAGTGAGAATCAGCGCGACCAGCGCCGCGCCCGTCGCAATTGTGTTGGCGAGCAATGCCAGCGCAACATCGCCGCCCGCCAGCCGTTCACCCATAATCCCCGAGCCGACAATCGCCGCCACCAATAGAGCCGTGCCCAGAAATTCCGCCACGGCGCGCCGCGCAAGATTAGGACGCACGCTGCTTCTCGCGCTCAAGCATGTGTATCGCGTCTTTGTGGCGCGCCGAATTCCTGGTCGATGCGCTCAAAAATCTCGTCTCGCGTCTTGCGAAACGCGGCCTGTTTTTCTTCCTGCGTGCCCTGCACGGCGGCGGGATCCTCTAGATCCCAATGAAGGAATTTCACCGTCGCGGGAAACACGGGGCATTTCTCGCGCGCGTTCGAGCATACAGTGACGACGTATTGCACGGGCGTGCCCACAAATCCCGTAACGTCCTTCGACCGCTGCCCGGAAATGTCGACGCCCGTTTCACGCATCACCTCCACGGCAAGCGGATTCAGTCCCTTCGGCTCGATCCCCGCGCTCATCGCATCGAAACGTTCGCCTGCCACATGACGCAAATAACCTTCCGCCATCTGGCTGCGTGCCGAATTCCCCGTGCACAAGAACAGTACCTTCGGTTTCATCACGCGGCCTCAGGCTTCCCCGCCGGCGTGCAGCAACTCGGACCGCAGCACGGCTGCTGCGCAGCATCCACTTTAGCGGCAGGCTTCTTCGCGCGAATAAAGGCGCTCGCGAACTTGCCGTCGACGTGCGGCGCAATCGCATCCGCATCGATGCCCGCTGCCGTCAGAAATTGCCGCGCGTCCGCAATGGTGTAAACGCGCGTCGGCTCGATTTCAATTTCGCCGAATCCCGCCGCGCCCAGCTTCTCGCGATACTCCGATTCCTCCATCGCGCCCGCCACGCATCCGACCCACAGCTCAACGCTGCGGCGAATATCCGCGGGAACAGGCCCGCGCACCACCACGTCGGAAACAGCAAAACGCCCGCCCGGCCGCAGCACGCGGAACGCCTCGCGCAGCACGCGCTCCTTGTCCGCGGAAAGATTGATCACGCAGTTCGAAAT
>JBOGNJ010000124.1:0-8030 GCA_050746905.1 Candidatus Acidiferrales bacterium
AGGAGGAGGGCGGACGGCACACGCCGTTCTTCACGGGTTATAGGCCACAATTTTATTTTCGGACGACGGACGTGACGGGAGACGTGGCGTTGCCGACCGGAGTCGAGATGGTGATGCCGGGGGACAATGTGAGCGTGGAAGTGAAGCTGATCACGCCGGTGGCGCTCGAAAAGGGATTGCGCTTCGCCATCCGCGAAGGCGGCCACACCGTCGGCGCCGGCGCTGTCACCGAGATCGTCGAGTAAACATGTCAACCGGAGAAAAAATTCGCATTCGTTTGAAGGCTTACGACCACCGCATTCTCGATCAATCCACGCGCGAGATCGTGGAAACGGCACGGCGCACGGGAGCGGAAGTGGCTGGACCGATTCCTCTGCCAACAGTCATCAATCGTTGGACCGTGCTGCGCTCGCCGCACGTGGACAAGAAATCGCGCGAGCAGTTCGAGATGCGTACGCACAAGCGGCTGATTGATATTTTGAGCCCCACGCCGGATACGGTGGACGCGCTGATGAAGCTCGACCTGCCGCCGGGCGTGGACGTGGAAATCAAGGCCTTCGGACGCGAACACGCCACGAAATAACGGGCGCGAAATAACGAAAGAGCGAGAGCCATGGCAGTCAACGGAATTTTGGGAATTAAATTGGGGATGACGCAAGTGTTCGCCGAAGACGGCGCGTCGGTTCCATGCACGGTGCTTCAGGCGGGCCCGTGCGTCGTCGTAGACCGGCGAACGAAGGACAAGCACGGCTACGACGCGGTGCAATTGGGCCTGGTGGAATTCATCAAGCCGCAGCGCGTCAACAAAGCCATGACGGGCCACTTCAAGAAGGCGGGCGTTGCGCCGATGCGCTTTTTGGGTGAGTTCCGGCTCGAGGAATCGAAGGACGAAACGAAAGCGGGCGACCGCGTGCTGGTTGACGGCTTCGCCGTTGGGGAATTCGTGGACGTGGCGGGCACCAGCAAGGGCAAGGGCTTCGCGGGCGGCGTCAAGCGCTGGCACTATCGCGGCGGCGACGCTTCGCACGGTTCGATGTTCCATCGCGCGCCGGGCGGCATCGGGGCCAGCTCTTTTCCGTCGCGCGTGTGGAAGAACCAGCACTTTCCCGGACATATGGGCAACGTGCGGAAGACTTCCAAGAATTTGCGCGTCGTGAAGATCGACGCGGACGAGAATCTGCTGCTTGTGTGCGGCGCGGTTGCCGGGCCGACGGGCGCGTACATTTACATTCGCAAGGCGAAAAAATCGAAGGCGAAATCGAAATAGCGAGAACAAAATGGCCGTTGTGGACGTGAGAAATCTGGATGGCAAGACAGTCGGGCAGGTTGACCTGGCCGACGATGTGTTCGCGGCGCGCGTGAATCCTCACGTGCTGCATGAGACGGTGCGGCATTACCTGGCCTCGCAGCGCGCGGGAACGCACAAGACAAAAGCGAAGGGCGAAGTTAGCGGCGCGGGGCGCAAGCTGTGGAAGCAGAAGGGCACAGGCCGCGCGCGCATTGGTTCGATTCGTTCGCCGCTCTGGCGCCACGGAGGAACTGTTCACGGGCCGGTGCCGCGAAAGTACGGATACCGGTTGCCACGCAAGGTTTTTCTGGGTGCGTTGAGGTCGGCGCTCTCGGCGAAATTCGCGGACAACAAGCTTTTCGTCGTCGAAGACTGGCAGCTTGATTCGCACAAGACCAAGCCGTTTCGCGAGGCATTGACGCGGCTGGATGAAGCGAGCCGGAGTCTGCTGCTGGTGGATGCAGTCGACAACGTGAACCTCGAACGCGCGAGCCGCAACATCGAAGGCGTAAAGCTGGTGCGCACGACGGCGATCCAGCCGTACGACTTGCTTCGTCACGAGGCGCTGGTGCTGTCGCGCGAAGCGGCGGAGAAGTTGAGCCGCGGATTGAGCGAAATGGAAGAATCGGGCGGCGGGTCGCAGACGGTGCAGATCGAGCACGCGGCAAAATCGGAAAAGCCTGCCGCGAAGTCCGGACACGCAAAGCATAAAGCCAAGCCGGCGGCAAAGAAGCGCGCAAAATCCGAAAAGAAGCCCGCGGCGAAAAAGCACGCGAAAGCCAAGCCCAAAGCGAAAAAGGACAAGGAATAGGCCATGCAACCTTACGAAATCATTCGCCGGCCGATTATCACGGAAAAAGGTCTCGGCGTGAAAGAGACGCAGCTCACGGCGGTCTTCGAAGTGGCGCGCGACGCCACCAAGACGCAAATCAAGGAAGCCGTGCAGACGGCGTTCAACGTGAAAGTCGCCGACGTGCGTACCGCGATTTATCACGGCAAGCTGCGGCGGCGCGGAAAGTCTGAAGGCCATAGGCGCGACTGGAAGAAGGCGTACGTGAAGCTGGCTCCGGGCGAAAAGATGATGGAGTACGCGGAAAACGTCTAGCCGGAAATTTTAGGCCGGTCTTCGGTGGGACTGTTTGAATCCGAAGTATTTGACCGGAGGGTAAGAGGCAACAATGGCGCTAAAAACATTCAGACCGTATACACCGTCACGGCGCTTCCTGACGATGCTCGACAAGAGCGAGATCACGAAGCAGGAGCCGGAGAAGTCGCTGGTCGAGCCGAAGAAGCGCACGGGCGGACGCAACGCGCATGGCGAGATAACGGCGTGGCATCGCGGCGGCGGGCACCAGAAGAAATACCGGCTGATCGATTACCGGCGCGAAAAGACCGGAATCCCGGCAAAGGTTGCGGCCATCGAATACGATCCGAACCGCTCGGCGCGCATTGTTCTGCTGCACTACGCGGATGGCGAGAAGCGCTACATTCTGCATCCCGTAGGCTTGGAAGTCGGCATGACGGTGCAGAACGGCGCGGCGGCGGACATTCTGCCCGGCAACGCTTTGCCGATTCGCAATATCCCGCCCGGCACGATGGTGCACAACCTCGAACTCTCGCCGGGAAAAGGCGGGCAGCTGGTGCGTTCCGCGGGAGGCGCGGCGCAGTTGCTCAGCAAAGAGGGCGACATCGCGCTCATCAAGCTGCCTTCGGGAGAGACACGCAAGTTTTCTTTGGATTGCATGGCGACCGTGGGCCAACTCGGGAATTTGGACCACGAAAACGTCACTTACGGCAAGGCGGGGCGTACGCGGTGGCACGGTCGCCGGCCAACAAATCGCGGCGTGGCGATGAATCCTGTGGATCACCCGCACGGCGGCGGTGAAGGCCGCGTCAAGGGTAACCACCCGCAAACGCCATGGGGCTTTCCGACTTTGGGCGCGAAGACGCGCAAGCGCAAGCCTTCCGACAGATTGATTGTCCAGCGGCGGAAGCCATAACGATTTTGTTGCAGTGAGAAGCAGAGTTAAACGGAGAACGGAATAAATGATCCCGGCGCGGCGGGTGATCGAGAGCAGAACAATGAGCGCTACACGAACAACTCGAAGGACGCCTCGGCGCGCCGCGCGCGCTTCCAAGCGGGTTCGCCCCGCGGTGAAGCCGGCCCGGAAACTGAAGGTTGTGATCCCGCAGCCGCAAGTGATGTACCGGATTTGCAAGCCCGGCTGGGCGGTGATTGTTGAGAAGACTCCGAACGCGCAGGGAACGCGTTTTGTGTGCCCGTTTTGCCCCGTGTCGCATCGCGTTCCGGGGCCAGTGCGCGGTTTTCGCAGGATGCGCCGCGCGCAATGGGTGAAGCTGCGGCGCGTCGGAGAATAGCGCGGGAATAGCAGGAGACAAGAGGACAAATGCCACGCTCGCTTAAAAAGGGCCCGTTCATCGATGAGCCGCTTCGCGTGAAAATCGAAGGGATGAACGCGCGGAACGAGAAGAAAGTGATCAAGACGTGGTCGCGGCGTTCCACGATTCTGCCGGAGATGATTGGGCACACAATCGCGGTGCACAACGGGAGGAAGTTCATTCCCGTGTACGTCACGGAGCAGATGGTGGGGCACAAACTGGGCGAATTCGCGCCCACGCGCACGTTCAAGGGCCACGCGGTGAAGGCCGCGCTCGAAAGGGCGGCGGCAGCGGCAGGCGGCGCTCCGGGCGGAGCAGCGCCAGCCGGTGGCGCGCCAGCAGGCGGAGGCGCCGCTCCCGCAGCGCCCAAAGGATAAGAAAGGGAAACTTGCATGACGCCTGAGACACTTACGCACGGTTCGCTTGAGGGCACCGCCAACGCGCGTTTCATTCGCGTTTCACCGCAGAAGGCGCGCCTGGTGATTGATTTGATTCGCGGCCATCGAGCCGCCGAGGCGGTGCAAATCCTGCAATTCACGAAGAAGCGCATCGCGCGCGAAATCGGCAAAGTGCTGCACAGCGCCATCGCCAATGCGGAGCACAAGGCGGATGAATCCGGCGAATCGCTCGACGTGGACATGCTGTGGGTGACGCGGTGCTTTGTGAACGAAGGGCCGCGCTGGAAGCGTTTGCGCACGGCGCCGATGGGCCGCGCGTTTCGCTATCAGAAGCGCACCAGCCACATTGTGGTGGAAGTGGCCGAGCACGCGCGCGCCGCGGAAGATCGCGCCAAAGCCGCGGAAGCCGACCGCGCGGCATCGAAGGGCATCAAGGGCGCCGTGCGAAAAGCGCGCAAGACGCTCGAGGATCGCGCCAAGCAGGCCAAGAAGGCGCAAAAGAAGAGGAAGTAGAGTTTTCAGGGCGGGAGGATCGATTGGGTCAGAAAACGCATCCGTACGGTTTCCGGCTGGGCTACAACAAAACATGGAAGTCGCGCTGGTTCGCGAAGAAGGATTACGCGGATCTGCTCCACGAAGACGTCCAACTCCGAAAAGAGTTGAAGGAAAAGCTGAAATCGGCGGGCGTGAATTCGATCGATATCGAGCGCGCCGCGAACAAGCTGGTGGTGCGGATTTACACCGCGCGGCCGGGCATCATTATTGGACGCAAGGGCGCGGAAATCGACAAGCTGAAGGCCGAGGTACAAAAGCGCACGAAGCGCGAAGTGCATATCGATATTCAAGAGGTGCATCGTCCCGAGCTTGACGCACAGCTCGTGGCGGAATCGATTGCGTTGCAGCTGGAAAAACGCGTTGCCTTCCGCCGCGCGATGCGCAAGGCGGTTGACTCGGCGCTGCGCTTCGGCTGCAAGGGCATCAAGGTGCGCGTGGGCGGCCGGTTGAACGGCGCGGAAATCGCCCGCAAAGAATGGTATTTGCAAGGGCGTCTGCCGCTGCAAACGTTGCGCGCGGACATTGATTTTGGGTTCGCGGAAGCCCGCACCACGTATGGCGTGATCGGCGTGAAATGCTGGGTCTATCAGGGCGAGAACGCTCCGGAGCGCAAGCGCGCCGAAGAGCGCGCCGCGCAAGCAGCCAACGCGTAGAGTACGTTTTTGTGAGCATGAGTTTTTCGTCACGGAGTAAGGACACGCAATTATGTTGATGCCGAAAAAAGTGAAGTACCGCAAGCAGCAGCGCGGCCGGCGCACGGGGAAAGCGTGGCGCGGCGGCTCGCTGGCTTTCGGCGAATACGGGCTGAAGGCGCTCGAGCCCGCGTGGATCACCGACCGGCAGATCGAAGCCTCTCGCGTGGCGATCACGCGCTTCATCAAGCGCGGCGGCAAATTGTGGATTCGGATTTTCCCGGATAAGCCGTTCACGAAGAAGCCGGCTGAAACGCGCATGGGCAAGGGCAAAGGGCCGCCCGAGCATTGGGTGGCCGTGGTGAAGCCGGGCCGCGTGATGTTTGAGATGTCGGGAGTCGATCTGGCCGCTGCCAAGGAAGCGATGGAATTGGCGGCGCACAAGCTGCCGATCCGGACGAAGTTCGTCAGCCGCGCGGAGGAGCTCTGATGGCGAATCGCATGGAAGACTTCCGGCCGATGAACCTGAATGAACTTGAGATTCAGGCGCACGAGCTGGGCGAGCAGATTTTCCGGCTGCGTTTCCAGTTGACGACGGGGCAGTCCGAGAGCGTCAAGAAGCTTCGCGAAGCGCGGCGCGATTTGGCGCGCGTAAAGACGCTGGTGCGCCAGCAGGAACTGGGTATTCATTCCTCGGCGCCAAAGGAAAAGGGCGACGCGCAAACGAAGAAACCCAAAAAGACGGCGCACGATACGCGCAGTCACAAGAAGAGCGCCAAGGAATCGAAGGAAGAGAAGGACTCGAAGGAATAATGAGGATCACAGATGGCCAGTGAAGCGGCAACAGGCGCGGTCGAATCTCAAAGCAGCCGTGGCGCGCGTCAACAGCTCGTCGGCATAGTGACGAGCTCCAAAATGCACAAGACAATCGTGGTGAAGGTGACGCGCACGGTGCAGCATCGCAAGTACCTGCGCGTGATTCGCCACGGCAAGAAATACTACGCGCACGATGAGCAGAACGAAGCGCGCCCCGGCGACACGGTTCGCATCGTCGCCAGCAGGCCGCTGTCGCGGCTGAAGCGCTGGCGGCTGGCGGAAATCGTGGCGCGCTCGACGCGCGTGTCGTGATGCTTTCGGAAATGAGGGAGCACTAGCATGGTTCAGATGCGCACGTGGCTGACCGTCGCCGATAATTCCGGCGCGCGTCAATTGACGGCCATTCTTCCGCTGGGCGGAGACGCGGGACTGGTGGCGGGCTTGGGCGACGTTGTCACCGCATCGGTGAAGGAAGCGGCGCCCGATAGCCAGGTGAAGAAGGGAACCGTCGTGAAAGCAGTGGTGGTTCGCACGCGCAAGGAGCATCGCCGCAAGGACGGGACGTACATCCGCTTCGACGACAATGCCGCGGTGCTGATCAACGAAGCGGGCGAGCCGGTGGGCACCCGCGTCTTCGGTCCCGTGGCGCGCGAACTGCGGGAGAAGAAGTTCACCAAGATTATTTCGCTTGCGCCGGAGGTTTGGTAGCGATGCGTCATCGTGAAGCGAAACAAAAGCCGCGGCCGATGCTGATTCGGCATGGCGACACGGTAAAAATCATGTCCGGGCGCGACAAGGGAAAAACCGGGCGCGTGCTTTCCGTGGATCCGATCAAGCGGCGCGTGACGATCGAACACGCGAATATTATCAAGAAGCATACGCGGCCGAATCCGTCGAAGAATATTCGCGGCGGCATCCTGGATAAAGAAGGCCCGATGGACGTTTCGAATGTGATGATTCTGTGCCCGTCGTGCGGCAAGCACGCGCGCATGGGCACGAAGATCATGTCCGACGGCACAAAGGCGCGAACTTGCCACCGGTGCGACGCGACCATCGAAAGTTAAGGGTCAAGAGCGAATCATGATTAGCCGTCTACACGAACGTTACCGTAAAGACGCCTTGCCGGCGCTGTCGAAGCGCTTCAGCTACACGAACACGATGGCCGTGCCGCGGTTGCAGAAGATCACCGTCAACATCGGGCTGGGCGAAGCCAGCCAGAACGTGAAACTGCTCGACGTAGCCGTGCAGGAGCTTGGCCAGATCACGGGACAGAAGCCGGTGATCACGCGCGCGAAGAAGTCCATTGCGAATTTCAAGATTCGCAAAGGCATGCCCATCGGCTGCATGGTGACGCTGCGCGGAGAACGCATGTACGAATTTCTCGACCGGCTGGCGAATATCGTTCTGCCGCGCGTGCGCGACTTCAAAGGCTTGCCGGGGAATTCCTTCGACGGCCGCGGAAATTACACGCTGGGATTGAAGGATCAGCTCGTGTTCCCGGAGATTGATTACACGCGCGTCGACAAGATCAAGGGCATGAACATCACGCTCACGACTACGGCGCGCAGCGATGAAGAAGGACGCGAGTTGCTGAAACTGATCGGCGTGCCCCTGCGCGCCAGCTGAGGACAAATATGGCTCGAACCAGTCAATTCGCAAAGATGGCCCGGAAGCTGAAGTTCAACAAGCTGCGCCAGCGCAACCGCTGCAGGATTTGCGGGCGGTCGCGCGCCTTTTTGCGGAAGTTCGAAATGTGCCGGATTTGCTTCCGTGGGCTCGCGCTGAAGGGCGAAATTCCCGGCGTGACGAAGGCCAGTTGGTAAGGACAACATTGAGCAAGGACAATAGATGAACACCGACCCGATTGCTGACATGCTGACCCGGATTCGCAACGCCGTGCGCGCGCGCCATCCGCGCGTCGATTTGCCGTCATCGAAAATG
>JBOGNJ010000125.1:0-26445 GCA_050746905.1 Candidatus Acidiferrales bacterium
CTCTATCTGGAGCTTTTCGCCGTTCTCTTCATCAGGGTCTCGGCCTGGCCGAGCAGGAATCGACGCCTTGCGTCGAGTTCCGTCTCGGACAGTCCCACGCGAGGCATCGCGTGAGCCGAGGCGACGCCTTTGATTGTTTCTTCGATGTACTTCTTTACTTCTTTTAAGGGCCACTTCTGGCCCCTCACAAGGGCCACTTCTGGCCCCATGTGACGATTTGACACACTAGGTTTCCACAGCTTTTCCACAGGCTTTTCCACAGGCTTTGCACTCCTTATCGGCGTCACGGTCGAGAACAGCGAGAGCTGCGCCGCGGGCGCCGAGCGTTCATTCCGCCACTTGGCCGAGCCGAGCAATTGGACAATCATGCCCGCGCCGAACCCAAGACGGCGAACCCGGGCGCAGCCGTTCTTGCGAAGCATCGCCATATGCCGCTTGAGCGTCCGTTCCCCCGGGCGATCGTCCGGGTTTCCCGTCCAATGCGCCCGAATCCACGCGTAGCTGATCGGCCTCCCGTAATTCACCATGCCGCTCGCATCCGTCTGGCGCTCGGTCAGAAAAATGAGCAGCCTGCCCGCCGCCTTGATTTTTTTCATTCCGATCACCTCTGGCGAGAGCGGAACGAATCGAAATTTCGCGGGCGACGAACTCACCTCGCCGTCTTTCGCACCGCAAGCAGATTTGCCTGCAAGTGTGGGCGGAGATGGTCCTCGACATCGAGCGAGCTCCAGGCCACGAGCACGATCGCGCCGCGCAAATGCTTCGACAGCAAGAAATCGAGTTGCTCGGGCGACGCGGCGCCGGCGCGACGAATCACGTGGCCATTCGAGCCGACCCATGCGGGAGCTTTGACCTCGATATAAAGCGAGCGACCATCCGGCGCGAGTGTGCCGGCCAAATCCGCGAAGCCGGCGGGAATCGAGTACCAGGTCTTCACCGTCGAGATCGCGGACAGGTCGACGCCTGATTTTTTCGCCGCGCCCATCATTCGGCCGCGCTGCTTGCGCCCGCCGGCATCGATCGCGATCGCGTCGATTTTGTAGGCCGAGCAGAGATCGAGAATCGCCCCCTGCACCTGGTCCTCGGTGACCTGCAGCATCAGGTACGCATCGGGGTAGCACTGAATCTCGAACTTCCACGGGAATGGGTACTCCTGATTCAGCACTTCACAAACCTCTCAGAGTTCCGCGAACGATCCAGCGCATCAGGTCGGGAAAAACCTCGTCTGCGAACTCTGGAATCACTATCGCGGCCGGGATCAGGATTCCCACAGAAAAAAACAAGAGCAAACGCCGCACGAACCGGAAATCCGATCCAGACAAAAATGGTTTTCAGCATCATTTCGTTTTCACCATGATGACTCGAAGATCATCGAGCGCCTCACGCATCGCTCCGTAGTCGTTAAGCGCCATGCTCTCGCGTCCGAAGTGGAGCGAGTCCTGAGCGCGCTGCCACTCGGTCGGCTCGAGACGCGGGAGCAACGTCTGTACGCGCGCGAGTTCCGTGACGAGTTCGTGGATGATGTTCGGCATCAGGCAAAGCACCTCGGACACGCAAGCCGGCCGTTCGCCGGCCGGAGCGAATAGCGGCCAGGCCCCGCCGGGCGATCGCAGAACCCGCAGTGGCGCCGCCGATTTTCCCGGTGATAACGCGCGTTGTAGCGCGCGACGCGCCGGCGATGTTTCCGGTACCACCGAGCGTGCCGCGCGGCGTCCGCCTTTTTCACTTCCGGCTTTTTGTTCTGCTCACGCATTCGAGCAGCCTGCTCGCGGCGGATGTTCTGGTCGAGCCGCTGAACCCGCGCCCACAGCCGCTTGTAGAGCCGGCGCTCCCATTTCGCGCCGTTCGACCTGAAGCCGGCGCGGTGGAACAGAGCGAGCTGCCCGCGCGGATCTAACGCGACCGCTCGCTCGCCCTTCATTTGTGCCTCGGACAGTGATGCAGATTCGGACCGACTTCCTTCGCGCAGTGAACGCAGACTTTCGCGTCGCACGTGATCGGTTCGCCGCCGAGAGTTTTCCCCATCTCGAAATCACAGAGCAGCTTTGCCGGTTGCGAACCGTGACAGAAGCTGCAGCGCGGATAGCGAGCAGCGCCGTGCTTCACGATTGCGATGCCGCCGCCGGGCATTCAGCTTCTCCCCGGACCGCGAACGCGCCGGTTGAATTCATCGACCTCGGCGCGCGTCGGACCGTCGGCCGGCCCCGGAGCGGGCGGGTCGATGTCCAGGCGGTTCAGAGTTTCGCGTCGCGCGCGAGCGCGTTCTCGCGCGAGTCGAACCACTTTTTTAACGAAGCGGCGCGTGCGCCATACATTCCACCGGAAAACGAGTCGTCGCCAAAGCGTGGAATTTTCGCTGGTCATTTCGAGACCTCGCTGTGCCTTTCGACCGCCCGGCATAACGCGCCAAAGGAATCAGCGACCGCGGCGGGAAGGTAGGGTTTGAACTTCTCGAAATGCGGCTTGACGGTTTGCACGAAATAGTGCGACTGGTCGATCACGGCCTTTTCGGCAGCCATCAGATCGAGCGCTTTGTCCTGCCTCGATTTGTGGTCCATTTCACTCCCTCCCGTGATTCGAGAGTTTGCACGGGACTATCACCGAACGCGGATCGTCGCGCCGGCCCGCGGTCGTCACCAGTGCCTGCAGGCCGCATTCGGCACACGAGATCACAAAGTACCCACATCGCTTCGCGGGATACGGCAGAGCCGCCAAACAGCCGCGCTGATCTTCCTCCGTCATGTCGAGGTCGATGCCGTCGGGAAAGCGCGGATCTGCCGGACACTGCGGCTCGTAGCCGCGATCGACCCAAACGACCGAGAGCGTCATGACCGCTCTCCGGCGCCGTGGTCCTCGCGCTCCATGCGGAGCCGTTCGGGAGCTGCCGGATACTTCTCCATCAAAGCGAGGGGCGCCGGCCGGAGCAGCGGGTAGTTTTCGGCGTCGGCGCGCAGGCAGGCATCCAGGAATGAGCCGAGGAAACTCTTGCGCTCTTCCTTCTGGCTGTGGAGCTTCGCGTTCACGTAATCGAGCTCTTCGGGATGAAACTGGATGGTGCCCCGTGCGCGGCCCGGATCGGGCTTCTCGGCGACCTGGCGGTTGTGCTCAGCGATGAAGTCCAGTCCCGACAGAACCTCCTCAGCGCTTCCGAAGTCTGGCGCCGATGCCACGTTTGCCGCAGAAACGTCCAGCGGCTCGAGGTCGATCGCCGGGAGCTCGATCGGCGCCGCGACGAACAGGCGCGCCGCAAATTCGCCGCTCATGCCCTCGATCGAGACCATCGGTCCCCATTCCCGAAAATGGACCGCCGACACCACGACTTCGAAGTCCCGACCTCTCGCGGCCTGATGAGCGAAAAGGACGCGTTCGCCGACCTTCCAGGCCGGGACGTCGATCGGCGCCGTCGCCGGAGTGCAGACGATCCCGAGCGAAGTACAGCGCTGACACTTCTGGTCTTTCCCGTGCGGAGCGTGACCGCACACGGCGCAGGCCGGGACATCCTTCGCGCCAGGTGCCACGTTCTCAGCGCCAGGAGCCGCTTGTGGAGGGTAGATTTTCACAGTACCGTCCGGGACCGAGCCGTTGATTGGTTGGTCGCCCCAGACCGGCTGTGCTTTCTCTTTTTTCGCCATTTCGCCCCCTAAACCACAGGACATATGGTCCTTCAATCGAGTCCAGTCGCCCTGTAAGCCGCGCTCTTTGAGTGCGGTACAAACGCCAAAATTCACGCCGCTTTCGAGTGCCTTCTGGTGCCACCGCCAGGCAACGGGTTTTTCGGCTTCCACGGATGAATCATTACCCCTCAGATCTCCCGGCTCGCCGGAAATTCCGGCGTCTTCCGCTTCGGACAACAGCGCCAGTTTTCTGATGCAGCCCTGGCACAGCCCGCCCTTTGTCCAGGTCGCCTTCAACGTCTTGTAACGTGGGAGCCAGAGTCGAGCCCCCTGGGGGTTCCCGCACACAACACATCGTTCCCACTTCCGAGGCTTCTTCATGCTGTCTCCTTCAAAATCTCCGCGCGTTTTTCGGGCGTCAGAGACATCCAGGCAAATTTGACGGCCCTGTGATATCTCTTGCTCGCCGCGGTCATCCGCGCCCGGACTTCCGGGTCGGCCCACGCCTTCTTGCTCGCCGCGGTCATCCGCGCCCGGACTTCCGGGTCGGCCCACGCCTTCTTGCTCGCCGCGCTCATCCGCGCCCGGACTTCCGGGTCGGCCCACGCCTTCTTGCGCGCCGCGCTCATCCGCGCCCGGACTTCCGGGTCGGCCCACGCCTTTTTGCTCGCCGCGCTCATCCGCGGGCGGACTTTCAGCGGGACAATTCGCTTTTCTTTGTGATCGGACCTTCCAAAAAAACAGTCGTCGCACATCGGGGTCCCGGCGATCACCCGATTCGCGGTGATTCTTACCCGCGCCCTTTCCCAATGCGGTCGACAGATCATTTTTCGATCACCGGCCAGCGCCAATGCCCCTGCGCGCCGCCGAACTCAACCGAGGTCTTCCGCATCGTCACGGCGGAGTTGTCGACGAAGATCGCGAGATTCACGACGCTGCGGCTGTGAACGCGCACGATGACGGCCGGGACGCTCTCCGCGCCGTATTGCAACTGCTTTTCGTCGTCGAGATTTTGGTAGATCACGATTCGACCGATGCTTGGGTTCATTGGAGCTCCTCCTTAATCATTTGGCGGGGCCTCGGAACGAAACTGCCCGAGTCCTCCCGGTTCTCGATTCGCCGCTATCCGCATCGCCATTTTTTTCGCGGCATGCAGTTCCTGCCTTTCCCTCAGATTCACCCGAGACCCTGCCAAACCTTTCCGAAGGCCGCGCACCCACGCGGCTAGACCGCGGCTTCCGTGAGCGCGTTGATTTTCTCGACCGCCGCGGCGCGATGGTCGATCGAGAGATGCGCATAGCGCATCGTCTGCACGATGGACCGATGACCGAGCAGTTCCTGCACGGTCCGAATGTCCACGCCGGCCATGACCAGGCGCGAGGCGAAAGTGTGCCGGAGGTCGTGCCAGTGGAAGTTTTCGACGTTCGCCTCTTCGCACGCCTCGCGGAACCACGTCCGCCAGTCGCGCTTCTGCGAGCCGTCGTTGTCAGGCGAAACGAACTCTTTCTCGCCGGCGAGGATGTGGAGTTTTCGGAGCGATGCGAGAGCCGATGCATTCGCGAGGACGTGCCGGCGGCCGGTCTTGCCCTTCACGGTGATGTTGCCGCGCTCGAGGTCGACGTCCTTCCATTTCAGGTTCCACTGCTCGCCGCGGCGGATGCCGGTGTACAGCGCCAGATCGAACTCCCACACGCGAGCCGCGCGTGCGGCCATCGTGGTCGTGAGCGCGCCCCTGAGACGCTCCTCCTCGTCCGGCTTCAGCCAGCGGAGCCGCGAATCGTTCTCGCGGTACCGGCCGACGCGCGCGACGGGATTCATCGAAATCAGGTTCGACTTCAGCGCGTAGGCGAACACGCTCGATATGAACGAGCGGTAGCGATTGAGCGTCGAGTTCGAGAGGCCGCGCGCCTTCAAGTTCCCGAGGACGCGCTCGATGCGCTCCGGCGTGATGCGATCGAAACGGAGGCTGCCGATCACGGGCGTGAGCTGTGACAGCCGGGTGCGGTCGGTCTCGATCGTCGCCGGCGCCAGGCGCAGCGCCTTCCGCTCGATGGTTTGCTCGGCGAGCTTTCGGAACGTCCACGCGCGCGTTTGCCGTGGCGGGATGAATTCCCCCTTCTTGATCTGCAGCCTTCGTTCGGCCAGCAAATCGAGCGCCGCCGTCAGCTTTCCCGCCTTCTCGCGACGGCGTTTGCCCTCGCAATCGAAGTAGGAAATCCAATGCACGCCGCTCTGCGGCGGGCGCTCGAAGATGCCGGGGATTTTATTCACGGCCTACCTGATCACCGGGGTGTCGCCGAACTCCGGCTCGAGCCATGCCGCAATTGCATCAGTGGCCGCAAGACGCCAGCGGCCGCCGTCGCCCTCGAACAGCGCGAGGGTGACGCTGTCGTTTCCCACGCGCGCGCGGAATACGAACCGCGAAAGCACCTGGTCGACCTCGGCAAACGTGCGGTAGGGTGCGAGCATCACGAGCGGACGGAGCGCCGTCTCCGCCTTCAGCACCACGCCGGAACGGACCGAGACGCGCTGCGCGATTCCGTCGTCGTCGTTCGACTGCACCTGCTCGGCGCTTATTTTCGAGGCGATGCCGAGCACGTAGTCAAGGTCCCGTGCGAACGTGCCGTCGTCGGTCTCGAGCTTCGTCCGCTGGAAAAATGCCTGCGCCGAGATGATGAACGTCTCGGGATCCATGAACGCGCCGAACGCGAACGTCTTCGCGATCGGATAGGTCGCCTGCGCCCACACGCGTCGCCGCCCGTGTTCGTCCGATTCGCGCGAGATGAGCTGGACCGCTGTGGGACTGACGATGTGAACGAGCAGGTCGCCTTTTGTTTTGGCGTCATCGAGCTCGCCGTCGTGCAGATCGACGAGACCCTGCAGCGTGGTGCACTCGACCGGCCTCGCCTCCGGCGGGAAAATCAAATTCAAATCCTTGTCGCTGTACTCGCAGGCTCCGACGGTATGAATATTCGGCACCCCGAGCTGCAAAATTTTATCCACGAATTCTCTGAGCATCTCCGTTCCTCCCCCTTTCGAATTTTTCAAATGGCCCGGTTACTGGACGTCGTTTGCCGCCGCTTTTTTCCCGTCGAACATGCGGATCTGCTTCGGGTCGTGCGGGACCGCGACCATCACGAGACCGCGCCGCTGCAGAAACACCGTGCCTTTCACGGCCTCGACCGGGACCGTCTTCGATTTGCACGCGAATGTCACCTGCGCTCCCGAGCGGTCCTCGAACGGAGCGATGGTGAATTCGAGCGTTATCTTCCTCTTCGCCTCGGCGTCGGTGTTCACGTCGGCGATGTTCTGAAGCACGGAAGCGAACTCCCGCTGAAACACCTCCTCGATCGCGCCGCCGCAAAGATTCGAGAGACTGACCTGCTGCGCCTCTTTCTCGTCCATGACTTCCTCCTTTTCCGAATTCACGCCGCCGGGCCGGAGCCGCGCCCTGCGTAAATTTCGTCGAGCGATAGCGCAACGCCGCGGTTCTTCGCGAGCCGCTGAATTTTTATAGCCTTCGCCGGACGCGGCGAACAGGCTCCGCGGAGCCAGTGGTAGACGGCCGATGGCTGCACCTTCAATCGGCGCGAGAGTTCCTCGACGCCGAACAATCGAACGAAGTGCTCGAACTTCGATTCCTTGCGAGTTTTGCGAGCCATAGTTTTTCAGCCTCCGCTGTGGCGGGTCCGGGAGGGCGGCGCCCGAAAGTGTGACGCGTTTGTGACGCTTTTGAGCAAAATTGGATGTTCGAGCGTTTCTGGTCAAACAGGCTGGCCTGTAGTTTCAATAAGTTAGCGATTCGGAGGGAACTGAAAATCTGGAGAATAGACGGCAGGGGTTCGACTCCCACCCCGGGTACCACTTCTTAATTCAGATTTTTTTGAAGATCGCAACGCGCTTGAGGAACTGAACTGCGCGGTAGCCTCTCCGGCCTGAGCTTCGATTTTGCGCGAAGCTCAAGCGCGGAAGAGCCCTTGAAAAAGGTGGTCGTGGTTACTGCAAGTGAGCGCCGGGACCACCCGGGTGACGGTCTCTGTCATGATCATCGTGGTCGCCGCGAGGATCACGATCCCAGTCCTTATTCATGCGCCATTGCTGGTCGCGGCCATCCCACCACTGATGGTATGCCGTGTAACAGCGCTGGCGCTCACCGCGCAACTCCAACCACGCCCTATTTGCTTGGCGGCTGCCGTTGCCATGCTCCCGCATCTCCTCGGTGAGCTTGGCTTCCGCCTTCTCAATCCGCCGCTGGCACTTCTCCATGCCTTTGTTGTACTTCTGATGGACTTCGTGTTGGGCATCTCGATCTTGCGCATGCGCAACTTGCGGAACAGCGGTACCGACGAACAACAGCAGCGCGCCCATGGTGGCGGTTGCCAGTGCCGTCCTCTTAATGTTTGCACCAATGTGATTTTGCGTTACGTTCATTTGCTGATCTCTCCTCTTGGGTTCTCGGCGGCTGGTTGCGAGTACGATTGCAACTTTTCCGGGGCAATCAAAATTCTAAGGTGCGCTTTCTGAAAACGACTGGATTTTAACCTCGCAGGGCTGATCGTAACGCGGCACACAGCAAGAGGATATAGAGGGTATTGCTTATAAACAGGCAGAGGAAAGTCACTACAGGATTCATGAGCACGTCCGCGCAAGAGAACGCAGGCGGGCGAGCGGATTTACTGTACGGCCTCTCTTGCCGCCCTATTGCTATGGCGCCGGTTTCACGTACTTGTCAAACCAGCGGAGCATTTCCCAGATCATGTGCTCGATGGATTCGCGCGCCTGATAGCCGTGGGCTTCATCGGGCAATTGCACGTAACGCACGGATGCACCGTTGCCTTTGAGGGCCATGTACATGCGCTGGGATTGAATCGGGAAAGTGCCGGAGTTACTGTCGGCCATTCCGTGAATCAGCAAGATGGGCGCGTGGATTTTATTTGCGTACATGAACGGGGACATTTTGAAATACACGTCTGGAGCGTCCCAGAAAGTGCGACGCTCATTTTGGAAACCGAAAGGAGTGAGCGTGCGATTGTAGGCGCCGCTGCGGGCGACTCCGGCGCGAAAAAGATCGGAGTGCGCGAGCAAATTGGCGGTCATGAACGCGCCGTAGCTGTGGCCGCCGACGCCGACACGGTGCGGATCAATCACGCCCATGTCCGCGGCTTTGTCGATGGCGGCCTTGGAGGCGGCGACGATTTGTTCGACATACGTGTCGTTCGCAGTTCGCGGCGGCCCAATGACGGGCATCGTGGGTCCGTCGAGCACCACGTAGCCGTCGAGCAAGAACCATAGGGGCGAGAGGCCCGTAAACTCAGTGAAACGATTCGGCGAGCCGGTGACCTCGGAAGCGACGCGCGCGTTGGTGAATTCGCGCGGATACGCCCAAATCACCGCGGGACGGCGTTCGCCCTTTTTGTAACCGGCGGGAAGATAAACCGTCATCGAAAGCGGCACGCCGTCCGCGCGCTTATACGTGACCAATTCTTTGTGGATGGCGCGCAACTGCGGCGTGGGATCAGCGTAATGCGTCAGCGCGCTGGGTGATTCATCGCCTGTACGCAAAAAATAATTCGGCGGATCGGCGGGCGTTTCATGCCGCGTAATAAATTTCGAGCCGTCTGGCGAGGCAAGAGCCACAACTTCTTCATAGCTCTTGTCGTCACAATGAAAAATGCGGTCGGCCTGGAGCGATTGCGTATTGAAACGATCGAGAAATGGACGGTCGCCTTCCGGAGATGCACCCGGACCAGCGAGGAAAATGTTGGCATCCTGCTCAATCATGGCGGAGTGTCCGTTTGCGAGCATGCGCATGACCGGGCGGCCGGGATTCTTATAGCGTTCCTGCGCGCTCATGTCCCAGACGAGACGCGGTTTCGCGGAAAGATCCTGCGGATTCAAAAACCAAGTGCGTTCCCACAGGCGGCTGCGGTCTGTTTCTCGCAGCATGGCCAAATCACCTCGTTCGCCCCAAAAAATTCCAGCGAAGCGGTACTCGGTGCGTGTGAATTCCGCGGGCTGGTCCGTGAAAGGCGCCTTGAGCCACATCAGATGGTCGCGATTTGGAACTTTCGCGCGTGGATTTCCACCGTCGAGCGCTTCGACCCAAACGAGCGTCGCCGGAGCCGTGGCCTGCCATTGATAATCGCGCGGGCCGGTGGGGACGCCGCCGATGGGAATCGTTTCTTGAAGCGGTAGATCGGCGAGCTTGTACACAGGATGGCCGGCGCGATCCCAGACTTCAACGGTGTGCGCGAAATCCTCAAACGGGCGAATGTAGGAGTAAGGATGATGAATGCGTGCGACGAGAATGTAGCGTCCGCCGGCCGAAGGATCAGCTGTCTGGAAAATGCCCGGTTTGCCGATGGGCGTCGTTTTCCCGGTGGCAACATCGATGAAAGAAAGCTGGGAAGTTGCGTAGTAGTCGAAAAGCTGTTCATCGTGGGGACTCGCGAGCAAATCTTCGAATGTCGGCGCCGGAGCCGCCTTGCCGAAACTTTCCTGGATGATGGGACCCTCGGGTACGCGCGATTGAGCGGGCGGGCGGCCGCGAGTCGCGGGAACCGTTCTACACAGCAGCACGTTCTTGTCGGGCGTCCACGTGCACGGATCGCCAAGCGTGGAATTCACCGCGATTCCAGGAAGGCGATGAATCGTACCCGCGGCGGCGTCGCCCATCCAGAGTTCGACGCTCTTATCGGCCGTGACTGTGAGGAAGAAATGTTTGCCATCGGGCGCCCATTCGGGACGTCCAAAACCTGGGCCCGAGGGGAAAGCAATCGGCTTGCTGCGGCCGTCGGAGACGCGCACTAAAGCGAGATGGATGAACCGCTGCGGATTGTGCTGGCCGGAATTGGCGGGATCGATGCGCACTCCTGCGATGCGCAGCATGGGACGTGCAAGCTCGGAGATTGGCGGGTAGCGAACGGGTTCCGCAACAAGAATTTCGTCGCCCTGTGGATTGGCAAAAGCGATCGGCGGCGCGGGCGCGAACAGCACGTCGAGGACTTCCTTCGGCGGCTTTTGGTATTCGGTTTGCGCGAAGAGATTCGGGGTAAAGGCAAACACCGCCAGCGCGAGAAAACTCGCGGCCCATTTGGCTCGACAAGCTAGACTGCGGCTGAGGTTGCGCGCCATCTCTCCCTCCCATTTCCAAAAACTTCCGGTGAATTGTGCGAGCTGAATAACCGTCCGGGAACTGCATGTAGAGACGTGAAGTTACAGCATGGCGTTTCAAAGCGTGGACAGATTCAACGATAGCCTCCTCGTCTTTCCGGGCCAGCCAATGGTCCGCCGATCCTTCGGAGTTTGAATCGTTGAAACGCAAGCGTGTGACTTATCGTCTGTTAAATTGCGTGCCCGAATCGGGCGGGGTGCGATTCAAAAACCATTCCAGTATTCATTTTTCGCTGCGGATGCGGTATACATACGCCTCTTCTGCAATGCTTTAAGCAAGGAGCGACATCGTGAATTTGCGGCGAGCTTTCTTATTTGCAGTCGTACTCTGCGTTGGATTTCCCTTGGCGGCGTCTCCATCTCAAAAATCAAAAAAGAAAGCGAAGGGAGAGTCTCCGCAACAGGCTGCGAAACATGCGGAACAAAAGCCGCCGGAGCGAATGTCATCCGCGACGTTTGCGGGACTGACGCTGCGGCCAATTGGGCCCGCGCTGATTTCCGGCCGCATCGTCGCAATTGCCGTCGATCCAACGGACCGCGCGCACTATTACGTCGGCGCGGCGTCCGGCGGCGTGTGGGAGACGAAAAACGATGGCGGCACGTGGAAGCCGGTCTTCGATCACGAAGGCTCGTATTCGATCGGCGCGCTCGCCATCGACCCACAAAATCCGTCTGTTGTGTGGGCCGGCGCCGGCGAAGCGAACAGCCAGCGCAGCGTCGCGTATGGCGATGGAGTTTATCGTTCCGATGACGGCGGGGCGAGCTGGACGAATGTGGGGCTGAAGCGTTCGGAACATATCGGCCGAATCGTAATCGACCCGAAAGATACGGACACGGTTTACGTTGCGGCGGCGGGACCTCTTTGGAGCAGCGGCGGAGATCGCGGGCTTTACAAGACCACGGACGCTGGGAAAACGTGGAGCAAGATTCTTTCCGGCGACGAGTACACGGGTGTCGGTGACGTTGCCATGGACCCTGAAGATTCCAATGTCCTTTATGCGGCAACGTGGCAGCGCGAGAGAAAACAATACACGATGATTGACGGCGGGCCGGGCAGCGCCATCTACAAGTCTACCGACGCCGGAAAGACTTGGAACAAATTAACCCGTGGCCTGCCCAACGTTGATATGGGACGCATCGGGTTTGCGATTTCCCCTGCGGACCACAATGTTGTATACGCCGAAATCGAAGCCGCGGATCGCAAGGGTGGCATCTTTCGTTCGATGGATCGCGGCGCGACATGGGAACGCCGAACACCGTTTAGCGCGCAGGGCATGTACTACGCGCAGCTCACGGCGGACCCGAAGAACGTCGATCGGTTGTACGTCATGAATGTGATTCTTATGGTTTCCGACGATGGCGCAAAGTCGGTGCATCCGCTCGGCGAGAAATGGAAACACGTTGACAATCACGTGATGTGGATTGATCCGAACGATCCGAATTACATGCTGGTGGGGTGCGACGGCGGCCTCTACGAAAGTTATGACCGCGCGCAGAACTGGACATGGAAGGCGAACTTGCCGCTGGCGCAGTTTTACGACGTGTCGGTGGACAATGCGGAGCCGTTTTACTTCGTTTACGGCGGCACGCAGGATAATTTCTCGCTAGGCGGACCTTCGCGCACGATGAGCTCTTCCGGAATCACGAATGAAGATTGGTTCGTAACGTCGGGCGGCGATGGTTTTCATTCGCAGGCCGATCCGGAAGATCCGAACACCGTGTATGCGGAGTCGCAATTCGGCGGACTGGTCCGTTACGACCGCGCCACTGGCCAGCAAAAGGGAATCAAGCCGCAAGAGGCCGCCGGCGCGCCGCCGTTGCGTTGGTGGTGGGATTCGCCGATTATCGTTAGCCCGTTTTCGCATACGCGCCTCTATTTCGGCAGCAACATTTTATTTCGAAGCGACGATCGCGGCGACAACTGGAAGGCAATCAGCCCGGATTTGAGCCGCCAGATTGATCCCAATACGCTGCCTCTGATGGGCAAAGTGTGGGGCCCAGACGCCGTCGCAAAAAACGCCTCTACATCGACCTACGGCGAAATCGTGTCCATTTCTGAATCGCCGGTGAAAGAAGGCATGCTCTATGTGGGCACTGACGACGGCTTAATTCAATTCACGCCCGACGCAGGAGCGACGTGGAAAAAGCATGAAACGTTTCCCGGCGTGCCCGAGCGCACATTTGTTTCGCGTGTGGTTGCGTCGAGTCACGACGCGAATACGGTTTATGCGGCCTTCGATAACCACAAGAGCGGTGATTTCCATCCATATCTGCTGAAAAGCGCGAACAACGGCGATGCGTGGACTTCGATTTCGTCGAATCTTCCTGAGAATGGCGCAGTGCTCGCTTTTGCGGAAGATCCGGTGGACGCGAATCTTTTATTTGCGGGCACGGAGTTCGGCGTCTACTTCAGCGTGAATGACGGCGAGAAATGGATCCAGCTTACCGGCGACTTTCCGGTGATTTCCGTTCACGACTTGCAGATTCAAAAGCGGGAAAATGATCTTGTCGTCGCAAGTTTCGGCCGCGGATTTTACGTGCTTGACGACATTACGGCGCTGCGCAAATTGAAGCCGGAAGACCTCGACAAGAATAATGAACTTTTTCCCGTGCGCAGGACGCCGATGTATATCGAATCGGCGCGCGTGGGCCTGCGCGGCAACGGTTTTCAAGGCTCGGCGTTTTTCACGGATCCAAATCCGCCATTTGGCGCGACGTTCACGTACTACGTGAAGAGCAAGCTGCTGACTAAAAAAGAACAGCGGGAGAAAGCCGAGAAGGCTGCGGAAAAAGAGGGCAAGGTTTTGCCGTATCCCACTGCCGGCGAATTTCGTGCAGAGGCCGAAGAACCGCCACCCGCGCTTTTCCTCACGATCATGGATGCATCCGGTAAGGCAGTGCGCCAGATCGCGGCAAAAAATGCTCCGGGCATTCATCGCACGGCGTGGGATCTGCGGTATCCAGCTACGGCTGTTCCCGAGCAGGCGCCGAGTCCCGAAGAACAAATTTTTTCCGCCGGCCGCTACAGTGGACCTCTGACGATGCCGGGCACTTACACTGTGACGCTTTCAAAACAAGTGGACGGCATCGTTACGCAGATTGCCGGGCCGCAATCGTTTGAAGTTTATGCGCTCGGGGCGGGCGCGATGAAACCAGAAGATCACGCGGCGCTGGCTGCGTTTCAGCAAAAAGTGACGCGCCTCTATAGCGCGGTGTATGGGGCTCTGCAGACGGCGAACGACCTCAATACCCGGCTCGGCATAATCAAACGTGCGCTCGAACAAACGCCCGGTGCCTATCCGAAGCTGATCGCGCAAGCGGATGCGTTGCGGCAGAAGAACGATGAACTTCTGCGGACGTTGCGCGGCGACAACGTGATGCGGTCGAAGGGCGCGGCGGTTCCGGAAGCTATCGAAGAGCGCGTTCAAACGATTATGGAGAACGAGCGCATGTCCAGTTCGCTTCCGAGCGGCACCGATCAGCAGGGTTACGAAATCGCGTCGCAGGAATTTGCTCCGGCGCTCGCACAATTGCGCAATTTGGTGCAGGTCGATCTGGCGAATTTACAGAAAGCAATGCAGGGTGCCGGCGCGCCGTGGACGCCGGGAACAATCCCCAATTGGCCTGAGAAATAAGCCGGATCTATTGAAACATTTTTTGTGACTTCTTTTAGGGGAGGAATCAGATGCGTGCAATCACGCGTGTTCGTCTGTTTGTTTCATTGGCGGCTCTTGTAATTTGCGCACTCGCGGCGGGCTTTCCTGCTGCAGCGCAGACGCTCAGCAAGGATTCGCTGGCGGGAATGAAGTGGCGGCTGATCGGGCCGTTCCGCGGAGGCCGCGTGGAAGCGGTGGCGGGCGTGGCCGGAAATCCCAACGTGTTTTACTTTGGCGCGGTCGCGGGCGGAGTCTGGAAAACGACTGATGCCGGCGGATCCTGGAAGCCGGAATTTCAGCACGAGTCTGTTTCGTCGATCGGCGCGATTGCCGTTGATCCACGGGATCCCAACGTGATTTATGTGGGCACGGGTGAGCCGGCCCTTCGCGGCGACATCTCCTACGGCGACGGAATGTACAAGTCCGTTGACGGCGGCGCCACTTGGACGAACATCGGATTGAAAGACACGCGCCACATCGCCAAGATTTTGATCGATCCGCATGACCAGGACATTATTTTCGTCGCCGCCATCGGGCATGCTTTTGGGCCGAACGCGGAGCGAGGCGTATTTCGTTCGACGGACGCGGGGAAGACATGGCAAAAAGTTCTCTATAAGGACGACAAGACGGGCGCTATCGACCTGACGTTTGCCTCGACGAATTCGCACGTGCTTTATGCCGCGATGTATCAGGAAGTGCGGACACCGTCAGGCTTTTCCAGCGGCGGGCCCGGCAGCGGTATTTATAAATCGGTCGACGGCGGCGCAACGTGGAAGCAACTTCAAGAGCACGGATTGCCGAGCGGAGTGCTGGGACGCATCGGAATCGCCGTGGGTGCTGATCCGCAGCGCGTGTACGCGTTGATTGAGGCCGAGAAGGGCGGTCTGTACCGCTCCGACGACGACGGCGAAAACTGGCAGCTCATCAATGGAAACCACGACTTCACGCAGCGCGCCTGGTATTTCATGAACGTCTATGCCGATCCAAACAACACAGACACGGTCCACATTTTGAACACGGGGATGTACCGCTCCACGGATGGTGGCCAAACGTTCAAGAACGTTAATGCGCCGCACGGCGACCGTCACGATCTGTGGATTGATCCGACGAACCCCGCCCGCATGATTGAAGCTGACGACGGTGGCGCAACGATTTCCGAAGATGGCGGACAAACGTGGTCAACGGAAGATAATCAGCCGACGGCGGAATTCTATCATGTGGCGACTGACGACCGGTTCAATTATTACGTTTATGGCGCGCAGCAGGATAATTCCACTGTAGCGATTGCGAGCCGCACGGATTCCGGCGCCATCACCGAAAAGGATTGGTACGACGTGGGGGGAGGCGAGAGCGGATTCGTTATTCCCGATCCCAAGAATCCCAACATCGTTTATGCCGGATCTTACGATGGGTTGATCACGCGTTACGACAAGGCAAACGGTCAGGAACAGGACATCACCGCATGGCCGCTCAATCCGATGGGATGGGCAGCGTCGAAGCTGAAATACCGCTTCCAGTGGACGGCGCCGATTGCAATGTCGCCATTCGATTCGAACACGATTTATCACGGTGCGCAGGTGCTCTTCAGAAGTACCGATCAGGGGCAAAACTGGACGGCGATCAGCCCGGACCTGACGCGCAACGACAAAAGCAAGCAAGTTTCAGCGGGCGGGCCGCTGACGCAGGACAATACAAGCGTTGAATATTACGACACGATTTTCGCGGTGGCCGAATCGCCGGTCGAGCGAGGATTGATCTGGGTAGGCAGCGATGACGGCCTCGTTCATGTGACGCGGGACGGGGGTAAGGCGTGGTCGGACGTGACGCCCAAGGGTCTTCCCGAATGGAGCCGCATCGACCTGATCGATCCCTCGACCCATGCGGCGGGCACGGCGTTTCTCGCGGCAGACCGCAGCCGCCTGGACGATTTTCATCCCTATCTTTACAAGACGACGGACTACGGCAAGACGTGGACAAAAATCACCACCGGATTGCCGGAAAACATTTTCGCTCATGCGATTCGCGAGGATACGGTTCGCAAAGGATTGCTTTTCGCCGGAACGGAAACGGGAATCTACGTTTCGTTCAACGACGGCGCACAGTGGCAATCGCTTCAATTGGATTTGCCGACCGCGCCGGTGCACGATCTGATCATTCACGGAAACGATTTGATCGTCGCGACCCACGGGCGTGCTTTTTGGATCCTTGACGACATCACACCCCTGCGTGAGATGAATTCCGAAGCCGCGAACGCGGACACTTATTTGTTCAAGCCGGCAACAGCATATCGTTTCCGCGGCGGCCGGTTCCGTATTCCTGGAGGCTATGCGGCGGGTGAAAATCCGCCTTCAGGGGCGGTGATTGATTACTCGTTGAAAGCGGAGACGAAGCAGCCGATCACTCTTGAAATTCTGGATTTGAAGGGAAAAGTCATTCGCAAGTATAAGAGTAAGGGTGAAAAACCGGTCGAGGAATCGCCACAACAGTCGTTCTTCGGACGCGGAAGAGCGGCGCTTCCCGCAAAGGTCGGGCTGAACCGGTTCGAATGGGATTTGCGATATGAACCGCCGAGTGTTGTGCCGGGCGCCGTGTCGTGGGGCGGACGGCCAATCGGGCCGCTGGCAGCTCCCGGAAACTATCAGGTGAAACTAACAGTGGCGGGAAAGAGTTATACGACGCCGCTGAAACTCGAAGAAGATCCGCGCATTAAGGTTTCCGCCGAAGACCTGCAGAAACAGCTCGATTTCAGCCTCCAGATTCGCGGCCGGATAACGGAAGCGCACGACGCAGTGAATCAGATTCGCGAAATCCACGGGCAACTTACCGCGCTTGAAAAACGGCTCGCCGGGAATGAGAAAACAAAGACCACGGCCGCTGCGGCGAAGGACCTCGACAAGAAATTCACGGATATCGAGGAAGCATTGATTCAAGTGAAGTCGAAATCCGGAGAGGATCCGCTCAATTTCCCAATCATGGTCGCGGATCAGATGATGGCTCTGGATAGCACAGTCCAGAGCGCCGACACAGCGCCGACGCAGTCGTCGCGCGAAGTATTCGATTTATTGAGCAAACAACTCGACGAGCAGATGGCAAAATACCGTCAACTGAAAGATAAAGACCTCGCCGATTTCAATAAACGGATTCACAGCGAGGATATCCCGGCGATTGCTGCTTCCACGCCGCGTCGGGATGAGTCCGGCGGCGACATGCACTGATGTCAGGGATTCGTGGGACAAGGGCCGCGCAATCATTCTCCTCAGGGCGCGGCCCTTTTTTCGTGTCTTGAGACGAGTCTGCTGCGTGTCGTATGATTCCTGTCGAAATGGAAAAGGCTAAAGATCCAATTTGGAAACCCGTCACGCACTGGATCGGTGCGGGCGGGGGCTGGCTGCTTCGCCACGTTGTCAGCGGGCTGGCGGCAACCGGCATCACGCCCAACGTGCTGACTGTGGTCGGCATGGTGGTTAATGTTTGGGCGGCCGTGCTTTTTGCCTACGGTGAATTTCGCGGCGCGGCAGCGGTACTTTTCCTCGCCGGTTTTCTCGATATGGCGGATGGCCAAGTGGCGCGGCGCGCCGGCCGCGTCACGGCATTTGGCGCGTTCCTCGATTCCACGCTCGACCGGTATTCCGATCTCGGCCTCTACATGGGCCTCGTGGTTCACTACACGCTTGTGGGACGGCCTTTCTATATGGGCCTTGCCGCGGTAGCGATGGCGAGTTCGTTTATGGTCAGCTACGCGCGAGCGCGCGCCGAGTCGCTGATTCCGCTATGCAAAGTCGGTTTCCTGGAACGGCCGGAGCGGCTCGTGTTGCTGATTCTTGGCGGAGCCTTCCGGAGAATGGCGCCGGTCCTCTGGGTGATTGCGACATTTTCGACGCTCACCGTAATTCATCGCGTGTTCTACACGTGGCAGGAAATAAACGCGGGACGCCTGATTCCTGGAAATCGCGAACCCTTCTGAGCCTGTTAGTGGCTCGCAGTTGTCCTCTTTTAAGAATTCTTCTGCCGCGCGATGTGTTCCTCCACCGGCGCCTCGACTATGGCGTGAACGCGGTCGCGTAATTCCTCGACTTGTTCTTTCGGCATACCTTTCGTTTGAATCGTAGAATGCAGGTACACCGTGATCTTGCCCGGATTGAGCATCCAATCGCCGGTACGATTGAATTCGTATGAGCCAACAATGCTCATCGGCACGATGGGCACGCCGAACTTGATGGCCATGCGGAAGACGCCTTTCTGAAATTGCTGCAAGTGGCCGTCGCGCGTGCGTGAGCCTTCCGCGAACGCGATTAAGCTGGTTCCCGAATCGAACGACTCCCTGGCCTTGCGCAACATTTCCTCGAGGCGTGCGCGGCTGCGATTATTCTCATCCGGCACAGGTACGTTTCCGAAGCGGCCCATCATCCAGCCGTACACGGGAATCTTGAAATGCGATGCGAGCTCGAATCCGCGCACAAATTGCGGAATCGCGGAATAAATGACGAACGGGTCGAAAATATTCACGTGGTTGCAAACAAACAAGCTGGTGGTAACGGGATCAAAGCCCGGCGCGCGGCGCATTTCGAATTTCACCCCAACGAGGCGCAGAATATTGCGAAAGAAGATTCGCTGCGGACGATCGTTCTTGCGCGGGTCGACTACCATTCCGAGCGCGACAAGGAGAGAGCCGAGCAGGAAGAAATGCAGGCCGCTCACGGCCCAGAAGAAAACGGAGCGCAGCTTCAGGTAGAGCGATCTCATACGAGGACGTCCATCGCTCCTGGAAGCACGTCGAGGTGCTCGCATTGCAGGTGAAGGCTTTCGCCATCGATCATCACCGTCACCGGTGCGCCAAGCGAGAATTCAACCTCACGCACGGCGGCTCGCGATGCAAGAGGGTGCTCGACATGCGTGCCGTCGAAAAGAGTATGAAGGTTGCGGAGCATTCCAAGGCGTCCGATGGGGCCCCAGCGCACATACTCAATCAAACCGTCATTGGAATCGGCGTCTGGAGCGATCATCATCTTCCCGCCGGTGAATTTGCTGTTACTGAAAGCCAAAAAGAGGCAGCGGCGCCGGTCAAATTCTGGTGAGCTGTCCGTACGCAGGGGAAACGCGCGGCGATCTAGGCGCGCGAGGCAGGTCAACACGCCCAGAATGTACCCGAGCTCGCCCCAGCGCTTGAAACGGCGATTGGTGATGTCCGCCACGTCTGCCGCAAAACCCAGCGTCAATAAATTGATGTAATGTAACTGGCCGTTCGAGTGTTTTAAACGAATCACGTCGCACGAACGGCGATTGCCGTTCAGAATCGCATCTGCAAGGGCATCGACGTCCGTTGCGCCGCGATGATCGCGAAAGTCGCGCAGGAAGGAATTGCCGGTGCCCAAAGGCAGAAACGCCAACGTGCGACGGTCACTCGCATCATCTGCAAGCAAGGGGAAAATACCGTTGACGATTTCATAGGAAGTGCCGTCGCCGCCAACCGCGAGAAAATTTCGATGGCCAAGCTTTTGCGCCTGCCGCACGAGCTCCGTAGCGTCGCCTGCTGCGCGCGTTTCGGCAACTTCGATTTGAATACCCCTTGCGCGCAACCGTTCGAGCGCCGCGGGCGCTGACTTTCCGCAGCGTCCGCCTCCCGCGGCCGGATTCACAATGGCAACAAAACGCGTCTGCAAGCAGGGTCCTCAGATGGAGAGTATCGCCGACCGGTCCATTGTTGAGCGAATTTGTTCCGCCAGGGTGTCGCGCTTGATTTTCAACGAAGCAGTGCGCGGAAAATCACGCGTCCAGATCAGACAGCCGCTCACGCGTTTGAAATCCGGCAAGCGGCGGTTCCTCTCGACGATTTGCTGGCGCATCTCATCGCTGAATTGCGCGTTGTCATCGAGCCGCATCACCAAAACGAGTTGTTCGCCAGTCATTGTGCGCTGAGGCCAGATATAATTTGCAGCAAAGATGCTGAATTCCTTCACCGGAATTCCCTCGAACGCGTTCTCAATATCTTCAGGATAAATATTCTTGCCGCCCGCGGTGACAATCATATTTTTCTTGCGCCCGAAAAGCTGCAGATGGCCGGTCGCATCGAGCCGGCCCAGGTCGCCCGTCATCAGCCAGCCATCGACAATCGTCGCGGCGGTCATCTCCGGATCGTCGAGATAGTGCGACATTACCGTCTTGCTGCGCGTCGCCACTTCGCCGATGCCTTCCGCATCGGGATTGGCTATGCGAACCTCTGTGCCCGGAAGCGGTTTCCCAACCGTATCGGCGCGGAACGGCTTGAAATCATTCAACGTGATTGTCGTGCCCGCTTCCGTCAGGCCGTAACCATTACCGACGGGGATGCCGAGATCATAGAAAAATTGTAAGGTCGAAGGCTCCGTGAACGCGCCGCCGACGAAAAGAGCTCTCAATCGGCCGCCGAAAGCTTTGTGAACGTCGCGCAGGAGCAACCGGCTGAGCCGCAAGTGCGGGCGGCGACGCGAGAACGCCCGGTTGAGCGCGATTGCGCGGTCTAGCATGCGGCGGCGTGACGGCGGCAATGCGTCAAAACGTTGCCGCATGCCTCGTTCGAGGCTTTTCAGAATCATGGGAACCAGCGTCATATAAGTGATGCGATAGCGCGTGAATGCATCACGAATGAATTCAGGACGCAGCGTTCGGAGATGCACTACCGTCGCCCCACAGACAAAAGGGCCGATGAAGCCAATCATGAAATCAATCGCATGGTTCGTCGGCAGAATGCTCAGATACCGCACGCCGGGCCAGAAGGGGAACAGTGACGCGAGCGTCCGGCATTGCTCGAGATAATTCTCGTGCGTCATGACGCAGCCCTTGGGGCGTCCGCCTGTGCCGGAGGAATATACGATCGAAGCCCAATCCTTGCGTGTACGCTCAACAAACACGGGTTTGCGCCCGTTTCGAAATTCTTCCCAGCGTTTCGCGCCGTGCAGCTCGACCTCAGCGGGCGCTTCCATGACGATGACCGTTTTCACACCCAATTTCGCGAAGCCTTCCGCCTGCGTGATTGCGCGCCACAAATGGTATTCGACGACGAGCGTTTCGGTTTCGGCATGCGCGAGAAGTTGCAAATGCTCCGCTGCCGTAAGTTTGTAATCCAGAGGGACCAGAACGCCGCCGCAATAAAAAATGGCGTAGGCGGAAATCAGCCATTTCGATTGATTCGTCATGATGATTGCAGCGCGCGCGTTTGGCCTGAAATCCGAATCCTGCAAGGCCCGGGCGAACGGCATTGCTGCTTCTTTGAATTGCCGGTAAGTTAGGCGGCAACCCTCGCGGTCGCGGTCGGCTTCGATCAGGCAGATTCCGTCGGGCCAGCGTTCGAGCGCAGCGCTCAAGGCTGCGCCTAGCGAGGAATATTGGCGGATGTCGAGCATCACAGGCGCGCTTGAATGCGCGCGGCAAGCGTGCGGAAATCGCTCACGCCCTGGAGTTCGTAGTCCGGAAACTCGATGTGAAAGTGATTCTCGATTCGAGTAAGCAAATCGAGAGCCTGCAAGCTGTCGATGCCGAGTTTTTTGAAGAAATCATCATCGGGCGAAAGTTGCGCGCGCGGCACGTGGAAGTGGCTCGCCGCCAGCCGCAGAACTTCTTCCGTGACTTCCTGCAGAGATTGCATGCGCTCCTATTTTACAGACATCTGGCTCAAGGCCGCGTGAACTGCACAATTATACAGCGCGATTGTCCCATTTCAGATTGCCGGGCTCAGGGCAAGTACGGCATTGGGTCCGCGCTTTCCACAAATTTCTTCAGGCCTTCCTCGACGGCGGGGCGGCTGAAAAGTTCGCAGAAAATTTCAATTTCGCGCCGCAGATCCTCATGAGGAATCGGCTTGATGAATCGTTTGGCCACAATCGCCGTCTCGCGGTCGAATTTCTGAATCTGCGCTGCCGTGGCGCGTGCCGCGCGCAAAGCCTCGCCTTCGGCGGTCACTTGGCTCACCAGTCCGACGGCTTGCGCCTTCGCCGCGTTGAAGCTGCGTCCGGTCAGCAACAGATCGCGAACCACGCCGTTGCCCAAATCGCGTCTTAGCCGAGGAATGCCGCCAAATCCGGGAATCAGGCCGAGACGCAGCTCGGGAAAGCAGAAGCGCGCCATTTTGTCCGCGACGATCAAGTCGCAGGCAAGAGCCAGCTCCAAGCCTCCGCCAAACGTGACTCCGTGCACGGCCGCAATGGTTGTCATCGGCGCGGCGTCGATTGTATTGAGTACGCGATGGATGCGCTGCAAAAATCCCCGCACGCCTGCGATTCTCTCCGCTGCGCGCAGCGGCTGCGAACGGCGATAGAGTTCGCGCAGATCAGCGCCCGCGCTGAATCCGGCGGACACGCCGCTGTAAATGATCAGCGCGGCGATATCTTTGCTTTCTGATTCCAGAGCCTTCGCGAATTGCTCGAGTTCCTCGAGTGTTGCCAGGCCGATTTCGTTGCAAGGCTCGCGGTGCAGCTTGAGCTCAATCGCTCCATTCGTGCATTCCCAGGAAAGCGTTTTGCCGGCGAAACTCTTCATGCGACCCGCTTTCGATAGACTTCATCGATCTGGCTTTTCATCCTGGCGGCGATCGCGTCGCGCTTTAGCTTGCCCATCGCCGTCAGCAAGCCGCTTTCGATCGTGAAGGGCTCGCGCTCCACGTGGAAGGCGCGAATTTGCTTGTAATGCGGCAACTGTGAATTGATCTTGCCGATCGCCGTTGAAATTTCTCCTTCTGCTAAATTCAAATTCGCTTCCGTCGTGATAATCGCGGCCAGATAGCTGCGCCCGTTTCCCACGAGCACGATTTGTGCGGCTTTCGGCAGCAGAGCAGCGAGCGCCTCTTCAATCGGTTCAGGCGCGATATTGTGTCCGGAGTTCAGAATAATCAAATTCTTAATTCGTCCCGTGATTTTCCAGTTGCCGCGCGAATTGGCCTCGCCTTGATCTCCGGTATGAAACCAGCCGTCGCGAAGAACGGCTACGGTTTCCTGCGGTCGGTTCCAGTAGCCCGGAAAAACATTCGGCCCGCGCACCAGGATTTCCTGATTTTCGTCAATCTTCATTTCAATTCCTGGAATCGCCATTCCCACGTAACCTGGTTCGACGCGCGCCGGGTCGTCCAGTGTGCAAATCGCTGTCGTCTCCGTTAGGCCGTATGCTTGCAGGACAGGGATACCCAGCATCATGAAGAATGTCTGTGTCTCAATCGAGAGGGGTGCCGAACCACAAATCAGCGCCTTCAATCGCGGGCCGATGCTTTTGCGAAGGGTTGGGAAAATGACCGCGTTTGCAATGGCGAGTGAGATGCGATCGCTGAAGCGTGCGTCATTTGTCCCCCGATGTAGATATGCGCGTCTCGCTCTATCGAATATCGCCGCGATCCATCCGTCGCGGGAGCGAATTTGTTCCTCGATTTTGCTCCGCACGCGTTCCAGCAACGTCGGCACATTCAAAAAATAATTCGGCGCTGTGATGCGCATTTCGTCGGCTAGTTTTGTGAGGTCGGTGGAAAGCGAAATCACGCTGTTGCGGGACAGGTAGCTCAGCAGGGAAATCCACGCCGCCGCAAAATTGAGAGGTGTCCAATGAAATACTTGATCTGGTACGTTGCGTTTTCCCATCAATCGATCGAAGCCAGCTGTCGTGCACGAAAGCATGTGGTTAATATTGCCGGCGTTCAATACGACGCCCTTCGGCTCGCCCGACGTGCCTGAGGTGTAAATAATCGTCACCGGCTCCTGCGGCCTAAGCGGTCTCGGCGGTGCGAAAGTGCCCACGGTAGGGGCAAAAATCTCATCGAAAAGCGAAACGGGCGGCGCGTCTGGGTAAACGCGAAGCACGGCGTCGCACAGCTCTGCATTGTCGCAGAAAATTCTGGATGCGCCGCTGTCACACACCATGGCCGCGAGTTCGGCGGGCGATTGTCGCGAATACAATGGAACGACAATCATTCCATCCGCCATCAGCGCAAGATCGATCGCGATCCAGCGAATGCTGTTCGGTGCAAGCAATGCACACCGATCGCCCTTTTTTAGACCTGCGGCAACCAGAAAGCGGCGCGCCGTCGCAACGAGCGAAAGCATTTCGTTCCCGGTCGCAGCGATCAATTGCTGCCCGCGGATTTCCTGAACGACGGTCGCGCCACCTGTTTTACCGAACCGCTCGAAAATCACCTCGAGGAAATTCATGACTCATAGGCCTCGAGCAACTTCTGAAGGTTCTGGCTGAGAGGCGGCAGATATTCTTCCCAACTGAGCGATCCGCATCGCAAAGGAAATTCCGGATAGCGCTTGGCCACAAATCCTTCGAAGTACATGCCCATGCGCGCCATCAATTTCACATTCTGCGCCACGGTCCGGCCGATGCCGTCGCGCACCGATTCTTTTTCACGGCAAAGCTGTTTGAGTCCGGCGAACAAATTCGCTTCGAGGTCAGCATCGTCAACCGTAAAAAGTAAATGACTGTGGCCGCGCTGGCGCATCAGGTTGCGGATTCTCTCATCCATGGTTATGCCAAGCGACGCGACCCCGGCGGGCATCGACGTTACAATCGCGTGATAACGCGAGGACGCCATCAGATGGCACGCGCGAAGGATGCTCACGATCTCGTACATATCATATTGGTCCGAGCAAAAAATCGGCACGCCGCCGCCCACCTGGGACGCGAGTCGTTCGCATGCATTGCGGTCGAGCATCTCCATGCCAACGCAGACCAGAAATACAGGATGCTCCTTGCGGAAACGCGCGACGGCTCCGGCAAAAGCGGAAATATATCGCGCATAGTTTGTTTCCACCTCGCGTCCGGATTTGTGAAAATAAATCGAGCGGTAATGGCTCTCTTTGTATGCACCTGTGAGCGTTCGCGCGGCAGCTTTCAGAAGCGATGCCTTTACCGGCCACCAGAATGGATTTATGGGACAAGCGACGAGCACTGGCGTGCGGCCGTCCCATCCCGCGATGCGCAATATTTTTTCGCCGTATTCCGGCCCGCGCGGCTCAAACGTCCATGCCGTGTCCGTGCCCAATTCTGTGGGAATGCCGAATTTGCTCAGGAGCTCTTGCGATTCTTCGCTTCGCGTGATCACCACGGAATCCTTGCAATAGCGGCGGCACATTTTTTCGACGATCGGATCCATATATCCGGCTTCCGCGCCATATCCAATGGAAAGCCGGTTCTGCGCGGAGGCGAGTCCGAGCGAGCCGATCATCATTGTCGCCAACGCGTTCGCGAATTTGCTCTTGAACATCGAGCCTTCGCACGCCACCACGCCGTGGTATTGCGGCACTTCGCGATTCAGAAATGGAGGAAACACGTCGGGAAGGCGGACTTGCTGCGTACCTGCAAAATATCCACGCGTCAGATCGAAATTCTGCGTCATTACGCCAAGGTCGATGTTTTCGTCGCCGAGCACGCGCCGCACCTGCCGCAGGATTTCCTCGACGCGCAAATCCGATCCCGTATTGCGCGCCCCGCAATAGCACGCGAAAAGCAGGCGCAACTTTTCGCCGGGCCGCCAACTTTTGCCGCGGCCCAACATCCACGAAAACTTCGCCAACTCGATGGATCCCGCGACCCACGCTTCGAGAAACAAATCCATCATCGCGGAATTTCCTCCGGGGCGGATTGCGGCTTCGCGAGCGCGGCTTCCCGCGGCCAGTCTTGGTAAGGGTAAGTGAACCGATTGTCGCGTGTGAACTTCAGCAGTGGAAAACAATATTGCGAGAACGCCACCGGTTTTTGCCCCATCTCTGCAACTATGCGCGAATTATCGAACACTGTGTTCCATGTCAAGTAAGGAAGAAATACCTTGAGCAGCGTGGCCAGCTTTCCTGTTTTTCCGAAGCGCCCGGCGAAGAAATTCACCATGCCAGCTGTGGAACGTTCCAGCGATGGCACGAACACCGGTGTGCTCTTGCCCTGCGCTTCCGCGAGCGCGCGCGTCAATTGCAGATACGTTTCCGACTCGATGCCCGAAGACAAATGGTAAATCTCATGCCCGGGCTTTTCTTTCTGATGCAGGGTGGAGA
>JBOGNJ010000126.1:0-1344 GCA_050746905.1 Candidatus Acidiferrales bacterium
TCCCAAAATTCGCGTCGAAACTCACCTGGTTGAAGTCGGCGTGATTGTCCGTGACAAGAATGGTCCCGTCGAGAATTTGACGAAGGACGGCTTCGTCGTGCGCGACCAGGGTAAGCCGCAGAAGATCAGTTTGTTTTCAGTCGAGTCGGCGAAATCAGCCGCGCCACCCGCGCAACCGCTGCCACAAAACACTTTTTCGGATCTGCCGCAATACGGCGCAACCACTCCCAACAGCATCACGATCGTTCTACTCGACAATCTGAACACGCTTTACGGATCGGGATCATTCCCCTACGAGACTAAACCGTACTGGATAGAGGATCTCGCGCTGGCTAATGCCAAAGTGCACCTGACTGAGTTCATCCAGCAGCTTAAGCCGCAGGACCGCGTCGCAATTTATGGCCTCAGTGATTCGTTGCATGTGTTGTGCGACTTTACGAGTGACCGCGAGCAGCTCCTCGCAATCGTGAAAAACTACAACACGGCATCGAAAACCAGCCGCGCGGCGGTCGCGCCTGGCGCATTTCATTCTCCTGTGCCGGGACTATTCAATCCCGACGTAGACGCCGATTCACTGCGCTTGGCCGCGACAGTAGATGAGCGTCGCGCCGAGAAGACAATGGCGGCGCTAGAATCCATTGTCGCCCATGTTGCCAATATTCCGGGGCGCAAAAATCTTGTTTGGTTGACGGCCAATCTTCCTTTTTCTGGCGCCGCGCTTGCGCGCATATTGGTTCCTGCGCAAATTGCAGCATATCCGGTCGATGGACGCGCGCTGCTCACGAAGACACCCCTCGAAGACATGGACGGCGTGGCAGATGAGGACAGAGCCGCGAAAGGCGACTTTATGCCGGCGCAGTCTCCGCAACCCATCGGCATCAGCACCATGCAGAAGCTCGCGGAAGAAACCGGCGGCCAGGCGTTTGTGAACACGAATGATCTCACTGGAGCCATCCGTAAAGCCGTCGAAGACTCTGCCGTCACGTACACGCTGGGCTTCTACGTGAACACCGATTCCCTGGATGGAAAATTCCACGAAGTAAAAGTGGAAGTGAATCGCAAGGGACTAACTCTGCGCTACCCGCGGGGATACTTCGCGTTGCGGGACGCGCCCGCCACTAAGGATCAGAACCAAATTCGCGTGATGACTGCGATCCAGAGTCCGATTGAATCATCCTCGATTCCGGTGCAGGTCAACGTGGGAAGATTGGACCGGACACCGCCCAGTTCCTACGGATTCTCGGGCTCGATTGACGTTCACCACCTTCGGCTGGCGCAGAATGGCGGCTTTCGCACCGGCGCGATTGACGTCTTCACAATTGAACAGGACGCGGCGGGAAAAGT
>JBOGNJ010000127.1:0-5885 GCA_050746905.1 Candidatus Acidiferrales bacterium
TATCGCGACATCGCGCGCTACCCGGCGATGTTTCTGATCGACCGCCAGGGACGCCTGCAGCCTGCTCCAGGCCCCGACCAGCCGTTTGAGAACGTCGAAGCCGCCGTCAATTCCCTGCTCCGTTAGAAGCTGCAACTCGATCGTATGCGGACCGAATAATCGCGTGCCTCGTAATTGCGTGACTATGTTCAGTTGGCTGTAGCACCGCCGGCGGGCTCGTGCGGAGGACTGTCGCCGTCATTGCCGGCAGCCGCGCTCTTGGCTGCTTCGGCTTGCATCGTTGCGGCAATTGTTTCGCTGGGAATTTCGATGGGTGGCGAGGCAATTACTGTGGCCGTGTCATTTACAGTTTCGTTGGTGTGTTCGGGCACAGGCTCCGGCACCGGCTCCTGCGGAGGATTTCGTGGAGACACTTTCGTTTTGTTCGTCAACAATTCTTCAACCGCTTCAATCAAAGGCAGGCCGGCGGCTGTCTTCGACAAGACGCGCGACACTCCAGCTTGCTTCGCCGCCGCGCTCATTTCCGGGGAGTCGTAAAGGGTGAATAAAAGGATCGATACGGAAGGCACCGCCGCGGAAATCTTACGGGCTATCTCCAATCCATCCATATCGGGCATGGAGAAATCAAGAACCACAACGTCGGGTCTGAACATCTGAGCCTTGAGTATCGCTTCGCGTCCGTCGGCGGCCAAGGCAACTTCCCAACCAGCGTCACGTTCGAGCATGAGATGCAGCAGCTTTCGCACTAATTCATTGTCGTCAGCGATCAGAATCCGCCTATCCGGCACTAACACCCCCTTGGGGCTGGTGGAATGTAGGATAGGCTACAAAGCAGATTCGCCCAAGTAAATACAGTGAATCCCGTAGTGAGATTCTCCGACATGGACATGTCTGCATGTGCCGCAAAACAAATTCTACTCGAACGTAAACCGTCGTTGGCCCCGGCGGATGCCGAGCCGCCAAGGTTTTTGGCTTGTTTTTTAAGTTGCGTCCTATGAGATAATTCGCGTCATGATGCAACCGCACCGAATGGGCGTCGTTTATTATGATCACGGACTGCTTGCGTGGATCCTCATCGGATTGATCGCCGGATGGCTGACGGGCACGGTGACGCGCGGGCGAGGATTTGGATGTTTCGCCGACACGATTCTGGGAATGGTGGGCGCGCTAATTGGCGGATGGATTTTTTCGAAGCTCGGAATCACCGTGTTTGGATTTTTTGGGAGCCTGGCGGCCGCATTCGTTGGAGCGGTAGTGCTGGTGGCGATTGCACGATTGTTTGCGGGCCACAGAGACTGAATGGCCGCCACAACGACAAAGACAACACACGAAACGCGAAAACCGAAATTCGAAACTCGAAGAGACAGAAACGACGCGAGTTCGCCAGTCGCGGCCCAACTTTAGTCGTGCCCTACAGAGGCAAAGCAGCGCGGCTCCGCAAGGCATTTCATCCTACAGAACGAAATTCAAAGACCGCACCCTTAAAACCGAAGGGTGCGGCACCCGCTGCTCGGTTCCGCCAGCCACCATTAAATTTCGAAAACCGCGGGGCGGCGGCGCGCGTCTAACTTCCCAGAGGATTTGCCGTTGGCATTGCCGAAGGATTCCACGCATGGCACGTCGCTCGCCGACCTGGCGCACATCACGCTGCGCGTGCTGGGGCGCAATAAAATGCGCACCGGCTTGACGATGCTGGGCATCACCATTGGCATCGGCGCGGTGATTTGCACCGTGGCAATCGGCGAAGGGGGCTCGCAACAGATTCGCGACCAGATTTCCTCGCTCGGCGACAACATGGTGTGGGTGGAAGCGGGCGGGCGCACCGTCAACGGAGCGCACACGGGAAACGACAACACGAAATCGCTAGTCAACGGCGATTCGGACGCGATTGCCGAGTCGACTCCACTCATTAAGGCGTGCTCGCCCAACATCGATGGCCACGTGCAAATCATCTACGGAAATCAAAACTGGTCGACTCAGTTTCGCGGAGTCGCGCCGAGCTTTTTGACGATTCGCAGCTGGCCGGTCGCGGAAGGCACGCCGTTCACGGAACAGGACGTCGTGTCCCGCGCCCAGGTGACAGTGTTGGGGAAAACGGTGGCCGACACGCTCTTCAACGGAGCCGATCCGGTCGGCAAGACGATCCGCGTCGGCGGCCTTCCCTTCCAGGTGATCGGGGTGCTTTCGAGCAAAGGCGCTTCGGGCTTTGGCCGCGATCAAGATGACACGATGTTGATGCCGTACACGACGGCAGAGCACAAAGTGGCCGGCCATGACTGGCTGGACGATATTTTCTGTTCCGCTATTTCACCCGAGGCGATTGACCCCGCGCAGGAGCAAATTAGCCGCTTGATGCGCCAGCGCCATCATTTGCGTCCCAAAGAACCGGACGATTTCAATATTCGAACGCCGACGCAGTTCTTGGAGGCGCAGGAGCAGGCGAGCCATACGTTCACATTGATGCTGGCGAGTATCGCTTCCGTGGCGCTGCTGGTGGGCGGAATCGGCATCATGAACATCATGCTTGTCTCCGTGACGGAGCGAACGCGCGAAATCGGCGTGCGCATGGCTGTGGGCGCCACGGAGCGCGACATTCAAATGCAATTCCTGACCGAAGCAATCATCGTCAGTTTGCTCGGGGGCATCCTGGGAGTTTTCTTTGGCATTTTTGCGTCGCGCGTGCTGGCATCGACGCTGCATTGGACCATGCAGATTCCGATGTTGGCGATCGTCATAGCCGCCGCTTTCGCCCTTTTCATGGGACTTTTTTTCGGCTATTACCCGGCGCAGAAGGCTTCTCGGCTGGATCCGATTGAAGCCTTACGTTTCGAATAGACATCACATACCCTGGGAGATTTTGAAATTGAGCCTCCAGAAACCTGACGAGCAGGACACGCAGGCCGGCACGCACCCCAGTACAAGACTGACGGATTTGATGCACATCACCGTCCGCGTGCTGGCGCGCAACAAAATGCGCAGCGCGTTGACCATGCTGGGCATCACCATCGGCATTGGCGCCGTGATTTGCACCGTGGCGATCGGCGAAGGCAGCTCGCAGCAGATTCGCGACCAGATCTCCGCGCTCGGCGACAATATGGTGTGGGTGGAAGCGGGCGGCCGGAGCATAAACGGCAGACGCACAGGCAACGACAATACCAAAACGCTGACGAACGGGGACGCTCTCGCTCTGCCGGCGGCAATTCCCATGCTGAAATCCTGCTCGCCCAACTCCGACGGCCACATTCAAGTAATCTACGGCAACAAGAATTGGTCCACGCACTTTCGAGGCACGGGAACGAATTTTCTGGAAATTCGCAACTGGCCCATCGCTTCGGGAACGAATTTCACCGAACGCGACGTATCCAGGCTGGCGCAGGTTGCAATCCTCGGACGAACGGTGGTCGATGAACTTTTCCGTCCCGATGAGGATCCGGTTGGCAAGAGCATTCAAATCGGCGGCCTGCCTTTCAAAGTCATCGGCGTGCTTGCAACAAAGGGCATGACTCCCTACGGATGGGACCAGGACGACACGCTTTCGATGCCGTATACCACGGCGCAACGCAAGCTGACGGGGCAGCCGTGGCTGGACGATATTTTTTGCTCCGCGGTGAGTCCGGAGGCGATTGGCCCCGCGCAAGACCTCGCTTCGCGCCTGCTGCGCCAGCGGCACCATCTGCGTCCCAGCGAACCGGATGATTTCAGTATTCGAACGCCGACGCAGTTCTTGGAAGCGCAGGAGCAGGCGAGCCACACGTTCACGTTGATGCTGGCGAGCATCGCTTCCGTGGCGTTACTTGTGGGCGGAATCGGCATCATGAACATCATGCTCGTCTCCGTGACGGAGCGAACGCGCGAAATCGGCGTGCGCATGGCCGTGGGCGCCACGGAGCGCGACATTCAAATGCAATTCCTGATCGAAGCCATGATTGTCAGCCTGCTCGGCGGAATTGCAGGCGTGTTCGTGGGCGTGTTTGCCTCGAATTTGCTCGCGAGCACTCTACAGTGGACCATGCAGATTCCGCCGTTCGCGATTGTGATCGCGGCGGCGTTCGCCGTCTTCGTGGGACTTTTCTTCGGCTACTACCCGGCGCAAAAAGCCTCACAGCTCGACGTAATCGAGGCCCTGCGCTTCGAATAGGTGAGCTCACTTCACTTAATTCCTCTCACAAGCACCGGGCTGTCTGCTGTGGTACGATGTCCCTTAACCAAAAAGGAGCTTGAAGACCGCACTTGAGTAAAACTTCCCTGTGGATGATCCCGCTTGGCGGGCTGGGCGAATTTGGAATGAACATGATGGCCCTCCGCTACGGCGAGGACATTCTCGCCATCGACGCGGGCCTGATGTTCCCCGAAACGGAATTGCTGGGCGTTGACGTCGTCATTCCCGACATTTCCTACCTGAAACAGAATCGCGCCGGATTGCGCGCGCTGGTGTTAACGCATGCGCACGAGGATCACATCGGTGCGGTGCCGTATCTGCTGCCGGAGCTGAAGTGCCCGATTTACGGGACGCGCTTCACGCTGGCACTGGTGCGCAAAAAGCTGGAAGAGCACGGCCTGCTCGAAACCGCGGAGCTGCACGAAATCGCGCCGGGAATGACGATTTCGCTGGGGCCGTTTCAGGTGGAGTTCGTCCAGGTGACGCACAGCACCATCGACTGCGTGGCGCTGGCAATTCGCACTCCGGTCGGGATCGTGCTGCACACGGGCGACTTCAAAATTGATCCGACGCCCGTCGACAATATTCCTTTCGATCTGCATCGCTTCGCACGCTACGGGCAGGAAGGCGTGCTGGCGCTTTTTGCGGATTCGACGAACGCGGAGCGGCCGGGTTACACGCCCTCGGAGCGCGCCGTGCGTCCGCGGCTGGAGGAGCTTTTTCGCGCCGCGCCGCAACGCGTGATCCTTTCGTGCTTCTCGAGCTCCGTGCACCGTATCCAGCAAGTGATTGACGTCGCCACGGCGCAGGGCCGCAAAGTCGGCTTCATCGGGCGCAGCATGGTGGACAACGTCGAAATCGCCCACTCGATGAAGAAACTGACCATTCCGGACGGCTCAGTGGTGCGCCCGCAGGACATCAAATCGTTCGACCCGAAAAAAATCGTGATACTCGCTTCGGGAAGCCAGGCCGAGCCGATGTCGGCGCTCTCGCGTATTGCCGTGGACAATCATCGCCTGATGGCCATCGAGGAAAACGACACGGTCATCGTGTCTGCGCGCATCATTCCGGGAAACGAAAAAGCGATTTCGCGCATGATCGATCATTTGTTTCGCCGGCGCGTTCTCGTTTATTACGAGAGCGGACGTTCGGCGCCGATACACGTGTCCGGCCACGGCAGCCAGGAAGAGATGAAACTGCTGCTGAATCTGGTGCGGCCGAGATACTTCGTGCCGATTCATGGCGAGTACCGGCAACTATTTCAGCATGCGGCGCTGGCGCATCAGGTCGGCTCCGTATCCGGCCAAATCATCATGGTGGAGTCAGGGCAGCCGATCGAGTTCACCGCGGACGGCGGCGCGTTCCGCCGCGAACCGGTTACCGTTGGGCGTGTGTGCGTCGATTCCGGCTCGCTCGAAGAGCTCGAGGATTTTGTGATTCGCGACCGCCGCCATTTGGCCGAGGATGGCGTCGTGGTGCCGATCATTGCCATCAACAAGCACAGCGGGCGCATGGAAACGCCTCCGGAAATCGTCAGCCGCGGCTTTCTGCCCTCCGACGACGGTCAGGAACTGATGGCGCTGGCGCGCGAGGTGATCGTCAAGACCATCGAGCAATCCAACTCCGAGGAAAAAACCGACTGGAGCGTCATTAAGGAAAAAATCCGCACGGATTTGAAACGCTTCATCAACAAGAAAACCTCCAAACGCCCCATGATTTTGCCGGT
>JBOGNJ010000128.1:0-63548 GCA_050746905.1 Candidatus Acidiferrales bacterium
GGGGCGTTCCGCGACAACGATGGCGTCGATGTGACGGATCTTCCAATTTTTGCGTTCGAGGTACTGGCGAACTTGGCGAAGAAAAACCAGGCCGGAAACGCCGCGCCACTTGGGATCCGTGTCCGGGAAATGCGTGCCGATGTCGCCCAGGCCGGCGGCGCCGAGCAGGGCGTCGCAAATAGCGTGGCTGAGAACGTCGCCGTCGGAATGGCCTACGGAGCCCTTTTCAAATGGCACTTCGATGCCGCCGATCATTAATTTGCGATTCACGGCGAGGCGATGAAGATCGTAGCCAATTCCGGAGCGAGAGACGCGTTGCCGTTCTGCGGCCTGCGCGCGTTGCGTGGCTGCATTCTTCGGGGAAGTTTCCGCCATGCCTGCTTTTTGGAATTGTTTGCGAAGTTTCGCGTCGGCGGCAAAAACTGCCGCGAGGAGATGAGCAGGCGTGACGTGTTCGGCATGGAGCTTCTTGGCGATTTCCGGAGCCGCGGTGAGCGCACGCTTGCCTTTTGCGTCGACCGGAATTTCATTGTTGGCCTTGCTGGCCAAGTTGAGGCTCTCCGGAGTGAGGCGCACAAGTTTAAGCGGAACTTTGGCCCAATTTACGTTTCGGAATATCGTGGGACTTTCCTTGCGAATGCCGGCTAAGAAATGAAGCAGGGTCATTGTCTTGGAGTTGTCCGCGGCGGCCGCCAAGCGGGCCATAAAGATGCAGCGGCGTGTTTCGTCGTCGAATTTCTCGAACATATTATTTGCGCTGACGCTCCTGGTCGAGGTAGAAACGCGCGAGTTCCATGTCGGCGGGACGCGTGATTTTGATGTTGCGCTCGGAGCCGTGAACGACATAGACATCACGGCCCGTGCGCTCGACGAGCGCGGCTTCGTCCGACGCGGTGAAGCCGTCCTGCTCGGCGCGCGCAAAGGCTTCCTTCAGCACGCCAACTTGGAAGGCTTGCGGTGTCTGCGCCAGAACGATTTTCTCGCGCGGAATCGTGGCGGAAATCAGCGCGACGTCTTCGGGAAGCGTGGCCCGGCGAACTTCCTTGACCGTGTCAATGGCGGGAACGCCGAGAATCGCGGCGCCACGCGTGCGGGCTTCCGCGATGACGCGATCCACTTGCTCGCGCGTGATGAACGGACGCACCGCATCGTGAACAAGCACCAACTCCGTATCCACCGAGATTTTTGCCAGGGCGTTGCCGACAGATTGCTGGCGCGTTTCGCCGCCGGTCACCACGCGGATTGGACGGCCGACGTCTTCCTTTGACAAGCGCCGTTCGAGCGCTTGAACTTCGTCGGGACGCGTGGCGATCAAAAATTCCGAAATGGCCGCGCACTGCGACAGGCGTCGAAGTGTGAACACAACAATCGGCACGCCGTCGAGTTCGAGGAATTGCTTGGGGACGCCGGAGCCCATACGGGTGCCGAGTCCGGCGGCGGGAAGGATGGCGGCGATTCGGCTCATTTCTGGTTCATCTGGATTCAGCTTCGGCTTGATCTTTCATTCATCCCCGATTCATCGCCAGTTCAGGGAAGTTCATGGGGGCGATGTAGTCTATCGCATTCAAACTCACAGATAAATATGCGCCCGCGGAAATCGGGCATTCCGCGAGTTAGGTGCGTCCTGTCTCCGGCGTGAGCGGCCGAGGCGGGCGTTCGCCGGACGCTGCAGGATCGGAAGAGCGCAGTTCCGGAGCGGAAGAACGGAACGTTTGTTCCGCCGGGGAACCAAGCGAGGACTGTGCGGCGCGCGCGGGATTCTGTTCGCCGCGCTCATCATAACGGCCGAAGATCATTTTGCCGGCAGTGGTCTGGTGAACCGACGTGACGGAGATGTCGATGGTTTTGTTGATCATTTTGCGCGCGCCGTCGACGACGACCATGGTGCCGTCATCGAGATACGCAACGCCCTGACTATATTCCTTGCCTTCGCGAAGAATGAAGACGCGCATGGTTTCGCCGGGAAGCACGACAGGTTTGAGGGCGTTGGCAAGCTGGTTGACGTTGAGGATTTCGATGCCCTGTAGAGTGGCAACTTTGTTCAAGTTGAAATCGTTGGTGATGATTTTCGCGTCATAGCGCTTGGCTAGTTCAATGAGCTTCAGGTCCACTTCGGCGATGTTTTGAAAATCGTCCTCGGCGATCTGGACATCGAGGTGGGGCATTTTCTGGATACGCTGCAAGACTTCCAGACCGCGGCGCCCGCGCTGGCGGCGCAGGGGATCGGCCGAATCAGCCACCATTTGCAGTTCGCGCAGGACGAATTGAGGAATGATTATGGTTCCGTCGATGAAGTGCGCTTCAGCGATATCGACCACGCGACCGTCAATGATGACGCTGGTGTCGAGAACTTTGTAAATGAGACGCGAGCCGCGCTCCGTGCCGAACAGGCCGCCGAGGGCCTGAAGATTGAGCATGTCGCCCTTGTTTGCGCCAACGATCAAGCCGATATAGGCCATTACCAGAAACACGGCCAAGCTGACGAACGAACGGGTGCTTTCGGGCATCGAGGTGTGAACAAGAACAAGCGTGGTCAGGAATGCTCCAAGAATGCCCAGGATTGAGCCAATCACGGCGCCGATCAACCGGCGAAGGCTCGCGCGTCGCAGGCGAACCTCGAAAAGGATGACGGCGAAGGCGAAAACAAATCCCGCAATCGCGCCCAGAAGATGAGACAAGCTAAACGGACCGAAATGATAACCGGCCGCGACGCAGACCACCGTGAAGATAAGCCGGATCGCGAACATGTCCCAGAAACCACCAACACCGCCGCTATCCGGTCTGGAAAGCAATACGGGCTTGGCGCCGGGATTTTCTGGATTGTGGGAAACGGAGGAGCGATTGGAAGGGTTAAAAGTGCGCGTCATCTTGGCCCCTTTTATGAAAAATCTACGCTATTAATTTATGAAACGCTTACCGCGTACAGGATGTTGACTGGTCGGCGTTATGAAGTCTCCGATTGCAACCGTTATGAACAGGAAAAAATAAAATTATGAGTGACTCGCGCGAGTATACCACCCGGTGCGCGATGCAGGAAACGATTCAGCGAATGTAAAAGCGCGGAACGCGGCGGCCAAGCGCGCAAAGTAAATCCGAGGTAACAGTACCGATTTGGCGCGCGACCTGGTCGACGGGAATCGCGGCTTTGCCGTCTCCGCCATAAATGGTGGCAATGTCACCCACCGCGGCGCCGGAAACATCGGTGACGTCCACCATCGAGAGATCCATCGAAATCGTGCCAACCAGAGGCACGAGACGTCCCCGGACAATCACGCAGCCGCGATTGCTGCGTTGGCGCACGATCCCGTCGGCATAACCCGCGGCAATCACCGCGATGCGAGACGGCCGATCGGCGATAAATTTCGCGCTATAGCCCACGGGCTGGCCGGCGGCGACTTCGCGCAGCGAAATAATGCGCGCGCGAAAGCTGAGACACGGTTTGAGGCGCATATCTTTTTTGACACTGGCCGCTATTTCGGGTGGCTCGAAGCCCTGATGATAGCCGTAGAGGACAGCGCCGGGGCGCACCATCTCCGACCAAGTAGACTCGCGCGCACAGATAGCTCCGCTATTCGCCATGTGAATCGTGCCGGGCGAAATTCCAGCTTCGCGCACTTGCGATAAGGCCTCGGTGAAGACTTTTTCCTGCTGCTCGTTTTGCGCGGAGCGAAAATCGTCGGACGAAGCGAAGTGCGTGAAGGTGCCGCGGAGTTCGAGATGCTCGCAGGTGGCATATTCGCGGATGAACGCGCCGACTTCGCCGGGAGAAATCCCGAGACGATTCATGCCGCTATCGATTTTGAGATGGAAGGAAACTTTTTTGCGGGATCGTACCGTGGGCGATTTCGCCGCGACGCGTTCGAGCGAGCGAAGCTGATCGATGCGGGCAATCGCCGGCGTCAGGTTGAATTCGAGAATGCGCTTTTCTTCGCCGGGCCAAAAGCCGGTGAGGAGCAAAATCGGCCGGCGAATTCCGGCTTCTCGAAGCTCGATGCCCTCGGCCGAACAGGTGACGCCAAAGGCTTCGACTCCCAAACGCGCGAGGTGTTTGCTGACTTCGACCGCGCCAAGGCCGTAGGCATTCGCTTTTACGACGGCGAGGATTTTGCGTTTCTTGCCGATTTTGTGGCGAATCAGGCGCAAATTGTGGCTGATCGCGGAGAGAGAAACCTCAGCCCAAACAGGCCGGCCTTCGAATTGGATTCCGCGGGTCATCTACAGGCTCGTATAAGCTCGTTATGGGTAAACTAAAAGCGTACCTCGCCGCGAGCACGGCGGCATGGCAATTCCGTGGCTCGCCGCGCTTTTAGTAAACACCAATGCTGATGAAGCAATACGAGTGCCACGACCTGAGGAGTTGCGCGATCATGGGGAAGCCCAGGAAGCCGGTCGACGCAAGGCGCTTAGCGCATCGCCGGCATCGGTTCGATGCTATTTGCTCAGGTAGAGCCAAATGAGCGCGGGTTGAAAGCCACGGAGCCGTTGCAGAAGGCACACACGGCGAGCGAGAGGCGCGTTCGAGCTATTCGGGCACGGGGCCAAACGAATCCGGCGCGGCTTGTTCGAAACGCGTGTGGCGATTGATGAAAACAAAATCGAGACTGCCGGTCGGACCGTTGCGCTGCTTGGCGATGATGAGCTCGGACTTGGCGCGTTCCTCGTCGGGAAGATCCGTTTTGTAAAAGCCGGGGCGATGAATGAAGAGAACAACGTCGGCGTCCTGCTCGATGGCGCCAGATTCGCGCAGGTCGGCCAGTTGCGGCTTGCGGTCCTCGCGCTCCGGCGCGCGCGTCAACTGGCTGAGCACCAGCACGGGGACTTTCAATTCCTTGGCGAGGCCTTTGAGGGAACGGGAAATGCTTGATACTTCCTCGTTGCGATTCCCGAAGCGGCCGCGCGCAGCGATGAGCTGCAGATAGTCAACGATGAGAAGGTCGAGGCCCTTGTCGCGCTTCAGACGCCTCGCTTTCGCGCCCATCTCCATCACGGTCGAAGAAGCGGAGTCGTCAATCCAGAGTGGTGCGTCGCCGAGACGCGCGAGGGCTTGGCCGATTTTGGCCCAATCTTCATGGCCCAGGTGTCCGGTGCGGAATTTGTGGGCGTCAACGCGGCCTTGCGAAGCCAACAAGCGCATCAGGAGAGACTCCTTCGACATTTCGAGGCTGAAAATGGCGACGGCGCGCGGCTCGTTGCTGAGCGCGACGTTTTCAGCAATGTTCAGCGCCAGCGAAGTTTTTCCCATCGAGGGACGCGCGGCGAGAATAATCAATTCGCCGGGCTGCAGGCCCGCTGTGTCGTTGTCCAGATTCAAATATCCAGTGGGAACGCCGGTAAGGCGGCGGCCCTCCTCCATCATTTTTTCGAGTCGCGAATAATTTTCCTTGATCAGATCCTTGACGCCGATCAGGCCGGCTCGAACGCGTTCTTCGGCGACCTGGAAAATGTCGGACTCGGCCTTGTCCAGAATTGCATCGGCGTCGTCTTCGGCGTCGAGGGCGCGCTGCATGATCGCTTCGGCGGTGCGAATCAGATGGCGCAGAACGGATTTTTCCTTGACGATGCGGACATAGTGCTCGACGTTGGTGGCGCGCGGCAGCCCGTCCATCAACTGCGAGAGATAGGCGGGACCTCCGGCGGATTCGAGTTCGCCGTGGCGGTCAAGGCATTCGCTGAGAGTGATTAAATCGATGGCTTGCTGGGCTTCGGCGAGTTCAACGATGCGCTCGAAAATCCGGCGATGCTGGTCGAGGAAAAAGTCATCGCCTTTTATTTTCTCAACGGCAATGTTCAGGGAATGATTGTCGAGCAGGATCGCGCCCAGGACGCTGCGTTCCGCGCCGGCGCTATACGGGAGAGGGCGTTCGAGAGTCGTGTCCTGAGGCATAGTTAATTCGCTTTATTTTCGCCCAGACTGGGGATTGATACAATACATTTCAATGTGCCGGGAGAGTCCGGGAAAATCGGAACGCCTCGGCCGAGGCAGCGGAAGGCATTCTGTGCGGCGAGAGTGGGAAAGTCAATGTGACGTTGCTGTGAAATTCACAAGGAGCTGTGCAAAAGCGAAACGGAAATCGGCGCCACAATCTCACAGCGGCGCCGCCCAGCGTGCTCGCTTAGGCTTCGCGTTCAACCGTGAGATTCACGGTGGCGATGACGTCGCGGTAGAGCTTGATCGCGATGGGAAATTCGCCAACCGTCTTGATGGCGTCGTTGAGCTGGATCTTGCGCTTGTCGATGGTGTGGCCTTGCGCGGCGAGCGCATCGGCAATGTCGGCTGAAGTCACCGAACCAAAAAGCTGATCGTTCTCGCCCGCTTTACGCGAAAGCTTCAGAGCCACAGCCGAGAGCAGTTCGGCCTGTTTCTGAGCGTCTTCGCGCTCGGTGGCTTCCCTCTTGGAAAACGCGGCGCGCATTTTTTCCAGACGGCGCATATTGGACGAATTTGCGGCAATGGCGAGTTTCTGCGGGAGCAAATAATTGCGCGCGTAGCCTTCCGCGACGGTCACCACTTCGCCTCGATTGCCCAGCTTGTCGACGTCTTCTTGCAAGATGATTTCCATGGCTTTTTATCCTCGAAATTCGTTCCGCGCGACGCGATGGCCGCGCGGATTCAAATGCTGCGCCGTGCTTTACAGTTCCGACGCGAACGGTAAAAGGGCGATATTCTGCGCGCGCTTGATGGCAACGGTCAGCCAGCGCTGATGGCGCGCGCAGGTTCCGGTCATTCTCCGCGGGAGAATCTTGCCGCGCTCCTGCACGAACGACTGGAGAATTTCAGGCTTCTTGTAATCGATCAGGTCCACTTTATCGACGCAGAAGCGGCAGACTTTCTTTTTGCGAACGTAGTTGCGCTTTCCGCGGCGCGGCCCTGGCGGCCTGCTGCCTGCAGGGCCGGGCGGTCTTCCGCCTGAATGCGATGCGCCTGAATGCGATGATGAATGGTGCGATGGTGCATGCTGCTGCGGTGCGCGTGTCTCGTCAGCCATTGAATTTTCTCCCTATCCAGCCGCCGTCGCGGCCTGTTCAGCGCCGGGAGCGGCAGGTGCGGTTTTGCGGGGTCGCCGCGCATTGCGTTTTTCGCGGCGCTTGGACAATTTCTCTTGCCGCTTGACCTCTTCGTCGAGGCGCACGGTCAGATACTTCACCACGGCGTCGGTGACGCGCAAACGGCGTTCCAGTTCCTTGAAGAGCTCGCCGTGACTGGAACGAAGCACCATGTAGACATAAAAACCTTCGCGCAATTTCTTGACGCGATAGGCCAGCCGGCGCGCGCCCCACTTCTCCACCTTCTCGACCTTCGCTTGCTTTTCTTCGACTGCGTGCGTTAGCGTGGCGATCAGTTTGTCAATCTCTGCCTCCGGCGTGTCCGGCCGGCAGATGAAGATCAGGTCATACAATCTTTCTTCCATGTTTCCCCTTTTCGTTCTGCAACTCAGAAATTCTATTCGGCGGCTTCTTCCGGCGGCGTGGCGCGCCGGTTGAAGTGCGTCATTGCGCGGCCCGCGCCTTCCGCGAGAATCATTTCCACGGCATCCGCTGCTTCGACAACCATCGCATCCGCGATTTCACGCACGCCCTTGCCCATCGGAGCCAGAACGTAGGCCGCCAAATCGGGCACCGGATAATCCGGTTTGATGCCCATTCGGATGCGCAAAAATTCATCCGTCGCCAGCGCGCCAATCACAGACTTCAACCCGTTGTGGCTGCCCGCGCTGCCCCGCTCGCGAATGCGAAGCATTCCCCATGGCAGAGCCGCCTCGTCGCTGACGACAATTGCTTCCGCGGGATCCGCTTCATATCGTGCGATTAAATCCGCGACAGCATGGCCGCTCAAATTCATAAACGTCTGCGGCTTTGCGAGCACCACGTCGTGCCCGGCTATCCGCCCAATCCCAATCACGGACTGCGCTTCCGGGCGCGTGATACGGATCGCAAAACGTTCAGCCAGACGATCCATCACCTGGAAACCAAGATTATGCGGCGTCCAGGCATATTCGCGGCCGGGATTGCCCAGACCCACGATGATTCGCATCCGCGCGTCCCCATTTGCGGCGCCAGTGGGAGTAACCGCTATTTCTCCTTCTCTTTTCCCTTCTTCTCGGCCTTTTCGGGTTCCGCGCCCTCTTCGCCTTCCTCGGCTTCCTTCTTGCCCTTCTTGATGACTTCGGGCTCGGCCGCGACTGCCTCGGTGACCGCCACAGCTTCGGCCGGCGCCACCTCTTCTTCCTTCTTCAGAACGACAACGTGCGCCAGAACACGCTGGGGGTCAGTGACGAGTTTCACTTTCTCCGGATCAAACGGCAGATCGGCAGCGCGGAGCTGCTTACCGATGGTCAGGCCGCTGATATCGACTTTGAATTCCTCCGGAATATCGGCGGGCAAGCATTCGAGCTCGACTTCACGCGTGACCATTTCGAAAACGCCGCCCTGGAGCTTGACGCCCTCGGGCTCGCCGAACACGTGCACAGGCACGCGGACGCGCATGCGCACGTCCATCGCGATGCGCAGCAAGTCCACGTGCAACAATGCGCCGCTGACGGGATCGACTTGCCAGTCCTTCACCATGGCTTTCTCTTCTTTATTGCCGGCGACCTGCACGCTGAAAATCGTGTTGTGACCCGTTTCCGAACGCAGAATGCGCGCGACCTGCCGGGCGTTGACCGTCATGGGGATAGGTTTATTTTTGCCGCCATAGAGAACGGCGGGGACCAGGCCCGTGCGGCGAATCCGCCGGGCTACACCTTTGCCGCGTTCTTCGCGCGGCGTGGCTTCCACAACAAAGGCTTCCATACTTTCCTTCCCTTCGCTGCCCTAAATGAACAGCTCACTGATCGAAGTTTCTTCGTGAATCGAACGAATGCCGCGCGCCAGCAACTCGGCGACACTGAGCACTTTAATTTTGGGCACTTTTTTCGCTTCCGGCGACAGCGGCACCGAATCCGTGACGATGACTTCTTTTATCGGCGACTTGCAAATGCGCTCGACAGCCGGCCCGGAAAGAATCGCGTGCGTGCAGCCCGCATAAACCTCGGTGGCGCCCGCTTCCAGCAATGCCTCGGCTGTTTTGACGAGCGTGCCGGCCGTGTCAATGATGTCGTCAATCACGAGCGCGGGACGGCCTTTGACGTCGCCGACGATATTCATCACTTCGCTGACATTCACGTCGATGCGGCGCTTGTCGACGATGGCCAACGGAGCGTCCATTCTTTTCGCGAAGAAGCGGGCGCGTTCGACGCCACCCGCATCGGGCGAAACGACTGTTATGGCGTGAAGCCCGCGCTTCTGAAAATATTCAACCAGAACAGGGGCGGCGAACAGGTGATCCACGGGCACGTTGAAATAGCCCTGAATCTGCGGCGCATGAAGATCGAGAGTCAATGCGCGGCTCGCGCCGGCCGTCTCGAGCAAGTCGGCGACAAGCTTCGCTGAAATCGGCACGCGCGGGCGGTCTTTGCGATCCTGGCGCGCATACGCGTAATACGGAACCACTGCCGTGACGCGCCAGGCCGAGGCGCGCTTGAACGCGTCGACCATCAGCAAAAGCTCCATCAGATGAAAATCGACGGGATGGCAGCAGGCTTGGACGACAAAAACATCGGCGCCGCGGACATTTTCAAGAATTTGAAAACGAGATTCGCCGTCGCTGAATTGGCCGCGTTCGGCGCGGCCGCGCGGAACACCAAGATAATGACAAATAGCCTCGCAGAGTGCGGGGTTAGCGCTGCCGCTGAAAATTTTGAACTTGTCGTCCGGCAACAGAGTCCTCTTGGACAGTCTTGAGTTGAGCTTCTTAAACGAACCTGATCAGACAATTGCCCGCTGGGACATAACCCCGCGGCAGTCTTCCCTAGAGAGGGTTCTCACCACGAAAACCTGATCTTTCGGAAACGCTCGAGCGACTCGGCGCGCCTGCGCTGGGTTTCGGAAGACTCCGAACACCGCCGACCCGCTACCCGCCAGCGCGGCTTCCGCGGCTCCTCCCTGAAGCAAAGCCCGTTTGATTTTAGCTAAACGGGGGTGACGGCGAAAAACGGCAGCCTCGAAATCATTTGAGATGCCGCCATCCTGCCGACTCCAGCACAGAGCGCAGAAACCCCATATTCTATGGGTTGCCGCAGGCTTTGTCAATCGACGGGACATGCTCAATCGTTGGTCGAGCCAGGTATAGGCGTCTTCTGTGCTGACGCCAATGTCATGGGGGGAAACAACGAGGATGATTCTGCGCGGCGCGTCGGGAAGCGGATAAATCTCATCGCCACGATTGACGCCGAGCGCGCGTCCTCCAAAAAGGAAAAATGGAACGTCAGCGCCCAGGCCTGCGGCGATTTCCACGAGTCGCGGAAGCGGCAGTCGGCGGCGCGTCAAGCGCAGCAGGCCAGTGAGCGCGGCGGCTGCGTCGCTGGAACCGCCGCCAAGGCCGCGAGCAACGGGGATCACTTTTGTGAGCTTCGCGTGGACTCCCTGGCGAAGGCCAAGCTCGCGACGCAAGGCGTCGATCGCTCGCCAAACCAGATTTGTGGAGTCGGCGGGAAGCCTGGGATCGTCAATCTCAAGAGTAATTTCTTTTCGCGAAGATAATTTTAGTTCCAGAGTGTCGTGGAGAGAAATCGACTGAAAGATGGTGCGCAATTCGTGGAAGCTGTCAGGGAGCCGCCCTACGACGTGCAGACACAAATTGATTTTCGCGAAAGCGGGAAGACGAACCGATCGCTTCATTCGCAGAGAATATTACGGTTTGGGGTCGCCGCCGAACGATTTCTCCGCCAGCCGATGGCGTTTCAGATTTTTCAACTTAGCTTCAAGCGCGGAGACTTTCTCCGCTTCATAATCGGCAGGGAGGGCCTTGTGCCAGTAGATGAGCGCTTTCTCCCAGGTTTGTTCGGCGCGCTCCGTTTGACCGAGCTTCGCGTAGACTTCGCCGAGATGGCCGAGGACTGTGGGATCGTTGGCGCTGTGGGAAACGGCCTGTTGCAGATATTGCTGCGCTTCAGCGAGATGGCCTTGCTTGAAATAGGCCCACCCAAGGCTGTCGAGGTAAGCGCCGTTGGTGGGATCTTCGACCACGGCGCTGTGAATCATCGTGATCGCTTCGTCCAGGCGAATGCCACGATCGGCAAGCATGTAGCCGTAATAGTTCAAGACCATCGCATCGTGAGGATTGACGGCTAAAGCCTTGCGGAACATTTGCTCGGCCTGGTCATATTGCTTCTGCCCATCATAGATTGAGCCCAAAAGAAACCACGCTGTTTCCTTGTCGGAGTCTTCGTGGGACATGCCCAGCGCTTTGTTCGCGTCGGTTTGGGCATCGGCATAGCGTTTGCCGCGCTCTTCGATCTGCGCGAGGTCGAGATAGGTGTCGCGGTCAGTCTGATTCTGGCGTAGGAGGCCGCGAAGGACCTTCGTCGCGTCGTCCGTCTGCCCATTGTCACCCAGGAGCATCGCGTAAGTTACCGCCAAGCTCTGATCGTTGGGATCGGCAGTACGCGCCTTCTCCGCTTCGGCGATCGCACGTTTGATATCGCCACTGGTGCGGTAGGTGTCAATCAGCAGCAGCTCGCCGCGCTTTTGCGAAGCTGGACCCAGCTGTTGCATATCCTCAAAGGCACGTTCGGCGGAAGAAAAATCTCCGCTTTGCCTGTATGCCATCCCAAGCTGCTCATAAAGAATCGTCAGCGCGTTGGGAGCATGCTGCCCCTCTTTCTGCTGTGCCTTCACGCCTGCAATTGCGTCGGAGAGAACTTGTATGGCGTCCTTGTAGCGGGCTTGCGCTTCGTACAGTAACGCTTCGTTGTACAGCACTTCGAGGCTGCCAGGAGCGTATTTCTTGGCTTGCATCAAATTGCTCTCGGACTTGTCGAGCTGGTCGAGATGACGATAAATCTGCGACATTCGCAGATAGTTTTCCGGATTGTCAGGCTCAATTTTCGTGAGGCGCTCATACTGGGTGAGAGCTTGGTCATACTTGTGATTGGAGAGCAGAGCCTGCGCGAGGCCTTTGCGATGGCTAGCCTCGTCCGGCTCAAGAGTCACAGCGCGCTGGAATGACTCTTCGGCTTTTGGGAAATTGTTCGACTTGGTGTATGCGGTGCCGAGGAGGTCGTAAAGTCCCGCCGCGTTTGAGGCTCCGGCGGCATTTTTCAAGAGCGAGATTGCGTCCTGCGTGCGGCCTTCGTCCAAATAAAGTTGGCTGAGTTGCTCGAGAGCGCTCTCATTGTCGGCGGCATGGCTCAAGATACCGCGCAGCACTTGTTCCGTTTGCTGCGGTTTATTTTGGAATCCGTAGAGATGAGCGAGCCAAAGCTGCGATTCCACGTCGGTGGGATCGAGCCGCTGAACAGCTTTCAATTGGTCGACGGCGAGTGAAATGGTTTCTTTCTGGGCGCTATCAGGGCTCATATCGCCGAGGTTGTGGATGTAAATGCGCGCGAGCAGCCGATGCGCCGCCAGATTGTTCGGATCCTGCTGCAGGGCGGACTGGGCCTGGCGAATTGCTTCGTCCGTACGCTGGGAGGCCGCGTACACCTCGGCAAGCCGTTCCGTGATGGCCGCGTCGGAATCGAGCGCATGCGCTTTCTGGTAATACTCAATGGCCTGTCCCGCCAAGTCCGATTTGCCCGTTTCGTCAAATTGCTGCTCTGCCAGATGACCAAGCATGAAATCGGCATAGGCTTCCGCGCGCCTCGATTGGTCCGCTTGCGAATAGGAGGACGTGCCGGCAGGCTTGGGGGCCTGTGGCGCTGGTGAAGATGTTTGTGCAGCAGCGCCTGCGGCGCAGAATGCGAGGGCGAGGATTCCGCCGCTTATCGTTGCGATCCATTGCTTCTTCATGCTGGCTCCAGGATGCATATTCATTATGGTCTAGGCCGCCGCGAGGGTCAAAGGCTTCCCGGCAAATTGTTACTATTCGAGCGATGCCTATTGGATTGGATGCGGGACGGCCGCGTTGCGTCAGTGGCGGAAATGCCGGATGCCCGTGAAAATCATTGCCATTCCTAGCCGATTGGCGGCGGCGATCACTTCGGGATCGCGAACGGAACCCCCTGGTTGAATCACGGCGGTCGCGCCGGCCTTGGCGGCTTCCTCAACGCCGTCAGGAAACGGAAAAAACGCATCGGAAGCGACGACGCTTCCAGCGAGACGCATTTGCGCTTTCATGACTGCGATCTTGACGGAATCCACGCGGCTCATTTGGCCGGCGCCAATCCCCAATGTTTGGCCGTCGCGGGCGAAAACAATCGCGTTGGACTTTACATGCTTGCAAACCTTCCACGCGAATTGCATGGTGTGACGCTCGGCTTCGTTCGGAGCGCGTTCCGTGACGAGCTTCAGTTCCGATTCCTCGAGAGCGCGCGTGTCGGGCTCTTGCACAAGCAGCGCGCCATCGATCCTCTTGAGTTCGAGTTCTGACGGAGACATCGCGACAGGCATCTCCAACAGGCGCAGATTTTTCTTTGCGGCAAGCTTTTCCCGCGCCCCCTGGCCGTAACTTGGCGCGACGATGCATTCGGCAAACAGCTTTGCGACCTCTTCGGCTGTTTCCACATCGAGAGAACGGTTAAAGGCGATTACGCTGCCGAAGGCAGAAACAGGGTCGCAGGCCAGCGCCCGCCGGTACGCTTCCGCGAGGTTGCCGTGTTCTGCCGCGCCGCAAGGATTGTTGTGCTTGATGATGATGGCCGCGGGAGAAGAAAACTCCTGGGCGAGCGACCACGCGGCGTCCAGGTCCACCAAATTGTTATAAGAGAGCTCCTTCCCCTGGAGTTGCTTGGCAGCGGCAAATCCCGCCTCTGGTCGTCCTGCAGGAACGTAGAGCGCTGCTTGCTGATGTGGGTTCTCGCCGTAGCGCATGCCTTGCCGGCGCTCGAAGGCAAAGTGCAAACGGAATGGCAACCGTTCGGGCGATGGGGTCAGATGCAGTTCGCGATCAGCCGTCAGGCGTTCGAGCTGAGTTGCAATTTCGCCGTCATAGCGCGCGGTAAGCGCAAAGGCCTTGCGCGCCAGGTCGAGGCGCGTCGCAAGACTGATTTCGCGCGCGGTTGCCAATTCTTCGAGCACGCGCGGATAGTCGGTTGAGTCCGTGACGACGGCAACGCTTTCGAAATTCTTGGCGGCGGAGCGAATCATCGTGGGTCCGCCGATGTCGATATTCTCGATCAACTCTTCCGCGGTGACGCCAGCCTTGTTCGCCGTTGCGGAAAACGGGTAGAGATTGACGACAACCATATCAATCGGCGAAATCGAGTGTTGTTCCGTTTGTTTACGATCATCTGCGCTGCCCCGGCGGAATAGAATGCCTCCGTGAACCTTAGGATGAAGCGTTTTTACGCGGCCGCCAAGCATTTCGGGCCAGCCGGTCAGTTCTGAGACATCGCGCACGGCGACGCCCGCTTCGCGCAGGAGACGCGCCGTACCGCCCGTGGACACAATTTCGATCTTCAAATCCGAAAGCTGACGCGCAAATTCGACGACGCCGGTCTTGTCGAACACGCTGATCAGAGCCCGCTCGATTGCCACACATTCCTCCGCTCTAAAAAAGGCACACCAGTGTATGCGGTTGCGCGCGAATGGAAAAGAGGAAGGTGAATAAAAGTCAGCCGCAGACGCGGGCCTTCAATTTTACGCGGCCGTCTTCCACACTGACGGTATATTCGACTTGCACAGCTCGTTGCTTGCCTTTCAGTTCCCGGGTTTTCTGCCGGACAAATCTCCCGAACTCCTCGAAGCTCGGCGTCCCACCTTTTTCGCCCGCGGCGGTGCGGACTTCGACTAGTTTTTGGTAAAGCTGCTCGATTTTCTTCGCTTCATGATCCGGATCGGTAAAGGACATTGCAAATGCCGGTGCACGTTCACTTTTCGAGGCAGTCTTGGATTCTGCGACACCCACGGCAGAGGCGCGCTGCGCTTCGATCGCCTTGGCTGCGGCTCCGAAATGGCGTTGCGTTGTGCCCTCTTCCCGTTCTTTGAGCTTTTTGCGCCAAATCTCGCAATATTTCGCAAACGTTTGCGCGATGTTCGTGTAACGGAATCGCTGCGAATAGCTCATTTGAGCGCCGCGGTCACTGTAGCGCTTGATGAGGGATTCGACGCGCCATTGCGTGTCCGCCGGAGGGCGTTTGCGGCCTCCGCCGAAGAACTGTTCGTACTCGATCTTCAGAGTGCGAATGTCCTTTTCGAGTTGGGCGAGATCCTCTTCTGATGTAGTAGCCATGGTGTTGCAATAGACGCGAAATATGAACGAAAGGGGACGCTCTCTACTATCGTAAAGTTAATTTCGAAGGAGCGTCAATACTTGCTTAAAACCCAGTGTCGCAAGGGTATAAGAGCACGGCCCGGGTTGCTTCCCAGCGGTGCGTATGTTGAAATGACTCAAATATGGCCTCTTCGCCGGAACGCGGGGTGAAAGTGCATGACCAGCGCTCGGCGGTTCTGCGTCAAATTCCTTCTGTTGACGAGTTGCTGAACCGACCGAAGATCGCCGAATTGATTCGGCTGGCTGGCCGTGAATTCACACTCGAGATTACGCGCCGCGCGCTGGCCGACTTGCGCGAACAGGCGGCCGTCGAAACAACGTCCGTCGACGTTGCGGACATCGAAAGGCAAATTGCAACCCGGATCGAAGAGGGACTGGCGCCGTCGCTGCGGACCGTGATCAATGCCACCGGCGTGGTTTTGCACACGAACCTTGGCCGCGCGCCAATCGGGAAATCGGCGGCCGAGCACATTACCGCAACGGCCACGCGCTATTGCAACCTGGAGTACGACCTCGCCGAGGGCGCGCGAGGTAAGCGCGACACTCACACGAACAAGTTGCTGGCCGAGCTTGTGGGCGCGGAGGCCGCAATCGTGGTGAACAACAATGCCGCTGCCGTTTTCCTGGTTCTCAACACGCTCGCGAAAGGCGCTGAAGTAATTGTGTCGCGCGGCGAGCTGATTGAAATTGGCGACGGATTCCGCATCCCCGACATCATGACGCAGAGCGGCGTCGAGCTGCGCGAGGTGGGCACGACGAATCGAACGCGCATCGCGGATTACGAGCGCGCCGTGAACGAACGAACGCGGCTTCTTCTTCGCGTGCATCCGTCGAATTTCCGCATTGTGGGTTTCACAAAAAGGCCGAGTCTTGAGGAACTGGTCGCGATGGGCAAGCGGTTGGGGATTCCGGTGGTTGAGGATCTCGGCTCAGGCTGCTTGATGGATTTGTCCAGCGCGGGAATCGATGAACCCATTGCGCGCGCAAGCTTCGATGCGGGAGCCGATATTGTGACGTTCAGCGGGGATAAATTACTGGGCGGCCCGCAGGCGGGCATCATTGCGGGCAAGAAGGACATTGTCGAGCGAATTCGGCGCAATCCGCTCTTCCGCGCGCTGCGCGTGGACAAATTGACGATTGCCGTGTTGGAATCGACTTTGCGCGCGTACCGCAGAGGCGCGTGGGACGAAATTCCGGCCCTGCGAATGATTCGCATGACGGCGCATGAAATTGAGGAGCGCGCGCGCGCGTTTGTGTCTCGATTGGACGACAAACTGTCGAAGAATGCGACGCTCGAGATTCGCGAAGGCTCCTCGGTGATTGGTGGAGGCTCAACGCCGGATCAGAAATTGCCGACAAGCTTAATCGCAGTCTCCAGCCGCCGTTATTCCGCGGTCGCGCTTGAAGAGCGGCTCCGCCGGCCGGCAAATGGGACGCCGGTCATCGCACGGATCGAGGAAGACCGGCTGGTCATCGATTTACGTACGGTTTTCATCGAGGAAGAAGGGCCGCTCGCTCAAGCAATGGTTGCGGCCGTGCTTTAGCAGGGGCCGCCGTGGAAATTCCCGCCGTATCGCACTACAGATGATTTATGCAACTGGCGACGCAGGCAGCGCCGAATCCGTTGTCGATGTTGACCACGCTGATGTTCGACGCGCAACTATTGAGCATCGCAAGCAGAGCCGTTAGCCCCGAAAAACTCGCCCCGTAGCCGACGCTTGTCGGCACAGCAATCAGCGGTACGCTGACGAGCCCCGCGACCACGCTCGGAAGCGCGCCTTCCATTCCCGCGGCGCAAATAATCACGCGCGCGGCAGCGAGTTTGTCGCGATGCTTCAGCAGTCGATGCAAGCCCGCCACGCCGACGTCATAAAGCGCCTCGACGCGATTGCCCAGCATTTCCGCGGTGATCATAGATTCTTCGGCAACCGGAATATCGCTGGTGCCCGCGGTAACCACCAGAATCAGCCCTTTGCCAGTGACGGTCTTGTTTCGGTGAATGGTTATCGCGCCGGAGAGTTCGTGGAATTTTGCGGTGCGCGCGACGCGCCGCACCTCCCGGTACGTCTTCGCATCGGCGCGCGTGATCAAAATGTTGTGACTGGCTTTCGCGCGCAGCATTCCGCGAACAATCTGCGCGACCTGCGTTGCAGACTTGCCGCGCGCGAAAATCACTTCGGGATATCCCTGGCGCAGCGAGCGATGATGGTCGATCTTGGCGAAACCGAGATCTTCGAACGGCAGATTCTTCAGGCGTGTCACGGCTTGTTCGGATGACAGACGTCCTTTTTTCACCGCGGTCAAAAATTCGCGAATGTCTGATTCATTCATGGCGTGTCCCGAAGGAACGAGCATTCTAGCATTTCAGCGTCTTGACTTTGCTGGAAGCGGCTGCCTAGACTCAAGAATTCGACTCGTCATCTGGTTTATATCTGATGCCGCACATTGAAGGCAAAGTCATCACGGTTGGCGTGACGGGCGCGAGCGGCGCCATCTACGCGCGAGCAATCCTACGCACGCTCGACACCGATGCACGCGTAGGGCATGTTTATTTCGTCGCGAGCGACGCAGGCCTGCGCTTGATTGCCACGGAGCTCGGCATTGTAGCGCAAGAGCTGAAGAAATTGCCGGGGCTGCTGACCGGCACGCACGCGAAGAAAATCGAATATCTGCCGAATCGCGATGTGGGCGCGGCGATTGCATCGGGCAGCGCGCTTGTGGACGGAATGGCGGTGATTCCGTGTTCGGCAGGCACGCTGGGCGCGATCGCTTCAGGGACGAGTGATGACTTGCTGGCGCGCGCGGCCGACGTGTGCCTGAAGGAGCGGCGAGCCCTTGTGCTCTGTCTGCGCGAAACGCCGCTCAACCGCATTCACATGGAAAACATGCTGCGCGTGCACGATGCGGGCGCCGTGGTGATGCCCGCGATGCCGGCATTTTATTACGCGCCAAAACAAATTGACGATATTGTCGAGCAATTTGTGTATCGCGTGCTGGCACAACTCGGCTTGCCCCAGGCGGAGCAATATCGTTGGCAAGGCGGCGCGCGCGGAGACAAAAAGTATGAATCGTCGGAATAAGAATGGTTCCGACGCGGGCATGGTGACCGTCCAATGACCCGCGGTCGAATTCGCACAGTGCTCGAAATGATCAAGTTCGAGCATTCCGTTTTTGCTCTGCCATTTGCGCTGGTCGGAGCGTTGCTGGCCGAGCGCGCGGGACGCGGAGGCTGGCCCGCGTCGCGAGTTATTATCTGGCAACTCTGCTGGATCGTGGTCGCGATGGTCGGCGCGCGTTCCGCGGCGATGACCATGAACCGCATCGCCGATATTCGTTATGACAAGGCGAATCCACGAACGCAGAATCGCGCGCTTCCCACCGGGCAATTGTCGCTCGCGTTTGCTTGGATTTTTACGCTGATTTCGGCGGCGGTTCTGGTGGTCGCGGCATGGCAGCTCAACCAGTTCGCTCTCGAGTTGTCGCCCGTGGCGCTGGCGATTCTGTTTCTCTATTCTTATACGAAACGATTCACGATGTGGTCGCATCTCGTGCTGGGATTCTGCCTGGGCATGTCGCCGGCGGCGGCGTGGATCGCCGTGCGCGGGTCGCTCGATTGGCGAATGCTGATCCTTTGCGCGGCTGTGACGCTGTGGGTGGGCGGATTCGACGTGCTCTACGCGTGCCAGGACGTTGAATTCGACAAACAGGCCGGGCTGTATTCAATTCCGAAAAAATTTGGCGTGGCGCGGGCGCTGGGAATCGCTCGTGCAATGCATCTCATTATGGTCTCGCTGCTGGCGTGGCTGGCATGGAGTTTCGGGCTCGCGTGGCCGGCGTGGGCGGGCATTGCGGTGGTCGCCGCGCTGCTTGCTTACGAACACTCCCTTGTGAAACCGAATGACCTGAGCAAAATGAATGCTGCGTTTTTCGCCGTGAATGGCTATATTAGTTTATTGTTCCTGCTGTTCTGGGGCGCGGCGGCCATCCTCAGCGCTTTCTGATGGCGGCGCGTGGTGCGATAATGCCGCACTTTACAGCTTTCGAATGGACCGTTGTCGTTCTGCCCTTGCTCCTTATCGCGGCTGTCTATGGTGCCGCGGAGAACGTGTCGAGCAAGATTGAGCGGAAGGCGGACGAAATTCTCCAAGAATTGGAAATTCCGGAATCGGTTCGCCAGGAGCAGCACGACGAGCAACAGGGCTTGCTTGACGAGGCCGATAGCCGAGCATTAGCCTCTAAAATTGCAGAAAAATAGTCTTTCAGGACTATTTGAACCTTAATGAACACGCAACTGCACATCTCGGACAGACGCCTCGAGCCCATCGCCCGAAAAGTTCTCGCCGGCGAACGCCTCTCCGCCGAGGACGGCCTGACGCTTTATGAATCGAGCGACCTGCTGGCCATTGGCTGGCTGGCGAATCAGATTCGCGAGAAGCGCCATGGCGACGTCTGCTACTACAACATCAACCGGCACATCAATCCCACCAATGTGTGCGGCGCGCATTGCCGCCTGTGCGCATTTGGACGGGACAAAGACGCGAATGGCGCGTACAGCTATTCGCTCGAAGAAATCTGGGAGCGCGCGGGACAGGGCGTCGCAGAAGGCGCGACGGAGTTTCACATCGTTGGCGGGCTGCATCCGGATTTGCCGTTTTCGTTCTATCTCGACATGATCCGGGGCCTGAAGCAGCGCTTCCCGCAAGTGCATCTGAAGGCGTTCACAATGGTCGAGGTGGGATTTTACGCGCGCATCTCAAAACTTTCCGTGCGCGACACTTTGCTGGCCATGAAGGATGCTGGAGTCGATTCGCTGCCGGGAGGCGGCGCGGAGATTTTCAATCCGCGCGTGCGCAAAATCATTTGCGACCACAAGACAAGCGGCCGCATGTGGCTCGACATTGCGCGCACCGCGCATGAAATCGGGCTGCGCTCGAACGCGACGATGCTCTACGGCCATATCGAGACGGCGGAAGAGCGCGTCGAGCATTTGCTTTTACTTCGCGATTTGCAGGACCGCACCAAAGGTTTCCAGACGTTTATCCCGCTCGCGTTTCACCCGGACAACACAGCGCTGGCTCATTTGCCCAAGCCAACCGGCTTCGACGATCTGAAAACCATCGCCATTTCGCGATTACTGCTCGATAATTTCGACCATATCAAAGCGTACTGGATCATGCTGACGCCGAAAATCGCTCAAATTGCGTTGCGATTTGGCGCGGACGATATGGACGGCACTGTGATCGAAGAGAAGATTTACCACGACGCGGGCGCCACTACGCCTCAGCACATGACTCGCGCCGGACTCGAGCGCCTGATTCGCGCCGCAGGCCGCGTTCCCTTCGAGCGCGATACGATGTACAGGCCCGTCGATCGTTCGAAGACGCCGCTGCCGGCCGGAGCAAATCGCACTGCTGACTTCATCCCTGAAACAAGCCTCACTCTGAATATCTAAATCGCGACGGAGCTATTATTCTATGGACTACCTTCTCAAAACCGAACCTTCCGAGTACTCCTTCGCCGACCTCGAGCGTGACAAAGCGGCCGTCTGGGACGGAGTCGACAATCCCGTCGCGCTCAAGCACCTACGCGACATGGAACCTGGCGACAATCTGGTGATCTATGAAACGGGCGCCCACAAGCGTTGTGTCGGAACTGCTGCCGTGGTCTCCGTGGATGCGGGCAATCCCAAAAATCCGCAGGTGAAGATCCAGGCCCACAAAGCTCTCAAGAAACAGATCACCCTCGCTGAAATCAAAGCCAATAAAGTCTTCGCCGCTTCTCCTCTGGTCCGCCAGGGCCGCCTGAGCGTCGTCCCGCTCACTCCCGCTCAGTACAGCTTCCTAATTAAAGCCTAGCGCACTCTGAAAACTCCTGTTGGTAAAGCACGCCCGGGTGCCTTATCCTTTGCGCCTTCCGCAAAGGGTGGGATTTGTGTTTGTGAGTTGTCCCGCTCTCCTAGGCTTCACCCGTGCCACGTGGCGCTTCGCGCAGTCGCGCCTTTCCTCGAATTACATCCCACGCCAGCCACGCGTAAAACGGCGCGTACTCCAGCGCAATCATCAGCGGACTCCACTTCCATTCGCCCAGGATGCCGTAGCGGACGAGCGTGTGATACGACAGGAATTGCAGAATGGTGAGCAACAGCCACGCGGGGTTCGGAAAGAAACATAGGAACGGGATGATCCAGGTGAAGTACCAAGAATAGGCATTCGGCGAGAGGAGCAGGACAGCGCCGAAAATTAGATAAGCGGCGCGCTCGGGTTCCAGCCGGCGCGCTGCTGCCCAAAACGCAAGCGCCACGACGATGCCCACGCCGATTCCGGACGCCCAATCGGCCGAGCCGCTGAAAGCCTTCAGGACAGAAAACAGGCTGGCATTGTTGTTCTGCCAGTGCGCGGAGAAGTAAGCCATGGTGGACGGAATCCGTGTCCAGGCAGCCCGGTAAGGCCAAAAACACAGCCCGGCGAGGGCGGCCGAGGCAAATCCGGCCGCCCAAGAGACTCCGGAACGCGGCCAGCCGGCACGCCGCAGCCATGCGGGGAAGAGCAGCACAGGGAACACCTTCAGGAGGGCCGCGGCGGCGAGCAGAAACGTTGACACCCCTATCCGTGACCGTATAATCAAGACAGCCGCCACCAGCGCGACCAGGGCCAATGCATCGCTGTGGCCCGTGCCAGCGAATTCGACCACGACGAGCGGATTCCAGGCATAAATAGCTAGACGGAAATTCCGATGCTTGCAGGAACGCAGGCAACCAACCAGAAGGAAAACGGTCAGCAAGTCCGCCAGAAAAAACGGCAGTTTGAATGCGACATTGCCCGGCAAAAATCGGGCTGCTGCGCGGAAAACCAGTTCGGCGAGCGGCGGATAGATGTTGGGCATATCGTGAGCGGACAAGGGATGGCCCAGGGGAGTCTGGCGCGCGCCAATCTTCAAAGTATCGGGCTTCACCAAGTAAGGGTTATACCCAGCGAGCTGAATTTGGCCGTCCCAGTGGTAGCGATAGGGATCGCTCGAAAGACTCGGCACTAGCGGTAGCAGCGTCAGGCGGAACAGCACCGCGCCGAGAAGAATCACCCAGAGCGTGGCGCGGCGCTCGGGCAAATGTTCAAGAGCGTATAGGATGATGAAGTAGATGACGCCGGCGCCCAGGCCGGTGGCGATGGTTCCGATGACGTGAACTTCCAGATTGCCGAAGTGATACAGAATGCCGAATAGGATTTCGAGAACGATAAGTCCCGCAATGGCGATGGCGGTTTGCGAGCGACGCGAAGTTGGCGTACTCGCGCGATCCCTGGTTTCCGCGCGAATGCTCATGCGAGGGTGAAGACGAAGTGGACTTTCATTCCCTGTTGGCAATGATGATAACGGCCGCCACGAATCCGGTGACGGATTATCTGCGTAAACTCACCAATCGCACTTTCAGCGGCATCTATCAACCGAATTCCTTCGACCTGTTGATGATGATTCCTTACTTCGTCGTGCTGGGAGTCCTGGCGGCGTATGGAATCTACCGCTACGTGCTGGTTTATAATTTTTATCATTACCGACATAACGTGCCGGGCCCGCCGCCGCCCGTGAAAGAATGGCCCAAGGTTACCATACAGCTTCCGATCTACAACGAACGCTACGTGGTCGAGCGCCTTGTCGATTCTATCGCGCAGTTCGATTATCCGCGCGAAAAGCTGGACATTCAGTTGCTGGATGACTCGACGGACGAGACGCGGCAAATCGCGCGCGCGTGCGTCGAGCGCCATCAGCAACTCGGCGTGCCGATCGCTTACATCCATCGCGAGAATCGGGAAGGCTACAAGGCCGGCGCCCTCCAGGAAGGGTTGAAATCGGCGCAGGGCGAATTCGTTGCCATTTTTGACGCAGATTTTTTGCCTCCGGCCGATTTCTTGATCCGCACCGTCCCCTACTTCGCGGATCCAAAGCTCGGCATGGTCCAGACGCGCTGGAGCTACATCAATCGCAATTATTCGGCGCTTACGGAGGCGGAGGCGATTCTGCTCGATGGGCATTTCGTGATCGAGCATGGCGCGCGCTACCGCCGCGGCTCGTTTTTTAACTTCAATGGGACCGGAGGAGTCTGGCGCAGCACCGCAATTGAAGATTCCGGAGGCTGGCAGCACGACACGTTGACGGAAGACACGGATCTCTCCTACCGCGCGCAGCTTCGCGGCTGGCATTTCCTTTATCTCCCCGATGTGGATTGCCCCTCGGAACTGCCCGTGGAAATGAACGCCTTCAAATCGCAGCAAGCCCGCTGGGCGAAGGGTCTGATCCAGACGGCGATCAAAATTCTGCCGCGCGTTTTGAAGTCGGACGAACCGGGATTCGTGAAAGGGGAAGCGGTATTTCATCTCACGGCCAACATCAGCTATCCCCTGATGGTGCTGCTTTCCGTGATTTTGCTTCCCGCGATGATCGTGCGGTTCTATCAGGGATGGCTTCAGATGTGCCTGATCGATTTGCCGCTCTTTCTCGCTTCCACGTGCTCGATTTCGAGCTTCTACTTGGCATCGCAACAGGTTCTTTATCCAAAGACATGGTGGCGCGCGATTTTTTATATGCCGTTTGTCATGGCGATTGGCATTGGGCTTTCGGTGCGCAACGCTGTGGCCGTCATCGAAGCTCTCGCCGGCAAGCAATCGGAGTTTGTGCGCACGCCAAAATACCGCATCGAAGGGCAAGGACGCGGCATCCCGCTCAAGCGGAGATATCGGAATCGCGTGGGATGGATTCCCTATGCGGAAGTGTTCCTCGGATTGTATTTCGCGGCGACAATTGTTTACGCCGTCCAAAACGAGAATTACGTCACCATTCCCTTCTTGGTGCTTTTCGTGTGGGGCTACCTTTATACGGGGCTGATGTCGCTCGGTCAGGGAGCGCTCGAGCGTTTTCGGCTCAGTCGCGCATCCGAGAGCGCGGAGATTCGCCCTGCCGCCACCGGAGTTCCCGGCTTCTAGAATTGCTGGTACATCCGTCGCCAGCCGCAAATCCCAGGCACGGCCATGTTTGGCGCTGCACCCAGGATTATGATACCTTGTTGGTTCAACGCATATTTCCGGGCTCGAGATGTGTCATCCCTCTTGCTCGGCGGGAGGAACGCCGATGGAAGATAGGCCTAAGAAAAAAGAGGAACAGAACTCCTCCGACGAAAAAGCGACTGTTACGCTTGCCGGAGTTGTGGAAAAAATTATCCCTCCTATAGACCCTCGGGAGCCGGAAAAGGCGCAAATTGTCATTGAAGGAGCCGATCATTTGTACCGTGAGATTCGGGTCGAAAATAGCTTTAAGGATCCGGATGGCAACGACGTGAGCGTGGGGCGCGGCGCCGAAGTCGACGTGACGATTGAAGCCGAGCCCGAGGCTACGCGTCCAAAAAAACCTTAAGAGTCACCGAATCAGACTTCCTCCCCAGCAGGGCCTCGAGTCGCCGGCGTGATCCAAGACGCAGCTTGCATTGACCGTTTGCTGCACCGCCCGCTATAATTGAAACTCAACGAACGGCCAGCGACGGGACGACCTGCCGGAAGATTCGCCTGCAGAAGAATCCCATAAGAGAATCAGGAGCGACCAATGGTAAAAGCGACACAACTGCGCCCCGGCATGATTATCCAGCACCAGGGCGATCTTTACACCGTTTTCAGCGTCGAGCACAGGACGCCGGGAAACAAGCGCGGCTCGATGCAAACGAAGATGCGCAGCCTGCGCACCGGTTCGATTGTGGATTACCGCTTCCGCGCGGAGGAATTCATCGAGCGCGCCATCATGGACGAGATAGAGTTCGAGTTTCTCTATGGCGACACCTCGGGCTATCACTTCATGAATTCGCAAACATATGAACAGCTCTCTCTCAACAAGGAGACCCTTGGCGATGTTGTGGATTATCTGATACCGAACTTGCAAGTGAAGATCGAGTTTTACGAAGGGAAACCGATGGGAGTTCTCGTGCCCGATACCGTTGACCTAACCGTGACGGCGACCGAGCCCACGGTGCAGAAGGCAACGGCGAGCGCGGTGGGCAAGCCGGCCACGCTCGAAACAGGTCTCGTGATTAACGTCCCGCCATTCGTAAACAATGGCGACAAGGTGAAAGTGGATACGTCCGAAGGGCGCTACATCCAGCGCGTCTAGCAGACCTCGTTTGAAACGTCGCCACTTGCGTGGAATTTTTTGGGCGGTGTTCAGTTCGGCGCTGCTGAAGATTTCTTTCCGAAGACGCGCGCGAAGATAGCATCCACGGATTTCAACTGCCTGCCTAGATCGAATGTTTGCTTGAGCGCTTTCGCGTTGAGAAGTTTCGTAATGTGGGGATCCGCGGCCACACGGTCCCGGAAACTCGATTCCGATTCCCATGCCGCCATGGCGTGGGCTTGCACCCATTTATAAGCATCCTCCCTCGGTGCGCCGTGCTCCACCAAATCCTGCAGGAGCTGGCCCGAGAAAATGAGACCCTGCGTCGACTCCAGATTTCGCTCCATGCGTTGCGGGAAAACTTTCATGTTGCCCACGATTTCCGACATGCGATGCAGCATGTAATCCACCAGAATCGTGGAGTCAGGCAGAATCACGCGTTCGACTGAACTGTGAGAGATATCACGCTCGTGCCACAGCGCGATATTTTCCATCGCCGCAACGCAGTTCGCGCGTACCACGCGCGCGAGCCCGCAAATTTGTTCGCAGCCGACAGGATTGCGTTTGTGCGGCATGGCCGAGCTGCCGCGCTGGCTGCCGCCAAACGGTTCTTCCACCTCACGCACTTCCGTGCGCTGCAGATGCCGAATCTCAAGGGCAATGCGTTCGAGCGACGCTGCCAGGATCGCCAGAGCGGCCAGGTATTGGGCGTGCCGGTCGCGTTCAATCACCTGCGACGAAATGGGCGCGACGTTCAGGCCAAGGCGCCGGCAAATTTTCTCTTCGATTTCAGGACCGAGGTGCGCGCATGTGCCCACCGCACCGGCAATCTTACCAACGGCCATTTCCCTGGCTGCCTCGCGAAAACGCGCCAAATCGCGGCGATTTTCGTCGTACCAATTGGCAATCTTCAAGCCGAACGTAATCGGTTCCGCGTGAACGCCGTGCGTGCGCCCAATTTGGGGAACGTCCTTAAACTCCCACGCGCGGCGCTCAAGGATTTCGCCGAAGCCCTCGACGCCAGTTTGAATCAGCCGTGAAGCTTCGCGCACAAGCAAGGCCTGTGCCGTATCGACCACGTCATTTGACGTGAGGCCGTAATGCAACCAGCGCGCCGCTTCCGCATCGCCGACGCTCTCGCCCACGGCTACGGTGAACGCGATTACGTCATGACGCACGCGCGACTCGATTTCCAAAATCCGCGTTACGTCGACCCGCGAACGCTCCCGGAGCCGCGTAGCCGCTTCGCGCGGGACCACTTCCGCATCAGCGAGCGTGTCAGCCGCGGCCAACTCGACTTCCAGCCACTTCTGAAATCTGTTTTCGTCGCTCCAAATCCGGTCCATTTCCGGGCGCGTGTATCTTGGAATCAATGCCTTCTCTCCTGAACTTTAGTTTTGCCCGATCCGCGAACACACAATCGGCAAAACCTTTTGAGCCCCTATTCGCGATGGGAGAATCCGGAACCTACGATGGATATAATAACCGAAGTGAGTCGCGCCCCGGGGCAAGAAAACTGGCCTCGGGGGAGGCAGGAGGTCAAGATTTAATTCTCAGCAGATTACGCTTTAATTTTCAGGCTGGGCGCAGGTGGCGTTCGCGAAACGGAACGACTCGATGCTCCCTCTTCCGCGCGCTCCACCCATTCTGCGAAGGCCGCTCCAGACGCGCGGGCTGCTCCACGGAATCTTGCACGGAGGAAACGGGCAGATCGTCAGGTAGCTGTCGGGTCCCGAGCATGTGCTGGGCTTTTTGGATCAAATCCCACCTGCTTCCCACTCCGAATTTGGCGAGCAGCGAAGACACGTGAAACTTGACTGTGCGAACCGAGATGCACAGACGGTCGGCAATCTCTTTGTTTACACGGTTGCGGAGCAATTCCTTGAGCACTTCGCCTTCGCGAGGACTAAGAGGAATTGAACAGGACAGCCCACGCCCAAGGTGCAAGAGCTCTTCTGCCCGGGCCGTCACGCGCTCAATCAGGCTGTCGTCAGCCGGCACCCACACAGCGTAGTCCTTGGGCAATTCTCCGCGAGCCATGCATCCCAGAGCTAACACGCTTGCGGCCCGGTCTATAGCCGCTTCCTTGTCGCCATTTAGTTCAATCTGAAATCGCGATGCGCCGGTGCGGCGTTCAGAAAAGACCAGCACATCAGGAGATTGTGAATGGACTGAGTCCGCCTTCTGCTCGGACTTGGCACCAAAAAAACGCTGAAGTTTTCGCCCCTTTCTTAGAATGATCGCCCCCCTGACCCGGAAATTGTTTTCAAAATCAGGCGAGTGGGCGGAAACGTCGCTGGCTGATGGTTATGAAAGCTGTGAACATGAACGCGACAATTATTCAAATCGGAATAAGCAGCCAGCGCAACTAATCGCCCAAACCCCGTTGCTTGATTGCAAACAGCTTGCCGTTGAGCCGATGCAATTTTAAGGGTACTAGTATCAAGCCTTTAACTTAGACGTTCTGAGGTGTTCACTGTATGGATTCGGTCAGAATTTTCACGATGGTGGTAAATTTTTCAGTTGCGACCGAGAGCGCCGGCGAGCCTTAAATCACTGCAAATTGCTGATACTACAAGTTTAGCGGTCCCACTGGTATCGTTTGAGAGGCGACCATTAACTCGCCGCCAAAAGCAGCCTCCACAGGTCTGCGATTGAGAGCCTCGACAGCCGAGAGGTGTACCAGATCGGGATTATTATTCGTCTCGGAAACGTGGGCTAGGACGAGGAAGCGTGCGCGGCCGTCGAAGCCTTCCGGATCGGCGAGGTATTCACTGACGATGTGATTGGACAAGTGGCCAATGCGGCTCATCACACGTTGCTTGACGTACCACGGATACGGTCCAACCTTCAGCATTTCCAGGTCGTGATTCGACTCCAGAATCAGGCAATCGGCTTCGCGCAGGTGGTATTTCACAAGCTCGGGCAAATAACCCAGGTCCGTGACGATGGCGGCCTTCATTCCGTGGGCGCGAAACGAGTAGCCGACAGGATCAGCAGCGTCGTGCGGAACGGAGAAGGGAGAAATTTCGATGTCGCCAATCGTGAATCGTTCCCCTGCGCGGATGTGCTCCACACGCTCCATCTTCTTGCACGTTGCTTCGGGCAGCGAACGCACGATCTCGCGGCAGGTAGACTCGGTGAGATATGCGGTAGCGCGCCAGTGATTCAGGAGTTGCGGCAGGCCGCTCGAGTGATCCGTGTGCTCGTGCGAAATCAGGATGCCGTCAATCCGCTCCGGAGTTTTCCCCATCGCTGCCAGCCGCCGGAGCGTTTCTTTGCGGCCGAGTCCCGCATCCACCAGAAGGCAAGTATGCTCCGTTTCGAGCAACGTAGCGTTGCCGGAGCTGCCTGACGCCAAAATGGAAACCCGGAAGCTGATGCAACCTCACTGGCCGCTCAAGCGCGCAGCGGCTTCCGTGCATGATGGCAAACCGGCGGAGTTACGTCAATAAAATGCGGAATAAAGTTCCAAGAATAATTCACGCAGGAAGCGGGCCAACCCGAGGTTTCTTAGCAAGCTAGATGTGCGGGAGTCAGGGCAAAACCGTCGAGGCTGCCGACAAGTGACGCAGCGATCCGTTCGCGTTGAAACAGTTCATTGGCTACTTGCCGGATTTCTTGCTGCGTTACGGCTTCCATGGACGCAATGCGGTCGTCCGGCGAGAGATACCGTCCGAAATACAGATATTGACGCGCCAGGTCGCTCATGCGCGACCCCGTGGATTCGAGAGAGAGCAGCGTCGCGCCCTTCAGATTCGCTTTCGAGCGGCGCAGCTCCTCGTCGGTCACGGGTCTCTCTTTCAGATCATGCAGTTCGCTCATCACGGAGCGGATTAATTGTTCCACCGTTTCAAGGCTCGTTCCTGCATAGATGGTCAGCATGCCGGCGTCGCGGTAGTGGTTCGTTTCGCTGAACACAGCGTAAGCGAGGCCTTGCTTCTCGCGGATGTTCTGAAAAAGCCGCGAAGACATCCCGCTGCCGAGCAAATTATTCAATACGGACACGGCATAGCGCCGCGAATCCGTCATCGAATATGCGGGCACGCCCAGGCAGACGTGCACTTGCTCCAATTCTGTCTTTGAGCGCGAAGCGAGGTCGGCGCGCGGCAGGGGAGCCGGCTCGGAAGCGCCGTTTTCTGCTGCCGCTCGCCCGCCGAAGCGCGGGACGATCAAATCTAGCAGCCGCTGATGTGAAAGATTCCCCGCCGCGGTGATCACCATATTATTCGGCGCGTACCAGTGGCGAAACCAATTGTTAAGCGTCTCGCGGTCAAATCGCTCCACGGTTTCAGCCGTTCCCAGGATTGGACGGCCCAGCGGATGGTGCCCCCACAAATTCCTGGAGAACATTTCGTGGACAAGGTCTTCCGGATTGTCCTCGACCATGCGGATCTCTTCGAGCACCACCGACCTTTCGCGGCTGATTTCTTCTTCGGGGAATTGCGGATCGAGCATCATGTCCGCCAAAACGTCGAAGACAGTTTCAAGATGTTCGTCGAGCACTCGCGTGTTGAAGCAGACCATTTCTTTGGCGGTGAATGCGTCCACCATTCCGCCCACGCGATCCACTTCGCGCGCGATGTCTTCGGCCTTGCGACGTGCCGTGCCTTTGAACACCATGTGCTCGATGAAATGCGAGATGCCATTCAATTCGGCGGGCTCGCGCCGGGAACCGCTGCGAATCCAAATGCCGACAGAGACGGAGCGCACGTGCTCCATCGGCTCGGTGACTGCCACCAGCCCATTGGCCAGCGTCGTTTCCTCGACTTTGCGATTCCCGGCAGTCATGACCCACCCATTCTCGCACGTACAAAAATAAAGTCACAGTTCGGCTGAAAAATCAGTTTCGCGGATTTCCGCAGGCCGAGGAATTGCGGACGCTGGCCAGCGCGCATACTAGAAGAGCTTTTCGTCGGGGTTCAATTTGCCGTATTCACTGGTGTAATGAAGCGGCACGTCAGAGTACGTTCCCCGGTCAACCGAATACATTTCACAGCTCGCATATGGATACGAATAAATGTGGATGCTTGTGGCGGGTTGCTTGAATTCCGCAAGGTTGAGCACCTGGTGAACCGGCTGCTCGGGACGGACGGTTCCGGGATGCTGAGGGTCCATGTCGTATGCATCGCTGGGAGTCAGGTGACACGTACCAGTTTTGGGATCTCGGCCTTCCACTCGGAAATTCTGCACGCGCAACTTTCCGATGGGTACGGCCATCCAGCAATTCTGATCGCGATGATTATGCACAGCGCTAACTTGTCCCACTTCCCAGCAGATCGCGATGATTTCGAAAAGGTCGCATTTGAAAATCAGATTCCGCGTGTAATGGCTCTTGGCGTAGTAAAGATACGGCTTGAGTGTTTCCGGTCGAATCCAAGTGCTATGAGTGAATTCTTCAACGCGGGGAATCGTGAATTCCTGCCGAGGAATTTCGGTCAGTCCTTTGACCCAGTCGTCGATCGCAAGAATTTGCCCCATTTAGAGCCTCCTTCCCCCGCGCAGGTCTTCTGGTTGGAAAGTATAGCGCCAGAACAGTTCGCTCGGACCGAAAAATCTTGCGCGGCCGGGGTGTGATCTCAGCATGTTATGATTGTAAAAAGAGAGCAAGCTGTGGCCTCCTCCAATTCCAATATCGCACCGGCAAATCAGCGCGTTTGCCTTCTCGGCAAATCGATGGATGAACTGCGGGCTCTCGCTGTTTCGCTCGGCGAACCCTCCTACAGGGGTTCTCAGATTTATCGCGCACTCTATGCCGAGCGTGTGCGTGCAATCGACGAAATCTCCAGCCTGCCCTTGGATTTGCGTCGGCGGCTGGACGCCATGGCACAACTTTCGTTACCTAAGATTGCCCGCCGCCATCATTCCGCCGATGGGACTGTCCGGTATGTTTTGCGGCTCGGCTCGGCTCCTCCCGCGGATGCCGCGACGGTCGAAGCCGTTTTCATGCCGGAGGACAAACGGCAAACCATTTGCATCTCGACGCAGGCTGGCTGCGCGGTGAATTGCCGATTCTGCCTGACGGCGACGCTCGGACTGCTGCGCAATTTAACTGCCGGTGAAATTATTGCTCAGGTGCTTGTATCGCTCGACGACAATCGCGGCGCGCTAAAGCCGCAGACAAATGTTGTGCTCATGGGGCAGGGCGAGCCATTGCTCAATTACGACGCCGTGATGGCTGCGCTGCGGATTTTGCTCGATTCAAAAGGGGTGGCCATCTCGCCGAAACACGTCACGCTCTCAACCAGCGGAATCATTCCGGGAATCGAGAAACTCGGAAAAGAGCCCGTCCGGCCGAAGCTGGCCATTTCTCTGAATGCATCAAGCGACGAGCAGCGCGACACAATCATGCCCATCAATCGCAAATATCCCTTAAAAGACTTGCTCGACGCGTGCGGGAATTATCCGTTGCGCCCGTGGGAACACCTGACGTTTGAGTACGTCTTGCTGGGCGGCTTTAACGATCATCCGGAAGATGCGCAGCGCGTCGCGAAGTTGATTTCAAATTTGCGCGCCAAGGTGAACTTGATTCCCTGGAATCCCGGAGAATTGCCGTACCATTCGCCGGATGCCGCGCGCGTCGAATTGTTCCGGAAAATCCTGGCGGATAAGGGCCACCGTGTTTTTGTGCGCTATTCGCGCGGGCAGGATGTTATGGCCGCCTGCGGGCAATTGGCATTGCTGGAATCGTCCGAGATCGTTCCAGCGCACGCAATTTCGCCTGGTTCCCGCTGAGCAGCCGTTCTCGATCAAACCACGCCGATAACGGCCATCATGCGCCCTGTCACTCCTTCGCGGCGATAGCTGAAAAATAAGTCCGTGCGGCACGACGTGCAAAAGTCAGCGTCGAAAATATTCTTGCGTTGCAGACCGGCGTTGGCCAGGATTGCAGAATTTGCGGCGTGCAAATCCAAATGGCATCGAAGCGGAGGAGACTGGTGCCCGGGAGGTATCATGGTCAGCCATGGCAGCGGATTCGGATCTTCGCCCGATGCAAGCACGGCGAACGGGCCCTCAAACCATTCCGCGGCATCGGGAAATTGCGCGGCAAACTCTTTCGCCACGTCCGGCCCCACTTCGTAACAACATCGTCCAATTCCCGGTCCCAGCGCGGCTAAAACGTCTTTTGGCCGCGTCCCGAACTCCATTGCCATGCGGCCGACGGTTTTCTCCGCGATACGCGCAACCGTCCCACGCCATCCCGCGTGGACAGCGGCGACAGCGCGATGGCGAGGGTCGACGAGCAAAATCGGAACGCAATCCGCGGTCTGAACGCCCAGGAGCAAACCCTTCGTTCGGGTCGCGAGCGCATCTCCCTTGGGCGAGTCGTAAAGCGGTTCTTGAATTAAGTGCAGCACGTCCGAGTGAACTTGCCGAAGGGTGACTAGACACGCGTCACTGTATCCAAGAGCTTTTTGCAGGCGCCGACGGTTTACCTCCACTCGCTCGCGACGGTCCCAATCCGTAAACCCCAGATTGAGCACTGCCTGTTTCTTCGAGCGGCCCGGCCCGGAACGATTCAACTCGCTCACACCTCCGGGTCTGGTGCTGAAGCCATGAACGAGCCAACTGAGCCGATTGAATGGCCGCGCTTGCAAAATCTGCAGCTTGCCGGCCTGGCGCAAGCGCCATTGCGACTCCGGCGCGCGCCGTTGCGCTCGCTTCCCGGCACTTTTTTTCTTCGGACGCGCCGCCGCCCTCGCCATCTGCACTCCTCCGAACATTTCCGATTATAGGTATAATGCGCGGGCGAAGCGAATTTCCGAGCGCCGCGCCTGCCGGCACGAAAAACTATCGCGGCGACAAAATGAGGTGTTATTTTGCGCCGGATGGTTCGCGACGCAAAGCGAGGACGAATTGATCGTTGGCTTAGGCGTGGATATTGCAGAAATTGATCGCCTGGAGAAAGCAATAGCGCGGCACGGGCGTCCTTTCCTTGAGCGGGTGTTCACGCCCACGGAAATTCAATATTGCGAACGGCACAAGAGCAAATTTGAGCGTTACGCCGCGCGATTCGCCGCGAAAGAAGCTGCCATGAAGGCTCTAGGCACAGGGTGGAGACGCGGAGTGCGCTGGCGCGACATTGAAATCAAGAATGAGGCCGGCGGAAAGCCTGTTTTGCATTTGCATGGCAAGGCTGGGGAGCACGCCACGCGCCTCGGCGCAACGCGGTTCGTGGTTTCCATTACGCACACGGGAAACTTTGCGTTCGCCCAGGTGATTTTGGAGGGCTAAGCCTCGACCGCCAGCGGCATTACCGGCGCGTCAGATTCATCGAAAATTAGGTTCATCCAACGATTGCGCGCCCAGCGCCCAGCCAGGTGCACTTTGAGGAAATTCCCGCTAATGGCAGGAGTCCAATCGCGATTCTTGCGATCCAGAGTCAGAACGCGCAGCGTCCTGCCTTTCTGAGAAGCGCGAAATGCCTTCGCCTTCGCCTCACCGAGCGTGCGCAATTCGCGGGCGCGCCGATGAATCACGTTATCGTCGACAATCTCAGCTAACCTTCCGGCCTCCGTGCCTTCGCGCGCCGAAAATGAGAACACATGCAGGTACGCGAGCGGCAGGCTCTCAATGAAATCCATCGTCGCGCGATGATGTTCTTCCGTCTCGCCGGGGAAACCGGCGATCACATCTGCGCCAATGGCGGCGTCCGGCAATCGTTCGTGGATGATTTCGACTCGCCTCGCATAATGCGCGGTGCGGTACCATCGGTGCATCAAGTGCAGAACGCGATCTGCTCCAGACTGCAGCGGCATATGAAAATGTGGGGCGATTCGTTCCATTGAAGCGACTAAATCCACGAAGTCCTGCGTCACGTCCATCGGCTCAATCGAACTTAACCGCAATCTTTCAATCGCGGATTCATTCACAATCCGGCGAATCAAATCGTGGAGAGTGGTGCGGGGGCTCAATTCGCGGCCGTAGCTTCCCAAATCGATTCCGCTCAGGACAATTTCCTTCACGCCGGCATCCACGAGTCGCCGAATTTCAGCGAGCACGCGATCTGGCGGGAGGCTGCGGCTGCGCCCTCGCACGAACGGAATCACGCAGTAGGCGCAGCGATGGTTGCAGCCATCCTGAATCTTCAGCGTCGGACGCGTGCGCTCGCCCAGAAATTCTTCCGGCGAAGCCGCCATCAAATCTCTCGCCGCGTCCATTTCTTCTCTAACGATTTGCCCCGTGGGAGGGCCGTGCTGCACAAGCCCGGAAATCGAGACCAAATCCTTGCCATCTATCAGCGACGGTATCTCCGTCTGATGCGAATTGCCTATTACCCACGCAACGCCGTCGATCGTCGCTAATTCCTCGGGAGCGCGCTGCGCGTAGCACCCCGTGACAACAATTCGCGCACTCGGATTCTGGCGATGAATCCGGCGGATCGCGTCGCGAGCTTCCGCATCCGCGGCGGCTGTCACCGTACACGTGTTCAGGACAACAAGCTCCGCGGCCGAATCTGCGCCCGCCGGCAAATATCCTCGCGCCAGAAAGCTACGCCGAATGGATGCGGCGTCGGCTTGTGTCGCACGGCAGCCGAAATTGTGAATTATAAAAGTCGACATTGTCGCGAAGTTTTACGTTTTTGCGTACGCTGTGGAATACCACGCCCATGTCCGGCGCAGCCCATCCTCGAAATGCACCAGCGGTTCATAACGGAGAAGCTGACGGCTGCGCGTGATGTCCGCCTGAGAGTGAAGAATATCGCCGGGCCGGGGAGGGTCATATTTCGTCTGAATGGGACGCCCGCAGATTTTCCCGAGCAGTTTCAGCACTTCATTGAGCGTGATGCGCAGGCCTGTCCCCCCGTTGAAGACTTTCCCGGAGGCCTCTGGTGCTTCACAAGCGCGCAGGGATGCATCGACAACATTGTCAACGAATGTGAAGTCGCGGGATTGCTCGCCGTCGCCATAAACGACGGGTGACGTGCCTTCGATCATGGCAAGCATGAAGCGCGACAACACGCCTGAGTATTGCGAAGTGGGATCCTGCCGCGGACCGAACACATTGAAGTAGCGCATGGAGACATTTTCGAGTCCATACACGCGGCCAAAAACCTGCGCATACAACTCACCGGCCAGCTTCGTGACGCCGTAGGGCGAAATAGGCTCCGCCGGCATCGTTTCCACTTTGGGCTGCGTGGTTGTTTCGCCGTACGCGGACGATGAAGCGGCAAACACAATGCGCCGGACTTTCGCGTCGCGCGCGGCAACCAGCACGTTGAGCGTTCCTCCAACGTTGATGTGGTTCGTTTCGACCGGATCCTTCACCGAACGCGGAACAGACGTCCGCGCAGCCATATGCAACACATAGTCCGCGCCGTTGCATGCCTCGCGCGCCGCTTCAAAATCGCAAATACTTCCGCGAATCAGTCGAATCTTGCCCTGCACGCCGGAGAGGTTGACTTCCTTGCCCGACGAAAAATCGTCGAGCACGGTCACTTCCTGACCGCGCCGGACAAGTTCGTCAACCATGTTCGAGCCGATAAAACCCGCACCACCTGTCACGAGGTAGCGCATTACACCTCCTTCTTGAAAGGGAAAACGGCCACGATAAACTTCGTCAGCAATGGGCGATTTTTCCGCGGTGCTGGGTTACCGTCCGCGTCGCGTTGCGCGTGTCCACCACCAACTGCGCCGCCTCGACGATCGCCGCGTAATCATACGCCGAATGATCCGTTGCGATCAGCACGCAATCATATGACGCCAGCGCAGCGGCATTCAAATCCACCGAGCGCATCGCCGAATAATCATAGTGGCGCATTTTATGCAGCGTGGGAAAATAAGGATCGTTGTAATCGAGATGCGCGCCGCGTTCCATCAACAGCTGCATCAATTTCAGCGACGGCGATTCGCGCAGATCGTCCACATCTTTTTTGTAAGCCACGCCAAGCAGCAACACGCGTGAACCTTTCAGGCTTTTCTGCCGTTCGTTCAGCGCCTCCGCAACGGCATTCACCACATGGTACGGCATGGAGGAATTGATTTCGCCGGCCAGCTCGATAAAGCGCGTCGAAAAATCATATTCCTTCGCCTTCCAGGACAAATAAAACGGGTCGACCGGAATGCAATGCCCTCCCAATCCCGGCCCCGGATAAAACGGCATGAAGCCGAACGGCTTCGTCGCAGCGCTGTCAATCACTTCCCAAACGTCCATGCCCATGCGTTGGCACAATAGCTTGAGCTCGTTGACGAGCGCGATGTTCACGCAGCGGAAAATATTTTCGAGCAGCTTCGACATCTCGGCGGCTCGCGTCGAGCTGACGCGAATCACGCGCGCGACAATTTGAGCATAAAGATTCGCAGCCGCCTCTCCGCTGGCCGCATTGATACCTCCAACCACTTTCGGAATCTGAGCGAGTCCATAATGCTGATTGCCCGGGTCTTCACGCTCCGGCGAAAACGCCAGGTAAAAATCAGTTTGGCTTGCATCAGGATTCGTGGTGCACTGGATCGGACACCGCAAGCCGTCTTTCTCGAGAATCGGCAATACGAGATCTTCCGTGGTTCCCGGATACGTCGTGCTTTCGAGCACGATTAATTGGTCGCGCTGCAGGTGCGGCGCTATGGACCGCGCCGTATTTTCAACGTACGAAAGGTCGGGGTCCCGGCGGTCGTCAAGCGGCGTCGGCACGCAAATCAGCACGGCGTCCATTTCGCGCAGCCGGGCGAAATCCGCGGTAGCCGAGAAATGACGCGCCTTTGCATGTTTCGCGATTTGCTCACCCGCGATATGCTTGATATACGACTCGCCGCGATTCAGTTTCTCCACTTTGCCGGGGTCGGTATCAAAGCCGAATACGTAATGCCCCGTCTCGGCAAAACGCAACGCCAGCGGCAAGCCCACGTAGCCGCAGCCAATGATGCCAATCTTCAATTCCTTGCCGGAGAAATATTGCGGGCTACGTCCAGCCATGGGCCTTTAACCTTCCTCTCTGCCGCGCTGATATTGTACTTGCCTCGGAAGAAATAGCATCACAATTGGATTCGTTCGAAACATTGGAATTGCAATCGAGGGCAGCGAACCTAGACGTCAGGGTCGTAATTCAGATTTGGCGCCAGCCAACGTTCCACTTCGCGCAAATCCATGCCCTTGCGCCGGTGATAGTCCTCCACCTGTTCGCGATCGATCTTTCCCACCGCAAAATATCTCGACTGAGGATGCGAAAAATAAAGGCCGCACACCGAGGCGGCCGGATACATCGCGAAATTCTCGGTCAATTGAATTCCGGTATTCTTTTGCGCCTCCAAAATCTCGAATAATTGCTGTTTTTCCGTATGGTCAGGCGAAGCCGGATATCCCGGCGCGGGACGTATTCCCCGGTAGCGCTCCCGCAGGAAATCTTCATGGACCAGTTTTTCGTCCTTCCCAAAGTCCCATTCGTCACGTGCGCGCTTGTGCATGAGTTCTGCGAGCCCCTCCGCCAGACGATCCGCGAGCGCCTTGGTCATCAGCGCATTGTAATCGTCGTTCGTCCTCTCGAATCCCGCGACAACCGGCTCAATGTTGATCCCGGCCGTTACCGCAAACGCGCCCAAATAGTCCGGCGGTCCGCTCTCTTTCGGCGCCACAAAATCCGCGAGGGCATAGTCCGATTCGCCGTCCGGCTTTTCCATCTGTTGACGCAGCGTGTGAAATGTCGTCAGGATTCTCGATCGTGATTCGTCCGTATAGACTTCAATATCTTCGAGCACGCTGTTCGCGGGGAAAAACCCGATCACGGCCCGAGCGACCAGAAGTTTTTCGGTCACAATTCGCCGCAGAAGATTCTGCGCATCCTCGAAAAGCTCTTTCGCCTTTGGGCCGACACCTTCCTGCTCGAAAATTCGCGGATAAATTCCGCGCAACTCCCATGCGTGAAAAAACGGCGTCCAATCGATGTACGAAACGATCTCCGCGAGAGAAACGCATTTGTAGGCGCGCGCTCCCGTAAAAGAAGGCCGCGGAGGTTGATATCCAGACCAATCGAAGACCGGCTTTCGCCGGCGTGCCTCGGCAAAAGAAAGGAGACTTTGCGTCTTCGGCCCGCGATGCTTCTGCCGCGTTTTTTCCTGTTCCGCTCCGTTTTCGGCCACGAAGCCGCCCTTCAAGTCCGCGTTGAGCAAACTCGCCACCACGCCGACCGCCCGAGACGCATCCTGCACATGCACCACGGGCTGTTTATACATGGGCGCGATTTTCACCGCTGTGTGCACCCGGCTCGTCGTGGCTCCGCCGATCAGCAGAGGAAGCGCAAATCCCTCACGCTGCATTTCCTTCGCGACGTGCGACATTTCTTCGAGCGAAGGCGTGATCAGCCCGCTCAACCCGATCATGTCCGCATTCGTCTCGCGAGCGGCACTCAGAATTTTATCGCTCGCGACCATCACGCCCAGGTCGATCACCTCATAATTGTTGCAGCCCAGCACCACGCCAACGATATTTTTGCCGATATCGTGCACGTCGCCCTTCACCGTGGCGAGCAGCACTTTGCCTTTCGCCTTCGCGATGCCGCTCGAGAGTTTCTCCGCTTCCATGAATGGTTGCAGGTACGCGACCGACTTTTTCATCACACGCGCGCTCTTCACCACCTGCGGCAGAAACATTCGGCCTGAGCCAAACAGATCGCCGACCACGTTCATCGCATCCATGAGCGGCCCCTCGATCACTGCGATCGGCTTGCCGTATTTCTTCCGTGCCTCTTCGGTATCGGTTTCAATGTAATCGACAATTCCCTTTAGCAGCGCATGCTTCAGCCGTTCCTCCACCGGCCCCTGCCGCCATGCGCTTTCCTCCACCGGCGCTTTACCTTTTTGTTTTACGGAATCCGCGAAGGCCAGCAGCCGTTCCGTTGCGTCGGCACGCCGGTTCAGCAAAACGTCTTCGACCAGTTCCAGAAGGTCCTTGGGAATCTCCGCGTAAATGCCCAGTTGGCCGGCATTCACGATGCCCATATCCATGCCCGCGCGAATCGCATGATAAAGAAACGCCGAATGCATGGCTTCGCGCACCGTACTATTGCCGCGAAACGAAAAGGAAATATTGCTCACGCCGCCGCTGACCTTCACGTAAGGCAACGCCGCTTTGATTTGCCGTGTCGCTTCAATAAAATTGACGGCGTAATTGTTATGCTCTTCCATCCCGGTCGCGACAGTCAGAATATTCGGGTCGAAAATAATGTCTTCCGGAGGTATCCCTACTTCCCCGGTCGCAATTTTGTACGAGCGCGTGCAGATTTCGAGTTTGCGCGCCACGGTATCGGCTTGACCCTTCTCGTCAAACGCCATGATGACCATGCCCGCGCCGTAACGCCGAATCAGCCGGAGGCGCTGCTTAAACGCCTCTTCGCCTTCCTTCAGGCTCACGGAATTTACGATTCCTTTTCCCTGAATGCACTTCAGGCCTGCTTCGATCACGCTCCATTTCGAACTGTCGATCATGATCGGAACGCGAGAGATTTCCGGCTCCGAGGCGATGTAATGGAGGAACGTCGTCATCGCCTGCTCGGAATCGAGCATCGCCTCGTCCATATTGACGTCGATGATCTGCGCGCCGCCTTCCACCTGCTGCCGCGCGATTGCCAGCGCCTCTTCCAGTTTTCCGTTCAGAATTAATTTTGAGAACTTCGGCGAGCCAGTCACATTCGTGCGCTCCCCGATGTTGACGAAGTTCGTGTCGGGTCGAATCACGAGCGGCTCAAGCCCGCTGAATCGCGTGTAGCGCGCCGGTCTAGACAACGCATGCGGTTTCAGATCCTTCACGGCCGCGGCGATGGCGCGGATGTGCGCCGGAGTTGTCCCGCAGCAACCGCCGGCGATGTTCAGCCATCCGTTAGCCGCGAAATCACGCAGGTCAGTGGCCATCGTTTCGGGCGTTTCGTCGAATCCGCCAAACGCATTCGGCAGGCCTGCATTGGGATAGCAACTGATGTAAATGGGCGCGACGCGCGAGAGCTCCTCGATGTACGGCCGCATTTGTCTTGCACCGAGTGCGCAGTTAATGCCGACGCTCAGCAGGTTCATGTGCGAGACGGAAATCCAGAACGCTTCCACCGTCTGGCCCGAGAGCGTCCGCCCGCTCCGATCTGTGATCGTCACGGAAACCATCACGGGAACGCGCTTGCCCGAATCTTCAAAGTACTGGTCAATGGCAAAGAGCGCGGCCTTGGCATTCAACGTGTCGAATATGGTCTCGACGAGCAGGAGATCCACTCCGCCGTCTATCAGGCCGCGTACTTGTTCATGGTAAGCATCGCGCAGTTGGTCGAACGTCGCCGCGCGCGAAGCGGGACTGTTGACATCTTGCGACATCGAAGCTGTCCGGCTGGTTGGCCCCAGCGAGCCTGCAACAAATCGCACGCTTTCCGGATTTTCGTTCGTGAAACGCTCTACTGCCCGTCGCGCGACTTCCGCGCCGGCTTTGTTCAGCTCATAGATCCGATCTTGCAGACCATATTCCGCCATCGAAATGGCGTTCGAGTTGAAGGTATTCGTCTCGATAATGTCCCCGCCTGCCTCCAGATATTGCCGGTGGATGGACTCGATAATCTGAGGCTGCGCAATGTTCAAAACATCGTTATTCAGCCGCAAGTCTTTCGGATGCTCGCGGAATTCCTTGCCGCGATAGTCTTCCTCAACCAGCCCCAGGGCCTGAATCATGGTGCCCATGGCGCCATCAAGTATGACAATCCGTTTGTCGAGAATTTCACGTATATCGGTCATGTGGCTTGTTTATGATTCAAGGCACAACTCGTTCGTCTCGCGGCGAGCCTCGGCGCGGCAGCCTGCGCTGCTTCAGAAGAATAGCATGTTAGATTCAGCAAATTGCGGGTAGGACGCTGAGCGGCTACTGGATTGCCTCGAAGGGTCGTTCCTCATCATTTAACGGCAGTTAGGAGGGGTACCGTCGGGATTCGCTCGAACAACATCGAAGTTCATCGCCCGAGCGATAAAATGCCCCTCGGGATTGAATAGGCGCGCACGCACAATGTGGAAACACTGCTGCCGGCCGGCCCCTCCCAGGTGGATCGCTTGCGCAAACGCTCCATCCGGCGAGCCTGGAAAAATCTTCCCGCCCTGGCGGTACCATTGGTTCGTGAGAACATCCACCAACACATAGTCGCCCGATTGGATTCCTTTGACCGTTCCGGAAAGCGCTGTCGAATCGCCATTTGTGCGCACTAGGGCCCCTGCTGCGGGAGCGTCGATGACGACCTGCGGAACATTTTGGGCCGACTCCATCGCGAGAGGATTAGTCCGTTCAAAAATTTCGGTCTCGTGGCCCGTGACCGGGTCCGGCGTGCTGGCGCGAAGGCTATACCGGCCAGCCAAGTTGGGTTGAATGGCAGCCCGCATTTCTTTTGCGTCCTGGCCAATGCCGCCATCCAGGACAATATAATCAAACGAACCGTCGCGCACTGCGGCCGCATAAGCGGGAAGTCCGGTCTCGGTTCCATAACTGAAATAAAACGGATCGATCATTTGCCACTGGTGCAAGGGCGGCGAGAAGTAGTACCGGAACACGGTGTCATCGATCAAGATGCGATCGTCGGACACTAAATGCCCGTCAAAATAAGCAACCGCCGGTTCCACGTTTGGCCAGAAAACAAACCGATTAATCCTCCACGCATTGCCCATCCACCCGAGTCCAACCGCCAAGCAGCCCGCCATGACCGTGGCTGGAATCGAATATGACACTGGCGCGATCCGCCGCAGAATAACGATGAGTCCTTGCATCGCGAGAGGGACCAAGAAGAGAAGCGAATAATTCACGTGTTTCCAATAATCGTAATCCGCGCGCGAAATCACCTGAAAAATCGGCATGATCGCCACGCCGCCGAAGAGCAGCACCACCTTCTTCCATGAACCTTTGCCGTCGGGGAACCATGCGAGAAGCGCCAGTGCAAACAGCACCCAGAAATCGATCCGGTCGGTGAAATAAATGTGCCAGGCGGCCGCAGCCGGCGCTTTGAGCGATCCGTACGCTCGCCCGTACTCCAAAAGCGCCCGTAGTGATTCCCTGAAATAGATGGCATACGCGCCGCAGAGAATCGTGAGGGTTAACCCAAATGCCAGAATGGCGCGGCGCCCTTTCCACAAACCCAGAATTACGAGAAACGGAAAATAGATCGCGATCAGGAATTTGCACAAGAACGCCGCGAACAGGCTCAGCGCGGCCGCCAGCCACGTTGGCCAGTCCTGCTCCTGCCAGGCTCGCGCAAACAACCACAGTCCGAGTGCGATAAAGAAAATCGAGCCAACATCGCGCGTCGCGATGCGCGATGCAAAAACAGCAGGACCGAGCAGCGCGAAGACCAGCGCGGACGCCAGACCTGCGGCTCGGGAGAAAACGCGTTGCGAAAAGCCGTACACTGCCCAAACCGTCAGCGCGCCCATCGCCGCGCCCAATTCGCGCACACCCACAAGTCCGCGAGCCCGGTCCGCCCACGCTGCCAGAATCGGCCACAGATACCATCCAAAACTCGAATTCAGTGGATTATTGAGCGGCGCTTCGAAATGCCTCGCCAGAAACATTCGCCCGAATAGAACGTAAATTGATTCGTCCATGTACGCGCTCGCGAAATGCGGATGACGCGCACGCACGTACCAAGCCAGTGCAAGGATCAAAATAAGCGGCAGCCGGAATTTGAGCAGGAAATCCTGCACGGATGCGAAGCGGGAATTAGAAAAGGTTGCAGCCTTCATGCTTGGCGCTGCAGGCGCGCTCTTCGAGTCGTTTGGAGGAAAAATGCTGGGTGTAGGCACGTTAGAAATAGTGCCGCCAAGTGACGAAGAAAAGATGCCGGTGGAAAGCGTTGAATGTATTCAGATAGTCGTAGCCCAAACGCAGGTCGTTGTTTTCGCTCATGTTCCACGTCAAGTGCGTGGCAAATGTCGATGCAAACTGGGTGTTCGAAAACGCCGTGAAGGTTGTTTCTGCGTTTTGCGCACCGGCCAATCCTCCCATGTCCCACTTGACGTGCCGCCCCAGATCCGTCGAAAGAAAAATCTGTCCGTAATTTAGCAAAAAACGTGTGGGGCTGTAATAGCCGCCCGTGACGCGCGCCGGTTCGCCGCTGCCGGGTGTGAAATCCGCGTCGTGGTCAAAGCTCAAATAGCTTATGCCATACGCAATGCGAATGTACGGATGATTGCCGCGAATCGATTTACCAAAATTTCCATCGACGCCCCAGCGGCGGTTTGAGGCTAAATTCTCGCCCGTGTATGCGCCATCCGTATAAGTGACGGAAAGATCGTAATTGTGCTGCGAACTCGAGTAGCTTGCGCCAATGTGGCCAAGATTCGTTTCCACCTGGCCCACGAAGATTCCGTTGGCCGTCGCGCCCAGCGTCGAAACCAGCGATTCCTGATCCGATTCGCGCGCAACTCCCGTGTACAATTTGAACGAGGGCCCCACCTTGAATGTTGCGTCAAGCGCGCCTTCGATTTGCGAAGAAACGCCGGGATAGGTTCGTGCGGCGATTTGCGCGTGCGTCGTGATGTGCTCATCGGGCTGCGAATCAAGCATCAACGCATAATAATTCGAGTTGAAATTCCGCGCCTGCGTTCGGAAAAGGACTGGTTGGTATAGCGCGCTCAAGCGATTGGAACCGCCGAGCGGAGTGGAAACCAGCACGTCGACCGAATCGTAGTCCAGCACTTTTCCGTCTCGCCGCAAGCCGTATCCGAGCTCGATGTACGTGCCGAGCGCGTGATTCACGTTGCGCTGCAGCTCCCTGAACTCGGGAGTGTCGATACCTTTCACTTCCGCCAGGTCCGCGCGGGCCTGTGTGTATTCGCCCGATTCGTATTCGGTCTGTGCCAATCCCATCATAGCGGCTGAATCGCTGGGTGCTAGGCCGTGCGCCTGCCCATAGAGCTTCATCGCTTCCGCGTGTCGGCCGCGCCAGTCGAGAATCTCGGCTTTGCCGCGCAGGGCCGCAATATTGTTGGGATCCTGCTGGAGAACTTTCTCGTAGAGGTCCATCGCTTCGGAAGAACGCCCGCTCCACGCCAGAAGTTGCGCCTCGCCCGCCAGGGCAGCCGCGTTGTTTGGGTCGCTCGCAAGCGCTTTCTTGTAATGCTCGAGAGCCTCCCCGCGGTCCGATTTGCTCCAACTCAGCACTTCCGCGTACGCATCTTGATACTGAACATTCGCGGGCTTGAGTTCGGTTGCATGTTTCAACAGTTCCAGTGCTTGTGCGCGGTGTCCCGGCTGCCAGCTATCCATTTGGCCAAGCTGAAAAACCCGTTCGGCATTCTGCGGTTGAAGCTCCACCAAATGCTCAAGAGCCGGCAGGCAGTCATGCCAATGCCCGGTAGCTACGAGCGAATCGACCAATCCCCCGAGCGCGTCAATGTTATTGGGATCCGTGTTGAGAGCCTGGCCAAAAAGCCGCGCCGCCTGCTCATAGTGTCCCTGCGCGGCTTCGGCTCGCGCCTGGTCCAGTGGCGACTCTTGCGGCATGCATCTCGCGCTCGGCGCAAAGAGCAAGCAGGTTAAACCAACAAGACACGCCGCCAAAGGGGCCGAACGAATCATGTGTTTGCGCTCCGCGGTTGGGTCTGCTGTTGACCCCGTGTCTGACTCTTGCGCGTGAGCCTCAGAATGCTTCCATGACGCGGCGCGATTTCCCAAAACAGATACTTCGAGATGGCGTCCTGATCCGCGGGATCGATTTGCTCGAAAACCACTCCGCTCGCAACGCGTTTATTTTCTCCGTGAAAAAATTCCTGGTTGCGAACGACGCGGCCATGGGCATGCACCGTCCCCGTTGGCAGGTGGATCTCCAACGCGACAATTGTCCCCTGTGAAATCGGCAACTTCTGCGTCAGTGAAAACCCGTTGCGATTCAGATTGCGTGCGAAGCCGCGGCCCACCACATGCGTTCCGTCAGAGTTATAGCCAAACAAAACGGGAACGTCGAGGCTGTTGGGAAAACGGTACGTAGCGCGCAATTCTTTGTGCCGCACGGCGCGCGCAATCACGGGAATCAGCAGAATCAGATAGAACGCGCCCCACACGATATTCACCACAAGAGCCCAGAAGAAATAGCTTCCCGTAGCCGTACGAGCAAGCTTCCAAGCCCCTACTGCCAGAGCCACAACGATGCCGATCGACAGCAAGCTTTGCAGCCACACCTCCGTCCACCGAGCGGAAGTGTCCCGGGCCTTCGGCGTCACTTTGAAAGCCGTTTCGCCCTTGAACAATCCAGCGATCGTTGTCATCAGCACGGGCATCTTGATCAAGTTAAACTCTTCGCTCAGCCAGAAGCCTCTTAGCCCTCCTTGCAGCGAGGCGGTCGCGGTGATGTTCAGCAGAAAATAGGGAATAAAATAAATCGCAAACGTCTTCGGAGTCGCGATCAGCGGATAGATTCCGCTTAGGAGGCAAAAGATGGGCGTCGCGATATAAATAAGCTTTTGAAAGCTCATCCAGTAAAAATAAAACGAAGCAAAGTAGTTGACGCGCTGCCCGAAACTAAGGCCGCGTCCGAAGATCGGGTTTTCCTTTCGCAACACCTGCATGGCCCCTTGCCCCCAGCGATGCCATTGCAACGCAAAACCGCGATAGGTTTGCGGTGCCAAACCTCGAGCGACGGTTTGGTTGTAGTAAACGACTTTCCATCCCTTTTTCTGCAGTCGCAGGCCAGTGTGCATGTCTTCCGTAATGCTCTCGGTGGCAAATCCCCCAATCTCCTCAAGGGCTTTCCGGCGCAGGATGGCCGGACTGCCACAATAAAAAGCCGCGTTGTAGCCATCCTTGCCAGGCTGAATCACGCTGAAGAAGAGTTCTTGTTGCTGCCACGCACGCTGCTTTTCAATATGAGTGCTATGCTGGAATGAATCGAGATTGTAGAAGTCTTGCGTGCTTTGCACGACCCCAACGGAAGGATCCGCGAAAAATCCGATTAGCTGTTCAATCATGTCCGGCATGGGGACATGATCCGCGTCGAGCGTCACGATGAATTCAGCGCCCGTCTGTTTCAGCGCGTTGTTCAGGTTGCCGGCTTTGGCCCCGGCGCGATCCTTGCGTGAAATGTAAGAACAATTTAGCTCAAGCGCAAGTTCGGCCACTTCCGGGCGGTCGCCATCATCCAGCAGATACGTTTTATGAGGATACGTGAGGCTGACGGTGCAGAGCACTGTCTCGCGCAACAGGTTCACAGGCTCGTTGTAGGTTGTAATGAAGACGTCGACCGTGCGGTCCGGGATTGCGGGCTGCGCGTGACGGTTGGATGGTTTCCACGTCGTAAAATAAAAAAGAGCGGCCTCGGCAAAATTCAACATCTCCGCGGCCAAAAACAGATAGAAAAACCACTTTGCCGCAGGATTCATCGTCGCATCGACGCGCCAATAGAAATAGCGCACCGTAAAAATTATTGCGATGACGATGATTACGCGAATCGCCCAAAGGCGAGGTCCCGGCTTCAACTTCTGCTTTGGTTTTTCAGGACGGGGCTCGGGTTGTTGCATCAATGAATTCATCTGCGTGCTTTGCAACGGCTACGTGAATTTGTAACAACTTAGGGCGTCTTTAGGCAATCCCCCCTAAAGTGTAGGGACACCAATCAAAAGTACTAGTACTTCTAAAGGCACAGGCTTCGTTTCGAAGAGTGCGGCATTTGTAATGAACCGAACCTGGAATTTTTTAGCGGTGGAGATGTCCAAGCCGCGCCGTGTGCTTTGTCAGCAAGCAGGGACGGCGCTCGTCAAACGGGCTGAGGAAAAACCACGTCAATTTAAGCCAAAAGATACTGCGATGGCAAGTAAAACTCAGATGGGAAGCTCTCCTTCTTGAAAGCGCATGACGATCAGGTCTGCCCGGCGTCGGACGCCATGTTTCGCCAACAAATTGGATACGTGGAACTTCACCGTCCGTTCCGAAATATTCAGCTGGCTTGCTATTTCCTTATTGGAGAGGTTTTGCAGCAGGGGGTCCAGAACTTCCTTTTCTCTGCGGCTCAAAGTTCCAGGGGTTTTCGTGCGTGAAGCTCCTATTTTTCGGTTTGCGACAATCGATTCGACGAATCGAGAAAGCACCGCTCGAGGCACCCAATAACCGCCGGATGCAACCAGGGGCAGCGCGTCTTGCCACTGCTTCTCGGGCTGGCCGTATGTAAGCAATCCTTTCACGCCCATCCGCAGAAGTTCGAAAGTCTCCGCATCCGTGTGCTTTGACGCAAGCACAACCACGCGCGCATCGGGATAAAGCTCCAACAGGTGTTCGACCAGCGAATGCACAATGAACGAAGTCGCCTGCGCATCGATCACATGAACGGCAGCGCGGGGAATCGGCAATTCCTTAAGATCCGAGGAAGAAGCCGCACTGAGCGCTCTAAAGGAGATCTGAAAAGTTTTGGGCGAGAGCACGCGCTCGAATTCCGCTCGAACGAGCGGATGCGGCGAAAGAAGGCACACTTTCAGGCGGTGACGTCGCGAATTTTGCGGCATGACAATTGAGGCTAACCAATTTACTGCCATTCGGCAAACAAACACTTCATCGCATGTGGAGGAAGCGTTAACTCGGGCGAATACTCGCACGAGGCAATCTTTTGGACAAAATTGCGACTTAGCGAGCGGACGCGTAGCCGTTCGGGAATTTTTCTTTCCATGCCCACGCGGTTCGAATAATCGACTCCAGGTCAGAAAAGCGCGGCTGCCAACCCAACTCTTTGCGAATTCGATCAGAGCTGGCTATCAGAACAGCAGGGTCGCCCGCTCGCCTCGGGGCCACGCGGGTCGGTATATCCCGGCCCGCAACCCTGCGAACCGTGTCGATCACTTCCCGGACAGAGAAGCCGCGGCTGTTGCCGATGTTATACACGCGTCCCGCCATTTCCGATATGCGCTCAACGGCGAGCGCGTGCGCGGCTGCGATATCGATTACATGCACGTAATCTCGGACGCACGTGCCGTCCGTCGTTGGATAGTCCGTTCCATAAATCTGAAAAGCGTCGCGCTGGCCCAGAGCCGCCTCAAACAAGATTGGCAGGATGTGCGTCTCCGGACTGTGATCCTCACCTCGCTCCGCGGAAGCCCCCGCGGCATTGAAATACCGCATGGTCACATATTCAACGCCCGAGTTCTCGCGGAATTCCTGCAATATCCGCTCGAAGAGCAGCTTCGAGGCTCCATACGGGTTAATTGGCTCTGTGCGATGTTCTTCCGGAATGGGAACCTTCTTCGGCTCGCCGTACGTCGCGGCCGTCGACGAAAAGATCAGTTTCTTCACTCCGTGACGCAGCATGGCATCCAGCAGGTTGATTCCTGCGGCCACGTTCGCTCGATAGTATTCGCCCGGTTTTTTCACGGACTCTTCCACCAGGCACAAAGCTGCGAAGTGCATCACCGCGTCAATCTTGTTCGCATCAAAAATCTGATTCAGAGATGCCAGATCGTGAAGATTGGCCTGGCAGAACTGTGCCCGGGGATCCACTGCCTCGCGATGACCCTCGGAAAGATCGTCCAGCGCAACAACCGTGTGCCCGCGGTCCAGGAGGATTTCAACGCACACACTTCCGATATAGCCCGCGGCGCCCGTCACCAGAATTTTCATCGAGTCTCTCGGTGTTGGATTGAGCCGTTCATTGTAGCACCGTGCGAATGATAGGCTTCGATGTCAAAAAGCGCGGTGTCCACAGCGGAGGTATAAATAAAGTTGGGCACCCCCCTTGCGTCCCTCTTACGAGGAGCGCACTGAGAGTGCCCGAACCCTGGAGGAGACAGATGGCGCCGGCAATCTAGCAGATCACCGAATCGCTGTGAATCTGACTCCGAAAACTAGTTCACCCACCGACGGCGAGCCACGCCACCAAGGCCGAGCAAGCCTGTGCCAAGAAGCAGCAAGCTGGCTGGTTCAGGTGTCGGAGTCACCGGGATGTCAACGCTGTACGCATCGTAAACGGTGCATCCCGCCGCTGTTGCGGCGCACGGCGCAGCGCTGGCGAGATCTATGTGCAGGGTGCCGGCCAAGGTAGCGTACCCGGCTGGCGGATTCCACAACACATTTAGATCAAGCAACGTTCCGCCGCCGGAGACGGTGACCTTGGTGATGGTACCCATCAGGGTCGCGTCGCCGTCCGTTGTATCGGTGATCGAAATCATTTTGGTGGAGGTGTCAAACGCCACACTGAAAGACTCGCCCGCTTCGTCTGTGTCATAGCCGGGCAAAGTAAATACTAACGCCGTCGTGGCGATCCCAGTTGAAGAATAGTTACCACCACTGAGGGTAACCGTTCCGCAATTGATCCCGCACTGGAAATCGGTCGGCGTGGCCTTCGCTTGTGGCGCATATAGACCGAGCACCAGCAAGCAAAGAGTGCCTACTGCGATTTTACTGATCGTTCTTACCATATTTGTCTCCTCCTCGAAATTTCCCCGAACTGCATTCCCCACTGTGCCTACTGCAACCCTCCTGCCAAAGTCAGAGGTTTGATTCTCACACTAACCTAAACTCAACTTGCTGATAATAGATGGCTTATTGACATTATCCCCCAGAGCTCTAAACACCGGGAGGTAACGCTACCTTGCTCTCCTGCATGTGAGTGGACTTTATCTGCAATTGATTGCATATGGCTTCCTCACTGCGCCTGTCCGAGAGTTCGGCGAGCTTCCTCTGCGTCGGCACTGTCGAGCTTCATCTGCAGCGCGGCTTGGAGTTCAGCCTTGCCTTTATCCTTTTGGCCGCTGGCCACAAGCGCCATGCCTAAGTGGTAGCGGTATTGCGCCGAATTGGGGTCTTTCTTTACGCAATCTTGCAGCAAAGGGAGCGCTCCCGGGTAATCCCCCTTCTTGTACATGATCCAGGCCAGCGTATCGGAAAACGAAGGGACATCGGGGTTCAGCGATTTCGCCTTTTGTGCAAGGCCCAGCGCCACATCCAGATTCTTTCCCTGTTCGGCATACACCCAAGCCAGGTTATTCGCGGCTACCGCCATTGTTGAATCAATTGCCAAAGCTTGCTGGAACTTCTCGCTGGCTTTGTCGAGCTTCCCCTCGCTCAAATAAATGTTCCCGATCGTCGCGGCCACGGGTGCCGAACGTGGCTGCAACGCTAAACCTTTCTCATACGCTTCAGCCGCGCCATTGGCGTCACCCTGATCACGCAATACCTGCCCAAGCTGCAAATAACCCTCAAATAGTTTTGGATCCAGTTGAATCGCCCGTTCCGTCTCTGAACGTGCAGGGCCGTAATTCTTCGCGGCAAGCTGGATTGCGCCCAGGAGCAAATGCCCTCCCGGATCGTTCGGGTTCGCAGCAACAAATTGCTGAGCCATGGAAAGCGCCTTTGGCTGCTGGTGGTTCGTCATCAAAAAATTCGCGTACGGGCTCAACAGAGCGCTATTATGCGGCGCTAAGGCGATTGCCTGCTGAAACTCGCTTTCGGCCTGCGAAGATTTCTTTTCCGCCGCGTAAAGCTGTCCCAGACCTACGTGAATTGACGGGCTTGTCGGAGCAAGGTTCTTCGCGGCCACCAATTCGACCTCCGCCTTTTTCCCCTGTCCCTGCCGCAGCAAAATATCCCCGAGCAATAGGTGATAGCTTGGATCTTTTTGGTTTTTGTCAACAAGCTCTTGGGCATAGATCTGCGCTACGGAAAAGTTGCCCTGCGCCAGATTCAGTTGCGCTAGCGCCCGCAGAGCGATGGGCAGGCCTGGCGAAATCCGAACGGTTTCCTGGAACTCCGTGCCTGCCTGGCCCGGCTCATTGCGTTGCCAATGCGCCATGCCGAGATAATAATGCGCTTGCGCGGAATCTGCCGCGTCGCCTACGACTTTCTGCAGCTCATCCACGGCGTCTTGGGATTTTCCCTGCGCCATTAACACGCGTCCATGCCCGATGCGCGCCGTCGTGTCCTTAGGGACTTCCTTCATAAGTTCTTCATCGACCGCCACAGCTGGCTCGGTTTGGCCGGTGCTCAAGTACAAATCTTCTATGCGCTCCTGTAGAGCGACCCGCTGTTGCAAGGGTCCTTTTGAGGTGAGATCCAGTCCGCGCTTGTATTCCGCGAGCGCCTTATCTGTCATTTTTCTCTCGAAGTAAAAGTCACCTATGCCACGAGCAGCATCAACCGACTGCGGCACATGACTGCGAAGCTGATCGAGAACACCGTCAGCATCAGCCTGCTTGCCCGTGTCCAACAACACCGTCGCCCAGGTAACGTAGATTGGAATCGCATTCGGATTCCATTTCGCGCCTTGTTGAAGGATTTGCTCCGCTTCCGGCACCTTGTTTTGCACCCTGTAAAAGTTAGCCAGGTCAACGTAGGATGGCACCGACGCGGGATCTACCTGAATGGCCTTTTTCATGTTCGTCTCGGCCTCGGGGAATCGATGCAAGGCCATATTGACCAGCGCCACATCCAAATAGGGGCCCGGCTTGGTGGGCTCGAGTTCCACCGCTTTCGAATAATCCTGCAAGGCTTGATCATATTTCTTTTGTGCCGCCAGGGCCGAACCGCGGACTCGATACGCCTCACCGTTGTTTGGATCCATCTTGATGACGAATGTTGCATCCTCTTCAGCCTTGGGAAACAGATGTCCGGCAAGCAAAAGTCTGGCTCGTTCGAATCGCGAATCGATGCGATTCGGGTCAACTTGAACAGCCCTTTCGAGCGCCGCATATGCCGAATTGCCATCGCCGAGAGCCTCATCCGCCTGCGCCAACTTGATGTACGCGTCCACATAGTTCGGGTCGATCTTCAAGGCGTTCCGATACTCAATCACCGCGCTCGAATACTGGCCTTTTTTCATGTAGGCCATGCCTTTTTGCACGTAGTTCGCTTTGGCCTTTTGCGGGTCCCGCGCGCACGAGGCTAAAAGAAGCGCAGCCGTAACGGCTACGATCAAACCTGATATTGCCCTTCTCAATTCCGCTTTCATGAACTCCTCCGTGGCCGATTCTGCCTAGTTCGGAATCAGTTTGTTAAGACCAGGAAACATTCCCTGCGTGAATTTGACTAGCCTGGCGTGCGCTTGGGAAAAATCGCCGGTTCGGGCGATTGGCGTAATCAAGCGCACCAGGGCGCCGTCGGTCCGGTTGCGCGTAATCGCGTCCGTGATCATCCAAAACTTGCCCCAATATTCGCTCGCAATGACGCGGCCTCGACCCTGATACCAATAGAACACCAGCTGTTTATCCAGTCCGTTTGCGATTACGTATTCATTTACGACGATCTGCCGGCCGTCGTCGAGCGTGATCGTCGTGTAATCGGAGCGAATCGGATCCCAGCCCGCTCCGGGCAGGCAATTCTTAGGCGAGTGTATTGTGTCCCCGGTGCGCTGGCTTGAATAGTATCCAACGTAGAGCTGAACTGCCGCTGCCGGGCCTGACGGATTCATGTATAAGCGATTCGTGTAATCAGACACACTCACGGCTTGCACAATGCGCTGCTCGAGCGGCTGTTCCTGTCCTTTCCAATCTCCGATTGTGTATGACAAATCGTGGAGCGGTTGATGCGCCACGACTGCCTCTCCATGACTCATGGCGTGCAACAACGTCACTCCGCCCACAAGAACGAGTGCAACGATGCACAGACGTATTGTCATGCCACGGCTATTCATGACCCTGCTCCTTCTTAGCTCCCGGAATCTTGCGCAATAGCCAATGACACCCGAACATCAGGATCAGTGCGGCAACGAAGATTACCCAGCCGGAAAATTCGTGAAAAAAGCCTTCGGCCATTTCGTGCCCGAAATGATAGGTCAGCAACCCCGCCCCCATGATTCGGATTGCGTTGCTTACGATCGCGATGGGGATCATTAAAAGTGCCAACGCCCAGCGTATCCAGCGCCTATCCTGCATCAAATAGCCGTAGGCCACCGCCAACGTGATCAGCGTCATAAGTGAGCGGATTCCGCTGCATGCTTCAACAACCTCCAGCGTATAATTCGGCAGGATGATCAAATTCCCTTCGCGCAGAACCGGTACATTCACCAGTTGCAGCCAAAACGTAGCGAATCGGGATGCGATCAGCTGCAATGGGAACGTGATTTGGTTGTAAATGAGGACGGGAATCGGGATCATCAAGATGAGAAAACCGAGCGCGAACGAAATCGCCCGCAACATCTGCCATCCAGCGAGGAACAAAACAATTCCCGCTATAATTATCAACAAAGAAAACCGGCTGGTAAAAAGCTCCGCGCCCAACGAACCTAACAGCAGAAAACAAATGGCTCCGAGCATTACGGCCAACCCGAAATTCGATGGCTTCCAAGTAATTTGCGCCAATTTGTGGCGCTCTTTCCAGATCACGTATCCGGCGAAAAGTGGTACCAAAAACCCATGGCCGTAGTTCGGGTCCCGCCACCAGTCTAAAACCAAGGCCTTGAGAATCGGGCCGTAGAGAATGAGCAGCAATACGGAAACGACGCCGGCCCAAACGGTCCAGGCGACCTGTCTTTCGGCGTGCTCTTCGGTGAGGGCGGTTCGAGTTACAGGAGAATCAGCCAAGCTTGGTACCCCGCTTTTCCATCGTTCAAACACCTTTGCTCAGATAATAGCCTACCAAAGTCTTTTCTTCACGTTCGACCCAATTCCAATTGCTCACCATCTGCACATACTGTGCAAGGCTACTACCTAATCGGCAAATTCCTTACGTGGATTGGCTAGTATAACTTACTGTAAAAACTAAGCTTAGTGAGGGGGTGAAAATTCCTCCAGAGGAACGCCTGGTTGTCGGTACGAATATATGCAAATACTTGCACATACGACCGGACTCTTTTTTCTCGCTGCCCTGACTACCTTGGCGACAATTGGTTCAGCGTGCTAGCCCACTGCACGCAATCTCGAAATGCCGGTTCCCGGGTGACTCCTTCAATGAACGGGCGAAAGCGTTCAATCCTCGACCCCGAGAAACCAATTAGCCCAGGGAACAGAGGATCCCGCTGGTTAAAAACCGGGGCCAGTCCATCCGACCTAACCACGTATCCACCGGCGGCCAACAGAAGCGCGACGCCCGCGGCAACGTCCCACTCATGCTTCGGAACGAGCGTCCACGTCGCGTCAGCTTTCCCCGCAGCTACTCGAGCTAGTTTGTAGGCCACCGAACCCATGGGCTGAAGCCGAATAGGCAGGTCGCGAAACCGTTCCCATTCTCCCCTTCCGAATTCGCTTCGACTACCCAGTACCAACGGCTTCCGCGGCAGTGGATCATCAAGTTCAGGAGTGCTTGCTGATTCGTTCCTGCAGACGATTCCCGTTTCACGGGATCCGTAAAACAGCTCGTCCGTGACGGGATTAAAAACGCCTGCGGAAACGAGCGTCCCTTCCTCAAGCAGAGCAATGGAAATACACCATTCTGGTATCCCTGAGATGTACTCCTTAGTACCATCCAGTGGATCGACCAACCACACCCGGGAGCACTCCAGTCGGTCCGTGTTATCGGCGCTTTCTTCCGAGAGCCACCCCTCGCCTTCGCGGACTAGCATCTCAAATAAGAGCTGATTCACCTCGCGTTCCGCATCGGTGACTGGATCGCCGCCGCTCTTCCGTTCTATCAGTAGGGATTCCGCGGAGCGGGAACGGTAGACATTTCCAGCCGCTTCTAGTGCGCTGATGATTCTTGCAAGATCTTTCTCTCGGTTTGTCATCTGCGTTTGGGGCCCTTTAAGGGACTCTTGCGGAATCGTTTCGGCGGCATTCGCCCAACAGCTAGAGCATCGAAAGGCCGGTTACAACCAACACTGAAAAGAGAAGCCGTCGTAGCCAGACTGTGTGCACCGACGTGGCCATCTGTGCCGCAAACCATGCTCCGGGAATCGACCCCAAGAGGAGCGCGCCAAGTAATCGAAAATCGACAGTACCCAAAACAAGATGGCCTGCTCCGGCGACCGCTGCCAGTATCGCCGCATGAGCTATGTCCGTGCCGACCAGCGTCGCCACAGGCTTGCTGTAGAACAGGAGGAGGAGAGTCATAATAATGCTGCCCGAACCCATCGAAGTCATGCCCACCAGACAGCCTCCCACGAAGCCGACCATCACAGCGCCGTTCGTGGCCGTGATATATGGCGGCAGGCGATCTCGGAGCGAACCCTTCCCCTTCCTCTCCACGTAATTCTTCAAAAGAGCCATTGTGGGAGTGGCGATCAGCAGAGCGCCAATCATGATTTTCAGCACTCCATTCACGCCATCTCCCAGGTGAGCTCGCAGCAGGGCCAGACATCCGATTCCCAACAGAGCGCCGGGTATGCTACCGATGGCCATTCGTCCCACAAGGCGCATTTCCACATGCCCTTGGCGATGGTACGACCAGGCGGCGCCGACCTTTGTCGCTGCGATGAAGAGCGCACCGGTTCCCACGGCGATCATGGGAGGAACTCCCATCAACAGCACGAGAATCGGCACCAGCAGAGCGCCGCCGCCGACGCCGGTTAGCCCTACCATGATTCCAACCAACAGTCCTACTGTCGCGATCAGCAAGATTTCGTGCATGTCTGGCTGTCTCTTCTTCTCACCCGCTTAATTGCCGCCCTAGCTCCCGGCTCCTGCTTCTCCCACGTAGCCCTGCTTTTCGAGGTACAACATGATTTCCTGCGCAGCCTCTTCCGGAGTAGCATCCGTTGTATTGATGACGATCTCGGCATCCGCCGGTGCCTCATAAGGATCGGAAACTCCCGTAAATGACGGAATGATCCCTGCACGAGCCTTTGCATACAGACCCTTTCGGTCTCTTTGCTCGCACACTTCCAGCGACGTTGAAGTATGAACAAGTATGAACCCGCCCGCACTGTCAATCGACTGCCGCAGTTCTTTCCGGATATTGTCGTATGGAGCTATGGGAGCGCAAACCGCGATGCCGCCATTCTTTGTAATTTCCCGCGCCACAAAGCCGATTCGCCGGATATTCAAGTCCCGATGCTCTTTCGAGAAGCCCAATTCGGAAGATAGATTTTTCCGGACGATATCGCCATCAAGCAGCGTCACCGGCCGGCCGCCCATCTCCAGAAATTTCACCAGCAGGACGTTCGCAATGGTCGACTTGCCCGATCCGGAAAGGCCCGTGAAGAAAACCGTGAAGCCCTGGCGATGGCGCGGCGGATACGTGCGCCGCAACTCGCTCACTACCTGCGGATAAGTGAACCACGCAGGAATTTCGCGGCCCTCCGCTAGGCGCGCGCGCAACTCCGTGCCCGAAATGTTCAACACACGGCTCCCTTGCGGCACTTCATCTTCGGGAACGTACGTGTCCTTGTCCTCAAGATAGACCATCATCTTGAAAGGCACCATCGTGACGCCTATTTCTTCCTGGTGTTTCCGCAATAGATTCTGCGCGCCATAGGGATCATAGAAAGGCTTTCCTTTCGAATCATTCCCTGGCCCGGCATGATCGCGGCCGACGATGAAATGCGTGCAACCGAAGTTTTTGCGGATGATGGCGTGCCAAACGGCCTCACGAGGCCCACCCATTCGCATCGCCAGCGGCAGGAGAGCAAGCTCTACCGTATTCACTGGGTAATGCGGGAGAATGGCCTGATAGCAGCGCACGCGCGTGTAATGATCCACGTCGCCTGGCTTCGTCATGCCGACCGAAGGCTGAATCAAAAGATTCGCCGATGCTTCTTTGGCCGCGCGAAACGTAAGTTCCACATGAGCCCGATGCATGGGATTCCGTGTTTGGAAAGCTGCAATCCGGCGCCAGCCCAAGCGCGCAAATTTCTGACGCATCTCCGCGGGCGTTTCGCGCAAGCTCCGGTAATCGTAGTGCGACGGAAATTGCAAGCCTTCTAGCTTGCCGGAAACATAGAATGGATTCGCCTTGTCGAGCAGATGCGCCGCTCCGGGATGCTTGCGATCGGTCGTCCCGAAAACTTGTTCCGCTTCCTCCTCACGGTTCGGCTCCCAAACTTCTTCGACATGCAACGCCGCGAGCATCACACCTTCCGGATCTCGCAATGCCAACGTCGTGCCCGGTATCAGCTTCTTCGCCAGGTCCGCGGGCACGTCCAAAACAACGGGCATCGGCCAAATGACCCCGCTGGAAAGCCGCATGGAAGAGCACACAGATTCATAATCCGCGCGTCCCAAAAATCCCTGTAGAGGAGAAAATGCCCCATTCATCAAAAGCTCCAGGTCGCAGAGCTGTCGTGGCGTCAAATCCCAGGACAACCATCCCTTGGAAGCTGCGCGCAGTTCCTCTCTCCGCTTCGAATCGACCATCAGATTTACGAGTGTCCCGCCCTGCGGCGGGTTCAAATGTCCTGTGCTGTTCATAGCTGTTTTGAAAACAAAAAACTCCCTTCCTCGGAAATTTGTATTCTCTTGCGTTATGGGTTGCCTGCCGTGCCTTGCAGATGGATGAATTTGTTCCTCAACTTGTCACATCGATCAATCGGTTAGGGTATTGCTGCCGACCTAAATTCGCTGCCTGCACAGGCACACCGCAGCAAATTCATGCAAAGGGAGTGCAATCGGTTGTCCGAACGTGCCCATCTTATAGGCAAACATAAACGCTGTATCTTGAATCGTTTATCGGTATATCGGAGGTTCCGTTGCGAGAATATCTGTTAAAAATGTGCAAGACTTTGCACATTTCCGCTCGAAGCCTCTATTGTCTTTCCTCGCCGCCTAGGGGATCAAAAAGTGTAATTTCCGGCCTCGGATAGTGCCGCTTGTTCTCGACCCCATCGCACGCCCTGCCGAAACGCTCGCCACGGCTCAAGTGAACGTCTTTTTGTGCTGGCCCCTGCCGCCAGCAGCACATATCCAAGGTTTAGCCACAGGAAGCATAAGCGGTTCGCTATTCCGCTGTTCCAGTTGCGGTAATACATATAGTAGTTGCATTCGACCTCGTACTTGACCCAGTGGTCTCTTTGTCCCCCGGCCTGCGTTCGGACATGAAGCAATCTGGCACGCGGAGTCATCAGCAGAGCGCAATGGTTAGATAGACGCCAACTAAAATCGATGTCTTCGCTTCCCGCGCCGCGATAATTCCCGTCAAAACGAACGTCCTTGAGCATCGAACGTTTAACGCTCATTAGCCCGCCACCGAACTTCCTGACTCGGATTGGCGACGCATTTCGCAGGCGGTCTGCGTTCCAATAAATGCGCTGTCGTTCATCACGGAAGGAACCTAGGCGAAAGACCTCCTCGATTATCCTCTCTCGCAAAGAACCACGGGGGTAGTTTGTGATGACGCCCGAAACTCCCCCGACGTTGGGATTTCCATCGTAAACTCCAAGCATCTCTGCCAGGAAATTCGGCTCAAGAATAACGTCGTCGTCTAAGAATAATAGAACGTCACCTGAGGAGCGCTCAATCCCGATATTGCGGGCTGCTCCCACGCCGATAAGCGACTGATCGTAGATATACACGAACCCTGGCTTTGTGTTATTCGAACCGCAGATTTCCTCTGCAAGTCTCTCCACCGCCTTCTTTGTGCTGTCATCCGGGCTCTGGTCGATGATAACAATCTCCTCCGGTAGATGTGTTTGAACAAGGAGTGTTTGCAGGGTTCGGCTAAAGTCCGCGGCGCGATTTTTTGTCGCGATTATCACGCTGGTCCGCATGGATGCTCCTCAGAAAGAGTGCCTTCCTGTGGGTCGAAAATCACATTGGCTCAGGACGACTTTTTCCGGTCGCCTTGACCCGACTCAAGATATCGGCGGATTATTCCCTCGTTGATGGAACGACGAACTTTTCGCTCCGCTCGCACGTCCCTCATCCGGGCCCGATATTCTTTTCCCTGCGAAAGGTCTTGGTCGGCGCCTCTGAGTTTACCGGCGATCAATTCCCGAACGATCTCGGCATAAAGATTTGCTCCTGCCATGACAGATCTTGCAAACACCGAGAAAACGTCGTCGTCCACCGCCAACTGAGCTTTAGCGGTGCCGAAAATTTTCCCGCCGTCGATATCCCTTGTGCACTCATGCACCGTTGCTCCCACCATATGCGGCTCTTGATTGTAAATCGGCCAGAAAGCGCAATCCGCGCCCCGATAATAGGGCGAAATGCCGGTGTGCATATTCAGCGCTAAGACGCGCGCCTGCGAAATAATCTTCGATCCCACCAGCACCGTCCCATAAATCAGCAAAACGTCGGGCTGCAGCGAGGAGATTGTCTGCAAGCCCTCCGGCGAATTAATACCGTGAATGTGGTGCAGCAGGTCTGGCCGTGAGAATTGCAGGCAATTCGCAGGCCCGTAGGCGGCAACCATCGACCGCCTCCCGATTGTTTCGTCCCTCCACACGCGCGTCATTACAGCCATCTGCAAACGAGAGGCTATCTGAAGCAGCGTATATTTGCGATAGAGCCGGCGGACATTCGCCAAAAGGCTAATGCGTCGGCCGTGGTCAACCACGATGCCGTCGAGAGGGACTTCCGCGGCGAGTCTGTTGGCGACGTAAACGTGCTCAAGATTATCGCTGGTCGCAAGGATAATTCTCATTCGACGCTCGCAAAATGTCGGTGTGGATCAAATGTTGGCGGTAAGCCGAATTTCCGTTCTCCCCCGGCATTAACATTATCTGCCGGCATGCTTTTCTGCTCGCCGCCGGTTCTTCCCCATCAGCATATCTGCGAGTGATCTGAGTCGCGGATAAATCTCAATCTCCCCGAACGCCTCGCCATCCGACCCCGCATGAATATCAATCCGATTTAGGCTGCCTAAAGCGGTTGCGGGAGTGTTTGATCGGCTGCGGGCTAGGAATATGGCTTCGTGCCCCGACTCACGCAGGTACGCCGCAAGCTGTTCGGTTAAATCGAGAGGAGAGCCGTAGGGCACGCTGAATCCTCGAACTCTCCGGCCAGTGATAGATTCCAGTCGCGTTTTGTTGGCGCAAATTTCCTCGGCAAATTCGCCGCTGACAAGGGATCGACAAAAAACATGGGAAAGTGTGTGATTTTCAATCTCGAATCCCTCAGAGGCCAGAGAACGCAATTGTTCCGCTGTCACATATAGTTTGGCCTGTCGAGCCAGATCTGAAGTGCGAATCCCAGCTGACGCCGCCAGAGCCTCGCGAAATTTTCGAATCTCTTTCTGGGACATCGCCGGAAGAAGATCATCGAAAACTTGCTCCAAAGATTTTAAGGCTGGTTCTCTGCGGCCAACCGCTTCGAACGCTGCCGAACTGACAACCTTCAGGCCCGCCGTATTGGCAACATAGCAGACCAGGTTATCTAAACCCAGGTCGTCGTTTCCGACGAGGGACGACACAACAAAAAAGACCGCCGGGACTTTGTATTTGCGCAAGATTGGAGCAGCTCTTAGAGCAACCGACGCATAAGCATCGTCGAACGTGACCAGTGCTGGTCGAGGAGGAAGTGCATTTTGCCGGAAAGCATCGATGAAGTCCTGAAGCGTCATGGGGGAATAGTGTTGGGATACGAACTTGATCTTGGACTCGAAATCCGCTGTTCCAAGGGTAACGTTAAGTCCCTCCGTGAATCGAGAGGTTTCGTTGCCAATGTCATGAAACAGAAGGCAGCGCAAGGTATACGTGGGGCCCGCGAGCCTGGCAATTTGAAATCGGAAAGGCATACGCCATATGATCCGCCCTGGCAAACGCCTGAGAAACCCTTCGCCACCCACTGCTGACCCGACGTAAGCGCTCATTTTTTCAAGGCCTTAACTGCATGAAGCCCCGGAAGCTCCGCTATTTATTCTGATTTATTCTAACTTGAGTTCACATTTTGGGACTATGCCGAAAATCTATATCCCGACGGCCTTAAGTCCGCAAGCACCGAATGAAAAACATCAGATGCGCCCGTTCTTTGCTCTTGCATAACCATTTCCGCCTTTTGAAAGTGCCTAAGTTTCAAACGCGTCTAGCCGTTCCTGATGTGCTGAACCAGTCGGAACAACGAAATTATTAGCCTGTTCCATATTGGGCTGGCCCGCGGAACACAAGAAGGAACAGGTGCTGGACCTGACCTCTTTTTCGACCACCGAACAGCTGTCTTTCGAACTGGAAAGACTCACCATAGCGTCTGGGCCTGCTAAATCTCAGGGTAAATGGAGTCCGATAAATGGGGAACAATGCTTTCCAATCCAGTACGATACGGAGTGTCCGAAGTGCGCCGTCCGGCAATTGGACAGCGGCGGGAAGTAGGAAACCGCCACTCGGTGTGCTTCTGCTGACGCTGATTCTCGTATCGTACGTTTCGGGATGTGGTTTGACAACCGCGGCAAACAGCAACAAGACCACGGTCGACAATGTCTCCTCCCTGACCATCACCACCTCAACTCTTTCTGCGGCCCACGTGCAGTCCTCCTACCAGGCTTCGATCACCGCTTCGGGGGGCAAACAGCCTTATGTCTGGAGCATCGCCTCCGGCTCGCTCCCGCCAGGGCTCTTCTTAACAAGTTCAACCGGAACAATCTCGGGCAAGCCATCTCAATCCGGCACTTTCAACTTTTCCGCTCAGGTTCAAGATTCATCGTCGCCTCTGGCGACGGTCACACGGTCTTTGGCGGTTACCGTCTCCACTACAACTCCTCAATTGCAAATTACGACAGGCAGCTTGCCGGCAGGTCAAGTCGGAACAGCGTATCAGGCGACATTCGCCGCAACCGGAGGGACGCAACCGTACACTTGGAGCGCAACTTCCGGTTCGCTGCCATCAGGTCTGACTTTGAATTCCTCAACAGGCGTACTATCAGGATCTCCAACCCAGCAGGGCACTTTCGGCTTCACGATTCGAGCGGCGGATTCCACCGGCCAGTCTGCGACCGCTCCAATGAGTGTCGCCATTACGTCGTCGACTCCCCCTCCTCCCTCCGCTTTGGCGATTACCACATCTTTCTTGCCCAGCGGCCAAGTCTCCCAGCCCTACTCGACTACCTTGTCGGCAGCTGGCGGGAAGACTCCTTACACTTGGGGAATGACCTCGACCTCCGGTCCTCTGCCTGCCGGATTGACGCTATCTGCCACAACGGGGACGATCTCCGGTACGCCCACAACTTCATCATCCTACTCTTTCACCATCCAGGTTTCGGACAACAGCTCCACGCAACAAGTGGCGACCAGGACGTACACTCTGTCGACGGCGGGCGTGACGCTCGACCAATATGGCGGCCGCCAGGATATTAAATGTGCAACCGTAACGCCGTATTTCCACCTCGAGAAGATCAACAACCAATGGTTCTTTTGTGATGCTCTGGGAAATGCCTTGGTCTCCATGAGCGTGGGCGCTGTCTTGACGAACGGCAACCCGACGAATGACTGCAATGGCATCAACACTTATCCGATCTATATTGCCAAGTACGGCGACACCAACGTCAATTGGGGTTGGCAGACACTCAAGCGCATGATCAGTTGGGGATTCAATTCCGTCGGCCAAGATTCTGGCGGAAATACCTTGCCCTGGCAGACCAGCAACAAGGGCGTATGGCCCGGTGGCAAGCAGCCGATTCCGATACCGTATATAACCGAGATAAGGCCAGGCTCAGAAGCAGCCATCAATACGTTCGGTTTTCTGACAGAACCCATCAAGGATGAAATTAGTGGAAGCAACAATAACTGGACAGGCTGGCGCGGCGGAGCGCTATTCGATGTCTTTGATCCAAAGCTCAGCACGGAATTTCAAAATGATCTTCTCAGAGCCGACCCATCCATTACCCAAGTAACCTCGAACAGCCCTTATTTGTTGGGTGTGTTTACAGATGATTCCGACTGGTTCACCGGCGCGGGAGCCGGGCCGGATTTCGCCGGAGGCAAGACGACTAACAATCCTGCCTTTACCACGCTGCTTACCTCGCCGGTGCGCACTTTTGCTGAATCTCCGTCGTATTCCGCCTCAAAGTCATTCCTATATCAGGACACCAAAGTTTACTCGAAAGCTCTGGCCACCAATCCCACCACGCCGTGCTCCATCTCGAGCCCCTGCAGCCTGCGCGATTATCTGTGGCAGAAGTACAATGGGAATATTGGCAACCTGAACGCTGCCTGGGGTTCAAACTATACGACGTTTGATTCCGCTGGGACGCAGGTCACCGGCGAGGCCATTGGCACGGGCAACGGTTCAACGACCACTTTCACGCATACCCTGGCGCATACGGCCGTGTCCCCGTTCAGTGTGCTGATCTCGGTCGGCGGAAAAGCGCAGATTGGCGACTGCCCGTGGTTCCACAAAGGTTGCATCGCCACAACGGCGAACACAGGCTCCCTCGGCAGCCCGACAGCCAACTTCGTAGCTCAATCCACCAGCAGCATTAACTATTCAACGGGCTCGGTCACCAT